>CAYJBG010000180.1:0-4097 GCA_964368085.1 uncultured Acidiferrobacterales bacterium | reverse complement strand
CGAAGATGATGGCGAACAGCAGCGCGTACACCCACAGCCCGTAGTCGCTCAGGAACCCGAGCAGATAGCGGTCGAGGTGCAGGGCGATATCGAACAACTGCGCGAGAAATTCCATTTGTGTCTACCAGGCGTAGAACAGCACGATCAGGCCGAAGACGATGCGGTACCAGGCGAACACGCTGAAGTCGTGGCGCGAGACATAACGCAGGAACATCTTCACCACGATCATGGCGCTGATGAACGACATCACAAAACCGACCGCCAGCACTTCAAGATCGCCGGGCTGCAGGGCGTGCAGATTGTTGAACAATTCGTAGCCGGTGGCGGCGACCATTACCGGCATGGCGAGGAAGAACGAGAACTCGGTGGCGGCGGTGCGTGACAGGCCGGTGAGCAGGCCGCCCATGATGGTGGCGCCGGCGCGCGACACGCCGGGAAACAGGGAGAAGGTCTGGACGAGGCCGATCTTGAAGGCATCCATTGTATCGAGCGCATCCACGTCGCGGGTACGCACCTTGAGCGGCAGGCGTTCGATGAACAGGATGGCGATGCCGCCCGCGATCAGGGCCAGGGCCACGGTGAAGGAGTTGAACAGATAGGTCTTGATGTGCTGGTGCAGCAGGAAGCCCAGGATCGCGGCCGGCAGAAAGGCGACGAACAGATTAAGCACGAAGCGCTGTTCGGTCTTGTCGCGGAACTGCGTGCAGGTGCGCGCGAGGCGCGCGCGGTAGTCCCAGGCGACGCCGAGGATGGCGCCGAGCTGGATCACGATCTCGAATACCTTGGCATTGTCGCCGTTGAAGTCGATGAGTTCGCCGACGATGATCAGGTGACCGGTGGAAGAGACCGGGAGGAACTCGGTCAGTCCTTCAACGATACCGAGCAAGACCGCCTTGAGCAGCAGCAGGATATCCATTTTCTCGATCAGCGGAGGAAAGTCAGGGGCCGGCCACGCACCTGTTCGCGGATGTGTCCGTTGTCGAAGGCGATTTCGCCGTTCACGATGGTGTACTGCGGCCAGCCGCGCAGTTCGCGTCCGTTCCACGGCGACCAGCGCACCCTGGTAAAGGTTTCCTCGTTGCGTACCGGCCGGGTGCGGTCGATGTCAACGAGCGTGAGGTCCGCGTCCCAGCCTTCCAGGATTTTGCCCTTGTTCGGAATACGGTAGGCCTGCGCCGGGCCGGTGCACATCCACTTCTGGATTTCGGCGAGCGTGCAGCGGCCTTCGTGCATGGCGGTGAGCATCAACGGCAGCGAGGTTTCGACTCCCGGCATGCCGGACGGCGAATTTGGATATGCCAGTTTCTTTTCTTCGAGCGTATGCGGCGCGTGGTCGGTGGCGATGAAGTCGATGATGCCATCGTGCAATCCGGCCCAGAGCGCGGCATTGTCCTGCGGCGAGCGGATCGGCGGGTTCATCTGCACCAGTGTGCCGAGGCGCGCGTAGTCGGCGGTGTTGAGAAACAGGTGATTCGGGATCGCTTCGGCCGTGACCCAGGCCGGCTTGTAGTCCCGCAGCATCGCCACTTCTTCGCGTGTCGAAAGATGCAGGATGTGCAGGCGGCGCTGGTATTTCTTCGACAGCGTGAGCGCCAGTTCCGAGGCGAGGCGCGCGGTTTCGTTGTCGCGGATTTCGGAGTGCGCGGCCGGGTCGGTGCGTCCGGCGAACCGGGCGCGGCGCGCGTGGATGCGTGACTCGTCCTCGGCGTGCACGGCGATCAGCCGCGTGCCGTTCGCGAAGATGCGCTCCAGGTCCTCGGGGCGATTCACCAGCAGGCTGCCGGTGCTCGTGCCCATGAAAATCTTGATGCCGCACACCGGCGTGACGCTGTTGAGGGCTTCGAGGTTGTCCGGCGTGGCGCCTATGAAAAAGCCGTAGTTGGCGACGCACTTGCGCGCGGCGCGCGCGAGTTTCTCATCGAGCGCCGCCTGGGTGGTGGTCGGCGGCGCCGTATTCGGCATTTCGAGGAAACTGGTTACGCCTCCGCGCACCGCGGCGCGCGATCCGGAACCCAGGTCTTCCTTGTGCTCATTGCCCGGCTCGCGGAAATGCACCTGCGGGTCGATCACGCCCGGCAGTAACAGCTTGCCGGCCGCCTCGATGGTTTCGCGCGCCGCGGCCGCGATGGCGGGATCGATGCGGGCGATGCGCCCGTCTTCGCAGGCGACATCGCCCTCGAAGGAGGTGCCGTCCGGCCGGGCGATGCGGGCGTTGCGGATGAGCAGGTTATACAACCGTCAGACTCCGGAAAAGCGAGAGGGGGTTATTGAACCCCCTCTCTGTTACGGAATAGAGAACAACCAGGCCTTTAGCCCATCTGTTTTTCGCGGATCTCATCCAGCGTCTTGCAGTCGATGCACAGGGTCGCGGTCGGACGCGCCTCCAGGCGCTGCACGCCGATCTCCACGCCGCAGGTCTCGCAGTAGCCGTAGTCGTTGGAGTCGATCTTGACGGTCGCTTCCTCGATCTTCTTGATAAGCTTGCGCTCGCGATCGCGCGAACGCAATTCGAGCGACATGTCGGTTTCCTGGCTGGCGCGATCGTTCGGATCCGGATGGTTCGCGGTCTCGTCCTGCATGCTGTGCACGGTGCGCGAGACCTCCTCGAGCAACTCCTGTTTCCAGGCATTCAGGATGGTGCGGAAGTGCTCGAGCATTTTTTTGCCCATGTACTCCTCATCCTTCTTCTGCACATACGGCTTGATGCCGTGGATCAGGGTGGACTGTATGGCTTGATCCTTTTTCTTACTGAGCGGCATGGTAAAACTCCTGTAACTGGGCGGTCTGGCCGCTTACTGGGGAAAAATTTAGCGCGCATCTATATCAGATAAAGTAGCCTGGGCGCAAGGAATATGGCAGCAAGAATCGAGCCAGTTTGGTGGTAAACTGGGCACAGTTAACTAGCTGAATTCATGTGTGAAATTATGCTCTCCGCTTTCATCTTTGACGTGGACGGAACACTGGCCGACACCGAGCGCGACGGCCACCGCGCGGCCTTCAACCAGGCGTTTGTCGAAGCCGGCCTCGACTGGCGCTGGGACGTGGGGTTGTATGGCGAATTGTTGGCCGTTACCGGCGGCAAGGAGCGCATGCGCCATTACCTGGATTGCTACCGGCCGGATTGGGTGCAGCCGGCCGATCTGGACGGCCTGATCGCCCGGCTGCACGCCGCCAAGACCCGGCACTACACCGCGCTGTTGGCGCAGGGCGGCATCCCGTTGCGCCCGGGCGTGGCGCGCCTGCTCGCCGAGGCACGCGCCGCCGGCGTCCGGCTGGCCATCGCCACCACCACGACGCCGGAGAATGTCACCGCGCTGCTTGAGCATGCCATCTCGCCGCAGGCGGTTTCCTGGTTCGAGGTGATCGCCGCGGGTGACGTGGTGCCGGCCAAGAAGCCAGCGCCGGACATTTACCAATACGCGTTGGACAAACTCGGTCTTGGCGCGGAGGCTTGTCTCGCCTTCGAGGATTCGGAGAACGGCTTGCGCTCCGCGCGCGCTGCGGGATTATGTACGGTGGTGACGGTGAACGCATACACGCGCGAGCAGGATTTCACCGGCGCGGTGCTGGTGCTCGACCAGCTTGGCGAAGCCCGGCAGCCCTTCCGGGTGCTGGCCGAAGCCATGCCGCTCAACGGCGAGCGCCTGTTCGATCTGGCGTTTGCGCGGCGTCTGGCGGCAGGGGGGGCGTGCCGACCATGATGTTGGCCACCCGTATGGAAGAAATCGAGTCCTTCCATGTCATGCAGATCCTGGCGCGCGCCCGCGCACTCGAGGCGCAAGGCCGCTCGATTGTGCACTTGGAAATCGGCGAGCCGGATTTCCCGACTGCCGCACCGATCATCGAGGCCGGTATCGCGGCGCTGCGCGCCGGCCATACGCAGTACACGCCTGCGCTCGGCCTTCCGGCGCTGCGTGCGGCCATTGCCGCAAGCTACCCGGAGGCGGCGCGCCCAGATCCCGCGCGCGTGGCGGTGACGCCCGGTTCGTCCGGCGCGTTGACGCTGGTGTTCGGCGTGCTCATCAACCCGGGCGACGAAGTACTCATGGCCGATCCGGGTTATCCCTGCAACCGGCATTTCGTGCGCTTGTTCGAAG
>CAYJBG010000179.1:0-4116 GCA_964368085.1 uncultured Acidiferrobacterales bacterium | reverse complement strand
GGCTCTCTTTCTTTGTGCCTCAGATAGGACATTACTAATACAGGTATCAATAGCCACCGCGCTGTATCGCATGGAGCAGGGCAACCTCTCCAACGTAAAAGCAGTCGGCCAGATGGCGCTTACATAAGCGGTTACCTGATCAATGTAGGGTGGGCTGAGCCCGCGAAGCCCAACAAACACGCTGCACCGCCGATGCGGTGTATGCATCATCCGCTACGCCCCCAACGCATCCCGAAACTGCAACGCCGCCAGGCGTGCATACAATCCGCCCTCGGCCATGAGGAGACTAACTGAGCTTTATGCAGCGTGCGCTTTCTTCGATGGCCGAACCAGAGATTCGGCGGGGATGCCGAGTTTGCGGTGCAGCGCCCAGATCATCTTCAGCGTCAGCGGCCGCTTGCGGTTGAGAATTTCGTACACGCGATTGGAGCGGCCGATCATCGGCTCCAGATCCTTCACGGTCAGTCCTTTGCTTTCCATCGTGTACTTGATTGCCTCGACCGGATCAGTACCGTAGGTTGGGGTGAGCGCAGCGAACCCCAACACGCCGAACCCCAGTAGGTCGCCCTTCAGGGCGACATGTCAGCCCTGAAGGCCAGCCTAATGCACTGGAGCCGTGGAGGCTCGTGGGCAGGCTCACGAATTCCAGAAACCCGGCCACAAGGACAATGCGCGCGCCGTGATCCGCCACCTGAAAAGCCTGACCGGCAAACACCCGACCGTGCTCGGGCTCGTGGCCAAGCTCGAAAAACTGGTGGCCGGCCCAGGGTTGAGTCGTCCGGAAAGAGGTGGTTACTTCACAGATATTGCCCAGTCCGCTCAGAGGCCCCCTATCGGACCGTATATCTGGCTCGATTCGTTTTTCCCGGAACCGTGGGTCTTGCGAGGGGTGTATCCGCTTCGTATACTGGTATTATTAATTCATACCATCGGGTGAAAAGACCATGGGCATCGCCGTGAAGAAGACCATCTCCCTGCCACCGGAACTTGCCAGGGAAGCCGAGGACCTGGCGCGTGCCGAGGGCAAGACCCTGAGCGCCGTGGTTCAGGACGCGCTGCGCGCCGCCCGCGCCGTCCGCCTCAAGGGCGAGCTGCGTGGAATCCAGGGTTTCTGGAGCCGTAAGGCGAAAGAGAAGGGCGTGCTCACCGAAAAGGACCTCGCACGCTATCTCGCCAAGTGAAGGCGGTTCTCGATACCAATATCTTTATCTCCGCCCTGACATTGCCGGGCGGACAGGCGGAGAAGGCCGTGCTGGCCGCCGTGGAAGGACGGTTCGATCTCGCCATCTCGAAACCAATTATTCATGAGGTGCTCGGAGTTCTGGCACGGAAATTTGCCCGTGACGCCGAAGAGCTCGCCCGCGTCGCGGTGTTCCTGTCGGAGCTCGGGGAGGTGGTCCAGCCCCGGAAAACGCTGCATGTTCTGAGCGACGAGCCCGACAATCGCATTCTCGAATGCGCGCTCACGGCCCATGCCAAGCTGATTGTGACCGGCGACCGGGCGATGCTGGAGCTTGGCGAGCACAAGGGAATCCGCATTGTGACGCTGCGCGAGTTCCTGGGAACGATCGGTTGATGCTCCCGGCAAAGTAAGCCTTAACCTGCATCCCGAAACTGCAAAGCCACCACCCGTTGCAGCACCACGCCAATCCATCACTCCTCCCCCTTCAAGGGGGAGGCAGGGAGGGGGATGGGGTGCTTGCACGCATCATCCACTACGCCCCCACCGCCGCCGCCAGGTTCTTGCGGTACGGGCGCAGAAAGCCAAACAAATGCGTGAGCACCCGCAGGTTGCGGCTGGTGGTGCGCTGTTCGGTGAGCGGCTGGTTACGGGCCATGAGCGGGCGAAGGGCAAGAAGAGGCTGCGGGCAGGGCAGCGGTGGGCATCAGCATACCACCGCAAATCCTTTGTTTAGTCTGAGTTTGTCAGAGACGAAGCAGGGCTGGGTTGCACAAGCAGCCAAGGGGTAAGCCTGTCCGCGGCAATATGCGCTTTCCCCTCATGAGGAGACTAACTGAGCTTAATGCAGCGTGCGCTTTCTTCGATGGCCGAACCAGGGATTCGGCGGGGATGCCGAGTTTGCGGTGCAGCGCCCAGATCATCTTCAGCGTCAGCGGCCGCTTGCGGCTGAGAATTTTGTACACGCGATTGGAGCGGCCGATCATCGGTTCCAGATCCTTCACGGCCAGTCCTTTGCTTCCGATTTACATAAGGTTAATACCTTCTACCGCGGTCGTTATCGCTGCCTCTGCCCCGGTCATCATCACTGCCTCTACCCCGGTCACGATCACTGTCTTTACCCCTGTCATGATCACTGTCTCTGCCCCGGCCACGATCGCCGTCTCTACCTCTGTCATGATCGCTGCCTTTACCCTTGTCATGATCTCTGCCTCTACCGCGGTCATGATCATCGCCTCTGCCCCGGTCATGGTCGCGGTTCTTGTACTTGATCTCCTTGGGGTAGTGACTCCTGGGAAGATCGATCCAGGGGCCGGATCTTGAGTGTGAGTATCTCCAGTAGCCATTATCGTAGTGATAATGATATCCGCTGTAATAGTAATAAGGCTCCAGGCCAAATTCCACAACGTGCGGCAGTGCTGGCACCACAACCATTCCGGGGCCGTGGTTCGCGGGTCTCACCACACACGCGGTGAGCAGTAGCGCCATCAGCGGCGCGGCAATTAACATTCTGTTCATTTTCATTCTCCTGGTCAGGCGATCTGCAAAAGAAACTCAGGCCCAACGGTTAAAGTAAACAGTAATATATGCGTGGGTGTAAAAAAATACAAAGAATCCATCGCGATGAATGATGTCTGAATGGCTTGGCGGGAAAGTGTGCAAACACTGTTCGTTAGCGCACTGAAATACATCAATTATTGTTGGACTGAATCAAAATCGGTTCGCCGAATAATTAACGCGGTGTACCGTAGCTTGGCGCGAGCGCAGCGAACTCCAACATGACCTCCCGGGCTAGCCGCCCAAAGCCTCGCCCAGCCAGCTCACCAGATCAAGCCGCACCGCCGTCGCCTTCCAGAAATCCGGCCACCAGGACGATGCGCGCGCCGTGATCCGCCACCTGCAAAGCCTGACCGGCAAACACCCGTCCGTGCTCGGGCTCGTGGCCAAACTCGAAAAGCTGGTCGCCGGCCAAGAATAGAGTCGTGATCAGGAAAGCACCCCTGGGTTCGCCAGCGACAAAGCGGGAATAGCACGCAAACGGCTCGCGGCCTAAACCCGCCTTCGGCACTACAGTCTTTCCTTATATGATATGTAGCAATTCGCGGCGCGGCTGCGCCGGCTGTGGGGGTGCGTGTTAGGATAACCGGGAAAAGAACATGGGCATTGGTGGGGCAGATACAGGGAGTTATCAGCCCATCCGATACTGTGCTGTGTCGACACGACGTGGGGCCGGGTCTCCTCCGGCACCTGATTGAATCAGAGCGAAACCCAACACGGAATTGAAATGGATCAAGCCACTCACAATAAAATTGTCTCCTTTATCTGGGGTATCGCCGATGATGTTTTGCGCGACCTGTTCAAGCGGGGCAAGTATCCCGACGTCATTCTGCCGATGTGTGTCCTGCGCCGGCTCGATGCCGTGCTGGAGCCGACCAAGAAAGCCGTGCTCGAAACGAAGGAGATGCTCGACAAGGCCGGCATTACCGAGCAACGCGCCGCGCTTTGCCAGGCCGCTGGGCAGGCGTTCTACAACACGTCGAAGTTCACGCTCCGCGACCTGAAATCCCGTGGCAGCCAGCAGCAGCTTAAGGCCGACTTCGAGTCCTACCTCGACGGCTTTTCGCCCAATGTCCAGGACATCCTGGAGAACTTCAAGTTTCGCAACCAGATCTCCACACTTTCCAAGTCCGACTCCCTCGGCACCTTGATTGAGAAGTTCCTCGATTCCGATATAAATCTAAGTCCCAACCCCGTCCTCAACAGTGACGGGTCGGTGAAGCATCCGGCCATGGATAACCACTCCATGGGCACCGTGTTTGAGGAACTCGTCCGCAAATTCAACGAGGATAACAACGAAGAGGCTGGACAGCACTGGACGCCTCGCGACGCCGTAAAGCTGATGGCCAATCTCATATTCCTGCCCATCGCCGACGCCA
>CAYJBG010000178.1:0-4118 GCA_964368085.1 uncultured Acidiferrobacterales bacterium | reverse complement strand
GAATCGCTCACCGCCTGGCGCGGCGACCGCCACGACAAGACCGCCGTGGCGGAACTCAAGCGCCAGCTGCATACCTTGAAAGGCGGTGCGCGCATGGCCGGCGCCATGACCATGGGCAACCTTGGACACCACACCGAAAGTCTGCTGGGCGAGATCGAGAACGGCCGCATCGAGGCCGACAGCGGGCTCATGGATCTGATGGACGAGGTGCACGATGCACTGGTCACCATGATCGACCAGATTCAGGACCACAAGCCGGTTTCGACCTTTGCGACGACCGGCGCCAAGGTGCTTGCCCGCCTCGGGCACGCCCCGGCGCCCGATCACTTTGTGGTACCGGAAACGCCGGCCCACGCTCCCCGCCTTCACCCATCGCCGTTTTCGATTGCGGCCGGCGCCGAGGCGCTGGCCGAACCGGCGTCGCTCGAGCATATCGACCGGCGCGCGGATGGCGAGGACCCGGCCGACGCCGGCCGGCGCGGCCAGATCAAGGTACGCACCAGCCTGTTGAACGACCTGGTGAACTTCGCCGGCGAGGTGAGCATTTCTCGTTCGCGCATGGAGCAGCAGATTTTCGGCCTGCGCGAGAACCTCGCCGAGCTCAACCGCAACGTGACGCGCTTCCGCGATCAGATCCGCGATCTTGAGATCCAGTCCGAATCGCAAATCCTGGCGCGCGTCCAGGAGACCGCTTCGCAACTGGGTGAGGACTTCGACCCGCTCGAACTCGACCGCTTTACGCGCCTGCAAACCCTGTCGCGCAGCCTCGCCGAAAGCCTGCACGATCTGTTCACCATCCGCTCCAATCTGGAAAACTACGCCAGTCAGGCGGAGACCGTGTTGCAACAGCAGGCGCGCACCAATACCGAACTGCAAGAAGGCCTGATGCGCACGCGCATGATCGGTTTCGCCACGCAGGGCGCGCGTCTGCGGCATATCGTGCGTCAGACGGCGCGCGAACTCGGCAAGCGTGTCGATCTGGAACTGGTCGGCGCCGAGGTGGAAGTCGATCGCACCGTGCTGGATCGCATGATCGGACCGTTCGAGCACATGATCCGCAACGCCATCGACCATGGCCTGGAATCCGAAACCGAGCGCAAGCGCGCCGGCAAGCCGGCGACCGGCCGCATCCGCGTCCAGGCCAGCCACGAAGGCAGCGAAATCGTCGTCCGTTTCGCGGATGACGGCGCCGGCCTCGATATCGCCGCGATCCGCCGCAAGGCCGCCGAACGCGGCCTGATGACGACCGGCGCCAATCTGTCGGACGACGAGCTCATCCAGTTTATTCTGGTCGCCGGGTTCTCCACCGCCGGGACGGTCACGCAGACATCCGGCCGCGGCGTCGGCATGGACGTGGTGCACAACGAGGTGAAGCAACTCGGCGGTTCAATCACCGTCGACACGCGGCGCGGTGTCGGCACCACCTTCATCATCCGTCTGCCGCTCACCTTGTCCATCAGTCAGGCGCTCATGCTGCGCGTCAGCGAGCAGATGTTCGCCGTCCCGCTGTCCTCGGTGGTGAACATCCTCGAGGTGCCGGTCGAGCAGCTCAATAGCATCAGCCTCGGCCACAAGCCGTTGCTCAATTACCAGGATCAGGTTTATCCGTTCATGCATCTGGCCGTGCGCCTCGGCATCCCGCCGCAGCCGCCGAGCGGCCGCAAGGTGCCGGTATTGTTGGCACGCAGCGGCGGACGCCTGGTTGCCATTCAGGTGGACGGCCTCGCCGGCACGCGCGAAATCGTGATCAAGCCTCTGGGCGCGCAACTGGCCGGTATCGAGGGCCTGGGCGGCGCAACCATCCTCGGCGACGGCAGCGTGGTGCTGATCCTGGATATCCCCGGCTTGTGGATCACCGAGGAGGGCATGCGTGTCATGCATGAGTCGCAGGCGGAGGCCGGACTGTCCATGCTCGAACCGGCCGCGCCGGTGCACGTGCGCGCGGTGGTCATGGTGGTGGACGATTCGATCACCGTGCGCAAGGTGACGCAGCGTCACCTGCAGAAGCGTGGCATCGACGTGCTGCTCGCCAAAGACGGTGTGGAGGCGCTGGAACTGCTGCGCGATCAGGTGCCGGATGTGATGCTGGTGGATATCGAAATGCCGCGCATGGACGGTTACGAGCTCACCTCGCGCGTGCGTTCCGAGGCGCGCTTGAAGCAGATCCCGATCATCATGATCACCTCGCGCGCCGGCGACAAACACCGGGACAAGGCGTTCGCGCTCGGGGTGAATGCCTACATGACCAAGCCCTACCAGGAAGACGAACTGTTCGCCAAGATCAGTTCCCTGCTGCCCGCGCATCTGGCATCATCCTGATGCGCGCCTCAAGCGGAAAGGGGCGAAGGCTTGGCCGATAACAAACAATACCTGCGCATCGGACTGCTGGGGGTGGATTACCTCCTGCCAAACAATACGAGTTACGCGATCGAAAAGCGCGAACAACTCGAAATCAACGACGCGCCGGGTGCGTTCATCGCCGCCTGGCAGGTGACGACCGCCGGACGCACGCCCGCCTATTCGCTGGACGCCGACCTCAACCCGCTGCCGCGCCATGCGTGGCAGCGCGCCGTATTCCTGAAAGCCGGACCCCAGTCAATCGGCTTGATTGCCGACGAATTGCAGCTCATGCCTTCCGGGGAGGTGCGTGTTGAGCCGTTCACCCCGCTCGGACCGGCGCCGTCGGCGGCCGGCCACCTGTTCGGCGGTGCCTGGGTGCGCGCCGGACACGCACCGGTGCTGGTGTTCGAACCGCGCGCGCTGGCCGCGCATCTGTTTCAATTGGGAGGCGCAACATGAGCACGGCGGTGCGCGATACGGTACATGCCCTGGAGGTACCGACCGATAACCTGCCGCTGTTGTTGCCGAGCGCCTGCATGGCCGAAGTGGTGGCGCTGCCGCGGCTGGCGCGCGTGCCGCAGGCGCCGCCGTGGCTGATCGGTGTGCTCGGTTGGCGGCTGCGGCCGGTGCCGGTGGTGTCGTACGACATGCTCGTGGGCGGCGAGGGACACGCGCCCGGAGCGCGCGCGCGGGTCGTGGTGCTCTATCCGCTGCCCGGCCGCAAGCCGTGGGAGTTCGTGGGCATCCTGTCCGTCTCCGAGCCGCAGTCGCGCATTATCGACGGCGGGGTCGTGCCGGCGGCGCTGGAGGATTCGTTCCGCTACATCGCCGCCGCCCTCAAGTTCGACGAGCACACCGTCGGCATCCCGGATTTCGCGGCGCTCGCGAAGGTACTCTATCCCGATCGTTAGTTTTAAAGAAGGGTTCGCCCGCGTGAGGCGGGTCGTGCCCATGACCGCAGGGTGGGGCAACCCATCATTCCCGGCGCCAGGTGTGGAAAAAGCCGATGGGTTGCGTTACGCTCCACCCATCCTACGGATCTGAAATTAGTACATGCATTTCGAATGGAACTCCGTCAAGGCTCGAAAGAACCTCCGCAAGCACAAGGTAACATTTGAAGAGGCCTCCAGCGCGTTCCACGACCCGCTGGCCGTGACGGGCACCGATCCCGATCACTCCGAAGGTGAGGAAAGGATGATCACTTTCGGAATGTCCTCGTCGGGCCGGCTTCTGGTTGTGGCGCACACCGAGCGCGGTGACGCCATCCGGATTATCAACGCACGTGTTGCAACACAGCATGAAAGACGCATTTATGAAGAAGGGTAAATCCACATCTGACGAACTTCGAGCCGAGTACAAGCGATCTGACTTTGGGAAGCTTGAACGCGGCAAGTACTACGAGCGAGTCAGGGCCAGCTCCAACGTGGTAATTCTTGACTCTGAGGTGGCGGCCGTTTTCCCTAACTCAGCCGCGGTCAATAAGGCGCTGCACTCCCTCGTCGACGTCGCACAAAAGGCATCGGGTCTGACACGCCGTTCCACCGGGCGCGCGAAAGCGGCGCGGCGGTAGGGTCGGCTCACCCAAGCTCAGCGTATATCGTATAGATATTGCACCCGACGCCCATCACGCGAGACTTCCAGCCTTACCTGGCTCATTCCCTGTGATCCCTGATAGGCGCGCATGATGTCATCGGTGGATCTCAATGCCTGCCCGTTGGCACTCAGTATCACATCCCCGGCGCGCAACCCTAACTGCTCAATCAGGCTTCCAGACTCGA
>CAYJBG010000177.1:0-4134 GCA_964368085.1 uncultured Acidiferrobacterales bacterium | reverse complement strand
AGCTCTTGCGGATACGCTTCTTCTCGGTAAATGAGTAGGTCATCGTTATCCTCAACTCGATAAAAAAATCGGTCTTCCTGCTCCCCCTCTCCCGCGCCAGCGGGAGAGGGATGGGGAGAGGGCGTCATTCACAGCCATGCCGGAAACGGCGCGAGGCCAGTGGCTTGCGCCACCAGCCCTGCTCCGTTTTCTTGTTCAACCGGCGGACACCACACCCGTCCGCCGGCCGTATCGTGATGCAACGCGCCCTTACTTCAACTCGACCTTGGCGCCGGCCGCTTCCAGTTCCTTTTTCATTTTCTCGGCTTCTTCCTTGGTGGCGCCTTCCTTCACGGTCGCCGGCGCGGATTCCACCAGGTCCTTGGCTTCCTTCAACCCCAGGCTGGTCACCGCGCGCACTGCCTTGATGACCTCTACTTTCTTCTCGCCGGTGGCGACCAGAATCACGTTGAACTCGGTCTTGACCTCAGCGACCGGTGCGGCGCCGACCGGAGCAGCCACGGCCACAGCGGCAGCGGCGGCGGACACGCCGAACTTTGTTTCCATGGCCTTGATGAGCTCGGACAGGTCGAGCACCGACATGGCGGCAACGGCGTCAAGGATCTGTTCTTTGTTTAATGCGGACATGATTAAATTCTCCTGGATAGATCTTTAAAAATAAATTGAAAGGGATGTTCAGGCGGCGGCCTGTTTCTGGTCGCGAACCGCAGCGAGCGCACGCACGAACTTGGTCGGGACCTCGTTCAAGGTCGAGACGAACTTCTGCACCGGGGCCAGCATCGTGCCCAGGAGTTGCGCCAGCAGCACATCGCGGCTGGGGAGACTGGCCAAGGCCTTCATCTCGGCCAGAGACATGAGCTTGCCGCTCATGCTGCCGGCCATGAAGCGGAACTTCTCGTTGTCCTTGGCGAACTCCACCACCACCTTGGCCGCGGCCACCGGATCTTTACCCGCCACGAATGCCAACGGACCGGTAAGATGGTCTTGCAGGCATGCGAACGGCGATCCATCTACAGCGCGGCGCACCAGCGTGTTTTTGACCACACGCACATAAACGCCTTCCTTGCGCGCCTTGCTGCGCAAAGTGGTCATCTGCGCCACGGTCAAACCGCGGTACTCGGCCAGAATCGCCGCCTGGGCGTCCGCAATGACCTTGGACACTTCGGCGACGACGGCCTGTTTCTGCTCTAAATTAAGACTCACGCGAGTCACCTCCTGTTGCTGTGGCGACCGTATTCCAGGAGCACATCCTGTTTCAGGCACGCCGTCTGCGCGGGCTGGCATGCTGCCATTAAGCCGTGGTCGGCGTTCGGACTGACCCACCTGCCCCGACACCTGCGGTCTTTGACTTCCGGCGGGGACATCCCGCCGGCCCAAAGTTCCGGTAATACAAAACCTTCTTCCGACTCCCCCTCTCCCGCATCAGCGGGAGAGGGATGGGGTGAGGGCTTCATTCCTTCTTCCTGCTCTCCCTCTCCCGCGCTAGCGGGAGAGGGATGGGGAGAAGGTGCGAAACTCCGGCGCCCTCACCCTCATTCCCTCTCCCAGAGAGCCCTCACCCTTTGCCCTCTCCCAGAGGGAGAGGGGAAGTTGGTGAGAATCCATATTTCAGTCGAGGCGAGGTCGCTCACGGCCATCCATGGCCTACGCGACACTTGTGCATCCTGCACTTCGCCGTTGCGCGCTCACGCGCGCACTAATTCACTCGGCGCACAGTGGTTCACACTGACGCTGCATCCACCACAACCCCCGGACCCATGGTCGTGGACAGCGTCAGCTTCTTTATATAGATACCCTTGGCGGTCGGCGGCTTGGCCTTGTTCAGGGCCGCCATGAGCGTGACCAGGTTTTCCTTGAGTGCATCCGCGCCGAACGACGCCTTGCCGATCGTGCTATGCACAATACCGGCCTTGTCGATGCGAAACTGCACCTGACCGGCCTTGGCGTTTTCCACCGCCTTGGCCACGTTCGGGGTCACGGTGCCGACCTTCGGGTTCGGCATCAGGCCGCGTGGTCCGAGAATCTGGCCGAGCTGGCCGACCACGCGCATGGCGTCCGGCGAGGCGATGACCACGTCGAAGTCCATCTTGCCGGCCTTGATTGAATCGGCGAGATCCTGGAAACCGACGATGTCGGCGCCGGCCTTCCTCGCGGCTTCGGCGACAGCGCCTTCGGCAAAGACGGCGACGCGCACGGTCTTGCCCGTGCCGCGCGGCAGTACGGCCGAACCGCGCACGTTCTGCTCGGACTTCTTGGCGTCGATGCCGAGGTTCACGGCAATGTCCACGGATTCGTCGAACTTGGCGCTGGCGGTTTGCTTGATGAGATTCAATGCCTCATCCAGCGCATAGTGTTTGCCGGTCTGAATCTTGGCGCCAAGGGCCTTCATGCGTTTGCTGGGCTTTGCCATGTCAGACTCCCTCGGTCTCGATGCCCATGCTGCGGGCGCTGCCGGCGATCAAACGCACGGCGGCCTCCAGGTCATGGCAGTTGAGATCCTGCATTTTGATCTTGGCGATTTCCTCAAGCTGTTTGCGCGTCACCTTGCCCACCTTGTGGGTGTGCGGCGTCTTGGAGCCGCTCTCGATGCCGGCGGCCTTCTTCAAGAGAATCGAGGCCGGCGGCGTCTTGGTGACGAAGGTAAAACTCTTGTCGCTGAAACAGGTGATGATCACCGGAATCGGCGTACCCGCTTCAATGTCCTTGGTGCGCGCATTGAACTGCTTGCAGAATTCCATGATATTGAGGCCACGCTGGCCGAGCGCCGGGCCGACCGGCGGACTGGGGTTCGCCTGCGCCGCAGCGACCTGCAGCTTGATGTAGGCGTCGATCTTCTTTGCCATGTTGACTCCTGTGGGTGCAAGCGCCTGTTGTCAGGCTCCCCGTTAAATTCAGGTACGAGATACGAGGGTCGAGGTATGTAAGATAAACTAGGGGTTCACCCCACCCCTCGCCCCTCGTACCTCGCCCCTCGCCCCTGCTGTTAAGCCTTTTCCACCTGCCCGAAATCGAGCTCGACCGGCGTCAACCGGCCGAAGATGGAAACATTCACGCGCAACTTGCTCTTCTCGAAGTTCACGTCTTCCACGGTGCCGTTGAAATCCGCAAACGGGCCATCCTTGATGCGCACCATCTCGCCCGGCTGGAAAGAAAATTTAGGTCTCGGCTTCTCCACGCCCTCCTGCACCTGGTGCAGAATGGCGTTCGCTTCCTTTTCCGTGATCGGCATCGGCTTGGTGCCGGAACCGCCGATGAAACCGCTCACCTTCGGCACGTTCTTCACCAGGTGCCAGGCCTCGTCGCTCATTTCCATCTTGACCAGCACATAGCCGGGGAAGAACTTGCGCTCGCTGGTACGCTTCTGGCCGCTCTTCATTTCGACCACTTCTTCGGTCGGCACCATGATCTCGCCGAACTTGTCGTCCATGGCGGCGCGCTTGATGTGTTCCGTCAGCGTGCGCTGCACACTTTTCTCGAAGCCGGAATAGGTGTGCACGACATACCAGTGCATCGTCATCGCCTTAAGACCTCTGCCCGGTCAGAGCCTTGACGGCGGTCAACAGCCCCCAGTCCACAAACCACAGAAATATCGACACCGCGATGACCATGAGCACAACCATCAGGGTCACCTGCACGGTTTCCTTGCGGCTCGGCCACACCACCTTGCGCAACTCGACCTGGGCTTCCTTGCCGAAGGTCCAGGCGGCGCGGCCGAGATCCGTTTGCAGGGTGATCACCGCCGTCACGGCCAGTGCGCCGAGCAACACCAGCACCCGCACCAGCAGGGTCTTGTCGCCAAGATAGTAATAGCCACCGATGCCGGCCACGAGCGCCAGCACCGCCAATACCAATTTGATCCGATCTGCTGTCAACACCGGAAACCTTTAGACCGCTTGAACTCTGGCAGGCCAGGAGGGACTTGAACCCCCAACCTGCGGTTTTGGAGACCGCTGCTCTGCCAATTGAGCTACTGGCCTATGAACTCAGGTACGAGATACAAGGGGCGAGGCACGAGGGTTTTATCAAACGGGGTTCACCTGCGACCCCTTTCCCCTCGTACCTTGTCCCTCGTCCCTTTTATTCCAAAATCTTCGCCACCACCCCCGCCCCCACGGTGCGGCCGCCTTCGCGGAT
>CAYJBG010000176.1:0-4156 GCA_964368085.1 uncultured Acidiferrobacterales bacterium | reverse complement strand
GGCGGCGAGCTGTTCGATATCGGCCGGGGTCCGGTGCAGGCGGATATCCGGATGGCGGCGGATCACGCCGGTTGCCGAACACGGCGCGTCCAGCAGAATGCGGTCGAACGACCGGCCGTCCCACCAGTCCGCCGAGCGCGCCGCATCGCCCTGCACGACCGCGCCCGCAAGGCCCAGGCGCGCGAAGTTTTCACGCACCCGTTCGAGGCGCAGCGCATCGATATCGAGCGCGATCAGCGACGCCTGCGGTGCGCGTTCCAGGATATGCGCGGCCTTGCCGCCGGGCGCGGCGCAGGCGTCGAGCACGCGCTCCCCCGGCTGTGTGTCGAGGAGCACGGCGCCGAGTTGCGCGGCCGCGTCCTGCACCGAAACCTCGCCCGCGCGGAATCCGGGCAGCGCTTCCACCGGCAGCGGCGATTCCAGGACCAGCGCGCTGTCCACCTCCGGCACGGCCTGCGCCGCCAACCCGGTGTCAGCGAGTTTTTCCAAGTACGCTGCGCGCGTTATTTTTCCGCCGTTGACGCGCAAGGTCAGGGGCGGGCGCGCATTGTTGGCCTGCGCCATGGCGCGCCAGTCATCCGGCCAGGCCTGTTTAAGACGGGTCAACATCCAGGCCGGATGGGCGAGTTCCAGCGTTTCGTCGGCGGCGATGCGGGCGCGGATCTGGTTTTCTTCGCGCAGTGCGCGCCGCAACACGGCGTTCAGCATCGACTTCGCCCAGTCCTTTTTTAATACCGTGGCGGCTTCGACGGTTTCTTTGACCGCGGCATGCGCGGCCACGCGCATGTGCAGCAGCTGATAGAGCCCGACAACCAGCAGGGCCTCCACGTCTGCATCTTTGTCTTCGAACGGTTTTTTGATGAAGCCGCGCACCAGCGGCAAAAGCTGGAAATGCCAGCGCAGCGCGCCATAGGTCATTTCCTGGATCAGGGCGTGTTCGCGGGCGAGTGTTACCGGCAGTGTGGCCAGCAGATTCGGCAGCGCGGCATCCAGCGAGCGGCCGCGCCACACCGCCTCCACCGCCTGCGCGGCGGCCGCGCGCGCCGCCGCCGGGGCCAGGTTCATGTGCCGAGACGCGTGCCGGCCGGCAGCGGTCGGCCGTTAAGGAATGCCTGCGCGTCCAGAACCTTGCCGCCTTCGGACTGGAGTTGCGTAAGACAAACCACCCCGCGCCCGCATTGCACCTGGACACCGCGGGCATCGGCGCCCAGCAGCGTGCCCGGCGGCTGGGTGGCGGTGGTTGCGTCCAGCAAGGACGCGTGCCACAGGCGCAGGGGCTGACCTTCGATCGTGGTGTGGGCCACCGGCCAGGGATTAAAGGCGCGGATACGGCGCGCGATCAGCGCAGCGTCCGCGTTCCAGTCGATGCGGGTTTCTTCTTTTTTCAGCTTGGTGGCGTAAGTGGCGTGGGTGTTGTCCTGCGCTTGTGGTGTGATGTCGCCGCGCACCAGCCTGGCGAGCGTACTCACCAGAAGTGGCGCGCCGATCTCCGCGAGCCGGTCGTGCAGGCTGGCCGCCGTGTCATGCGCATGAATTGGCGTGTTCGCCAACGCCAGCATGGCACCTGTATCGAGGCCGGCGTCCATTTGCATAACGGTGACGCCGGTGATGTCGTCACCCGCCTCGATGGCGCGCTGAATCGGCGCCGCGCCGCGCCAACGCGGCAGGAGCGAGGCATGCACATTGATGCAGCCGTATTGGGGAATGGAAAGAATGGGCTTGGGCAAGAGCAGCCCATAGGCGATCACGATCAGCGCATCCGGTTTCAGCGCACGCAGGGTTTCGGCTTCGCTTTCGGATCTGAGCGTCGCCGGCTGGTGTACGCGCAGACCGCGCCTGCCTGCAAATTCCTTGACGGCGCTCATGCCAAGCTTGCGGCCGCGCCCGGCCGGCCGGTCCGGCTGGGTGTAGACCGTGAGAATCGTGTGGCCGGCGTCGAGCAACGCTTCGAGCGCGGGAACAGCGAACTCCGGCGTGCCGGCAAAAATCAAATTCATGCGAGGGGCGAGGTAAAAGGTACGAGCCTAAGAGAATACCCTTTTTCCTCGCCCCTCGCCCCTCGCCCCTGACGAGTTACATCGTCAACCGCTCCTGTTTTTCGATCTTTTTGCGGATGCGCGACTGTTTCAGGCGCGACAGGTAATCCACGAACACCTTGCCGTTGAGATGATCGATCTCGTGCTGGATGCAGGTGGCGAGCAACCCCTCGGTCTCCAACTCGAACGGTTTTCCGTCGCGGTCGAGGGCGCGCACGCGGATGTGTTGGGCGCGTTCCACCTCGCCGAAAATACCCGGCACCGACAGGCAACCTTCCTCGAATACCTGTTTGCCGTCGCGTTCGACGATTTCCGGATTGATGAACACCTGCAGGGCGGCGCGGGTTTCGGACAGGTCGATCACCACCACCCGCAGCGGCACGTTGATCTGGATGGCGGCCAGCCCGATGCCGGGCGCGGCATACATGGTTTCGGCCATGTCGTCCACCAGTGTGCGGATGTTGCCATCCACCACGTTCACGGGCTGGGCGCGCAGGCGCAGGCGCGGGTCGGGGTAATGCAGAATGGTGCGAAGGGCCATGCCAGAAAGCTTAGACGATAGCGCGGGAATGGCGTTTCCATTCCTGCGAAAGTGCATTATTATCGGTTCAAATCATCCTGAATAACAAGATAATTCCGGCCTCGTCCCGCTTTGCACACCCGCCCGGTGTGGACTAGACTTCGGACCAACACCACCGGGGAATCATGCCCATGTCCGTGAAAAGACTGTTATCCGCCGGGGCCGTTTTCGCCTTGTTGACACTGGCCGGACCGGTATGGGGGGATGTCGTTGCGCTGAACCCCGAGCACCCGGATCGTTACGTGGTGCAGAAGGGCGACACTCTGTGGGACATTTCCAAGCGTTTTCTCAAGGACCCTTGGCGTTGGGCGAGTGTGTGGACCATCAACGAGCAGATCAAGAATCCGCATCTCATCTACCCCGGCGACATAATCCTGCTGACGTACGTGGACGGCAAGCCGCAGCTGAGCGTGCAGCGGCAGGAAGTGGACTCGACCACCCCCCCGGAGGTCGCGACCGTGGATGTAGTAGAACCGTATGGCATTGAAGAACCCGCCGGCGAGACTCCGTCCGGCTTGCCGGTGGTAAGGTTGCGGCCAAAGGTGCATTCCGGGTCCATTCTGTCGGCCATCCCGACCATCAGTCCGGACGCCATTGTGCCGTTTCTGACCGAGCCGCTGGTGGTCGGTCGCAGCGAATTGGATAGTGCCGGCTATGTCACCATCGGTCTCGATGATCGCGTGGCGCTCGGCGATGGCAGCGAGTTCTATGCACGCGGCCTGAAGAAAAGCAGCAAGGCCGAGTACTACCAGATCTTCCGCCGGGGCGCGAAACTCGAACACCCGGACACGGGCGAGAACCTCGGCTACGAGGCCCTGTATCTGGGCGACGCCAAAGTGCTTGTGCGCGGCGACCCGACCAAACTGGTGGTGACGCGCGTAAAGCAGGAGATTGTGCCCACCGACCGTCTGATCGAGGCCCCGGAAAAGGCCGCTCTGCCTTATTACTTTCCGCGCGCACCGGACAAAAGGGTCAAGGGCCGCATCCTTGCGGCGATTAACGGCCTGCGCGAGTTCGGACCGAATACCATTGTCGCCATCAGCCTCGGCAAACGCGAGGGCATGCAAGAGGGGCATGTGCTGCGCATCATGCGGCACGTGGGCACGAGCAAGGATCCGGTCACGAAACGCCAGTACAAGATGCCGGACGAGGACTCGGGCCTGCTCATGGTCTTCCGGGTGTACCACAAGGTGAGTTACGCGCTCATCATGGATGCCAACCGGGCGATTCACATTCACGACGCGTTGCGCACGCCGTAACGCTGTACCCGAGCACGGATGCCGGTGAGAGCGGGAAAAGGACATGCGCGGTGACGCGGCGCTTCCCTGGTTGCACCTGCATCGCGTAAGTGGCGCGGCGACGTTGCGCCATCTGCTGGCGCACTTCGGCGCGGTCGAGGCTGTCTACGCCGCACCGCGCACCGCCCTGCTCGCGTTTTTCGACGGCGATCAAACCCCGGTGGATGCAGTGCTCGCCGGTCCGGATGCCGGGCAATTCGAGGCCGAGCGCCGCTGGCTCGACGACCCGGACAATCACCTGC
>CAYJBG010000175.1:0-4176 GCA_964368085.1 uncultured Acidiferrobacterales bacterium | reverse complement strand
CACGCCCTTCTCGCGCGACACCGCATCGACCACCATCAAAATCTCGTTACCCATGACCCCTCCAACACTCACCACTGCGGCACCAGCCGCGCCCGTTCAATTCGCGCAATCGGCAGGCGGTAGCGCTCCTGGTCCACGTCCACCACGATGGCGTCGCCGTCCACGCCCACCAGCGTGCCTTTGAAATTCCTGCGCTGCGGAAAAACTGCTCCTGCGTTTGTCCCCGTGGGGACGGCTTCGCGCTCCGCACTTCCGCCATCAGTGAATGAGGCTTCATTCACTGTCGCCAGCACCGCCTCGCGCATGCGCACTTTGATGGGCGCGCCGGCGAAACGTTCGAAATCCTCGCGCCTTACCAGAGGCCGGTCCAGCCCGGGTGAGGACACTTCGAGCGTATACGCCTCGGAGATCGGATCCTCCACGTCCAGCACCGCGCTCACCTGCCGGCTGACCACCGTGCAATCGTCAACCGTAATGCCCTTGGGCCGGTCGATATAGATGCGCAACAAGTTACGACCGGAGACAGGCGCGTATTCCACGTCCACCAGCTCGTACCCGAGCGCCCGGATACCGGGCTCGATCATCTTGTGCAGACCGGCCACCGTGACACGCATCGTTCCCGCCCCAGAAACGCAAAAGTGGGCACGCGGCCCACTTCCAAAACACCTTCTTTGCCCTAAAACAGTCTGTCTTTTAACATAAAACCACCGTCCCGGCAACATCACACACAATCCGGTCGACCAAGCAGCGTCGCCCGTGAGCGATACTGCTTCTACAAGGGAACCTCTAAAAATCGTTTCTCATGTAGGTTGGGTTAAGCCGCGCCAGCGGCGAACCCAACAAAATCATATTGTTCGGCGGGTATCGCTTCGCTCCACCCACCCTACATTAAATAAATTATGGTAGCGGGGGCAGGATTTGAACCTGCGACCTTCGGGTTATGAGCCCGACGAGCTGCCAGACTGCTCCACCCCGCAACAGAGCGGCGCAGTCTACAGGGGCATCAGGCGGATTTCAAGGACGAATCAGGAAGTTAGCGCCGGAATCGGCGCAAATCAGGCGAGCGTGCCGATGGCGCGCGCGCAGATGTTCATGAGCGTCCCGATCCAGGGGGTGATGAGCAGCAGCGCCAGGGCGTTCACGCTGAGCAGTGCGCGCATGTCGGCGCCGGCCTGAAACGGCGCGCTGTCCGTCGGCCTGTCGAAATACATGAGCTTCACCACCCGCAGGTAGTAGTAGGCGCCGATTACCGAGAACAACACCGCGACGGCGGCTAGCCACAGGAAACCGGCGTCGATAACCGCCTGGATGACCAGCAGCTTGGCGTAGAACCCGGCAGTCGGCGGCACGCCGGCCATGGAAAACATGAGCAACAGCATGAGAAAGGCGAACCACGGGCTGCGCTGGTTGAGGCCCTTGAAGTCATCGAGGTTGTCGGCCTCGAAACCCTGACGCGACAGCAAAATGACCACGCCGAAGGCGCCGAGACTCATGACCGCATAGATCAGCATGTAGAACATGGCCGACGCGTAGCCGTTCGGACCGGCGGCCAATATGCCGAGGAGGAAGAAACCCATGTGCGCGATGGTCGAGTATGCGAGCATGCGTTTGATGTTGGTCTGGGCGATGGCGATGATGTTGCCGGCAGCCAGCGACAGGATCGCCATGATTGTCAGCATCTGTTGCCAGTGCGGCGCCAGGTCCTCGAGCCCGCCGACCAGCAGCCGCATGAACAGTGCGAACGCCGCGAGCTTGGGCGCGCTACCCAGGTAAAGCGTCACCGCGGTCGGGGCACCGTGGTACACGTCCGGCAGCCACATGTGGAACGGCACGGCGCCGAGTTTGAACCCCAAGCCCACGATCACGAACACCAGACCGAAGATCAGGATCATGTTATCCGGCGACATCACCCCGATCGCCTTGCGCACCGTGCCAATGTCGAGACTGCCGGTCGCGCCGTACAGCATCGACATGCCGTACAGCAGCATGCCGGAGGCGAGCGCACCCAGCACGAAATACTTCATCGCCGCTTCGGTGGCCGGCACCGAATCGCGCTGGAACGCGACCATGGCGTAGAGGCTCAGGCTGAGCAGTTCGAGTCCGAGATAGAGTGTAAGAAAATGCGCGGCCGACGCCATGATCATCATGCCGGTCACGCCGAACAGAGCCAGCACGAAATACTCACCCTTGTACATAGCGCGGCTGTGTAAATAGTCGCGCGAGTAGATCAGCACGAAGAACACAATGAGATAGATGGCGAGCTTGAGGGTATCGGCCAGCGCATCGCCCACGAACATGCCGTTGAAGGCCACGCCACCCGCTCCGAAATTCGCGAGCGTGAACAGGGCTGCCCCGACCATGGTAATCAATGCCAACCCGCAACTCACGAAGCGGCGCTTCTCGGACAGGAACAGATCGGTCATGAGGATCGCACAAGCCATGGAGAACACGAAGATCTCCGGCAGCGCGGGCGCGAGGCTGTTTAGAAAGGGGTTCATGTCTATAATCATTTCCCGTCAGCGAAGGTTTACAGTCAGTGCGCCGATCTTGGTTGCACTCGCTTGACGAAGCAGCTCATCCACCGAGACCTGCATCACATCCAGAAACGGCGCCGGCCAGACACCCATGGCGAGTACGGCGAGCGCGAGCAACGAGAGGAACAACACCTCGCGCCGGTTTACATCGTCGAGTTTTTCAACTGCGGCGTTTTGCACACTGCCGAAAATAACGCGCTTGTACATCCACAGTGAATAGGCCGCACCGAAGATGAGCGTGGTGGCAGCCAGGAAGGCGATCCAGAAATTCACCTGGAACGCGCCGAGTATCACCAGGAACTCGCCGACAAACCCGGACGTGCCGGGCAGACCGGCGTTGGCCATCGAGAACAACATCATGAAGGACGCGAACACCGGCATGCGGTTCACCACCCCGCCGTAATCGGCGATGTTGCGCGAATGCAGCCGATCGTAGAGTACTCCGACACAGAGAAACAACGCGCCCGAGATAAAGCCGTGCGAAATCATCTGAATGATTGCGCCTTCCACACCCTGGACATTGAAAATGAACAGCCCGAGCGTGACGAAACCCATGTGCGCGATGGATGAATAGGCAATCAGCTTCTTCATGTCTTCCTGCACAAGCGCCACCAGGCCGATGTAGACGATGGCGATGAGTGACAGGGAGATCATGAACCAGGCCAGCTCATGGCTGGCGTCCGGCAGAATCGGCAGCGAGAAGCGGATGAAGCCGTAGGCGCCCATCTTGAGCATGATCGCCGCCAGCACCACCGAGCCGCCGGTCGGGGCCTCGACATGTGCGTCCGGCAGCCAGGTGTGCACCGGCCACATCGGCACCTTCACCGCGAAGGCCGTAAAGAAGGCGAAGAAAATCAGCACCTGCTCGGTGAGACTGAGCTTGAGCGCGTAGTAACTGTGAATGTCGAAACTCTTGCCGGCCTTGAAGAACAGAAAAACGAATGCGACCAGCATCAGCACCGAGCCGAGCAGCGTATACAAAAAGAATTTGATGGTCGCGTACACCCGGTCCGGGCCACCCCACATGCCGATGATGACGAACATCGGGATAAGCATGGCCTCCCAGAAAACGTAGAACAGGATGGCGTCAAGCGCCGCGAACACGCCGATCATCAGGCCTTCCATGATCAGGAACGCCGCCAGGTATTGCGCGACCTTTTCCTGGATCACCTGCCAGCCGGCGATCACCACGACGATGGTGGTGAAGCTGGTGAGCAGCACCAGCAGCAGCGAAATGCCGTCCACACCGAGGTGGTAATGAATATTGAACGCCGGGATCCAGTCGCGCAATTCGACAAACTGCATGGACGCGCTGTGCGGATTGTAGCCGGTGTAGAGCGGAATGGTCACCACGAAGGTGGCAACCGCGATAATCAGGCTCAAGCTGCGCGCCAGCGGCGCGCGTGCGTCGCCGCCCGTGGCCAGTACGGCGACACCGCCGAGAATCGGCAGCCAGATCGCGAGGCTCAGGAGATTCTGGGTCAGCATGCGCGTGCCATCTCTAGCGGTGCAGGAAGAAGGTCAACAGCAGGAACAAGCCGATAATCATGGCAAAGGCATAGTGATAGATGTAACCGGACTGCACGCTACGCACCGCGGCCGACAGCCAGCCGATGACGCGCGCCGTGCCGTTCACCGCCAG
>CAYJBG010000174.1:0-4189 GCA_964368085.1 uncultured Acidiferrobacterales bacterium | reverse complement strand
GGTGCGCGGCCTGACCACGGCCGCCTCGATCTGGATCACCGCCGCCATCGGCATCCTGGCCGGCGGCGGTTTTTACTTTGCGACCATCGCCGGCACCCTGCTCACGCTCGGCACGCTGTCGGTGTTCCGGCGCATTGAACTCATCATGCCGGCGCTCTACTACTCGCGCCTCGAAATCCGTTTTCACCGCCACGAGACGTTGCCGGAAGACGACCTGCGCACACTCATCGCCGGGCACGGCTTCAGCGTCGCCAACCTGAGCTACGCGCTGAAAGAGGAAGGAAAATTCTTCGAATACACCATGGTCATCCGCACCGGCAAGCTCGACGACACCCGTCGCCTGGCCGAGACCCTGACCGCGAACGACAAGGTGCTCGAGTTCCGCATTACGCCGGCGGGTGACTGACGGCCGATTTTTTGGCCGCTCCTGCGCATCCTCAGCGCCAGCGACACTAGCAGGTTGCTGAAAAACCCCTTTGCGTGTCATTGCGAGCGCAGCGAAGCAATCTCAGGCTTCAACATATCAATAACTTGGAGATTGCTTCGTCGCCTTCGGCTCCTCGCAAAGACAGCCTTTCGGGGTTTTTCAGCAACCTGCTAGGAAAGCTCTGAACAAGTCGTTTACTGTCATTGCGAGCGCTTATTAGCTTCAGCCGCGAGCGAAGCGCGGCGGGAAGCAATCTCATGTTCAATGGGCTGGAGATTGCTTCGTCGCCTTCGGCTCCTCGCAATGACACTTAATCAGAGCTTCCTTAAGCAGTATTCTCCGCACTGTTTCGCAGCATAAAGGCGTCGATCGGGACGCGTTGCTGAAGAGCTTCCGCTAAATCGCACTACCCGGCTGGCGGTTAAGCGCAACCTGCGCCCGCCGACGCCACACAATACGCATCCCGAGCAGCACCGCCAGCACCAGCCCGTACAACACCGGCTGGGTTATGTCCTTTTTCACCAGCCACAGGTAATGCACCACCCCGCCCACCGCGATGAGATACACGAGGCGGTGCAACTGCTGCCAGCGTTTGCCACCGAGACGGCGTTGCATGGCATTCGTGGAGGTCGCAGCGAGCGGGATGAGCAGCACGAAGCAGGTGAATCCAACGGTGATGTACGGGTGCTTGACGACATCGGCCAGGATCGCCGACAGATCGAAAGACTGATCGATCCCGGCATAGGTGAGAAAATGCAGACAGACATAGAAGAACGTGAACAAACCGAGCAACCGCCGTACGCGGATGAGGCTGTTCCAGCCGGTGAGCCGGCGCAGCGGCGTGATGCTTAACGTGACCAGCAGCAGCGTCAGTGTCCAGGTGCCGAGCGAACGCAGGACGAACTCGATCGGGTTGGCGCCGAGCCGGTCGCTGAACGCGAAAAACACCAGCCGCGCGAGCGGCACGAGACAGAGCGCGAACAGCGCCGCCTTGAACCAAACGACCGCCATGGATGGCGGAAGTGCGGAGCGCGAAGCCGTCCCTGCGGGGACAAACGCAGGAGCAGTTTTTCCGCGCAGCGACTTCATCTGTGTCAGTAGAATTTGCGCAGGTCCATGCCACGGTAGAGCGACGCCACCTGTTCGGCGTAACCGTTGAACGGCAGCGTCGCGCGCTTGGTGAATTCACCGAGACGCCGCTCCTTCGCCTGACTCCAGCGTGGGTGATCGACCGCCGGGTTTACGTTTGCATAGAAACCGTATTCATTCGGTGTGGAGCGGTTCCAGGTATTGACCGGCTGCTGTTCAGTGAAACGAATGCGCACAATCGATTTGACACTCTTGAACCCGTACTTCCACGGCACCACCAGACGAATCGGCGCGCCGTTCTGGTTGGGCAGGATGTCGCCATACAAGCCGACACCGAGAATGGCGAGCGAATGCGTGGCCTCGTCCATGCGCAAACCTTCGACATAGGGCCAGTCCAGAACGCGCGAGCGCTGGCCGGGCATCTGCTTCGGATCGTTTAATGTGGTGAACTCGACGTACTTTGCGCGGCTGGTGAGTTCGGCACGCTTGACGATGGCGGCAAGCGGCAGGCCGACCCACGGAATCACCATCGACCAGGCTTCGACACAGCGCAGGCGGTAGATGCGCTCCTCGGGCGGCGACCAGCGCATGAGCGTATCGACATCCACGGTCTGCGCGCGTTTTACTTCGCCGTCGATGCGCACCGTCCACGGGTGCGTCACCAGACTGCCGGCGTTGCGCGCCGGGTCGCTCTTGTCGGTACCGAACTCATAGAAATTGTTGTAGGTGGCGATGTCACGCAAGGGATTGGGTGTTTCGCTCGCGCTCAAGGCGCTCTTGCGTGCCGTGGCGAAACGGCCCACCGGCGCCACGGCTGCAAGGCTGGTTCCGCTCAGGGCCATGCCAATGCCGGCGGCGATAAACTTTCGCCGGTTGAGATAGAGGTCCCGGTCGGTGATCTCAGACGATTTGATATTCTGGGGACGACGGATGGGCATGGCGGCACCCTACGATGATTACGGCTGTAGACGCGCATATGCCTGTTAACTTACAACGGTGCCTGCACCCCCGTCCAGCTTACCAGCTGATATAGGCATAGCCCTGCTTTTGCAACTCCATCAGCGTCGAGGCGCCGACCTCGACCACCTTGGCGAACGGCACCACATCCTTTTCTCCGAGCTTCAGCGACGTGAGGGTATTGCCGCAGGCGTAGAAATCCACGCCGTAATCGGAAAGCGAGGCGATTTTCTCGCGCACCGTCCGGCTCACCGGGCGACGCGGGTTCTTGAGCAGCACATGAACGCCGGGACCGAAGGCGACCACCGCAATCTTGATGTTGTCGCCGTACTGGCGGAGCATCGCGCCCACCGAGAACACGATGTGATCGTGATAATCGGCTTCCGGCTTGTTGACCTGATACACCACCAGGTTTTCCGGTGCGTCGCCGGGAAAGCGCAGCGGCTTGTCCTCCGCCTTCTTGTCTTCGGCACGGGCGGCGGCGGTGCCGGCGAAGACTCCAGCGAGCAGCGCCAGGCCACCCACCATCCGGCGCCGGCCGGTATCCACGGCGTTGTTCCATTTCCACCAGCTTGGCATGGCATGCTCCTCGTTGCAGTTGGTAGTTAAGACGCCGCTGGCGTGCGCGGTATTCCCGCGCCGTGGCGCTTAACCGAGAAAACTCTTGAGCTTCTCAACCCACGACTGCTCGCGCGGACTGTGGCGGGCGCCGCCCGCGCGCAGACTCACCTCGAATTCCTCAAGCAGTTCCTTCTGGCGCTTGTTGAGGCTCACCGGCGTTTCGACGCTCGCGTGGCAATAGAGATCGCCGGTTTCGTGCGAGCGCACGTTGCGCACGCCCTTGCCGCGCAGGCGGAACACTTTGCCGGTCTGGGTGCCGGCCGGAATCTTGAGGCTGGCGCGGCCGTCGAGGGTCGGGATTTCCACGTCACCGCCGAGTGTCGCGGTTGCGAAGCTCACCGGCATCTCGCAGTGCAGGTCGTCGCCGTCGCGCTTGAACAGATCGTGGGCTTTAAGACGCACCTGCACGTACAGATCGCCCGCCGGCGCACCGCTCTCCCCGGCCTCGCCTTCGCCCGCAAGCCTGATCTGGTCGCCCTCGTCCACACCTGACGGCACCTTCACCGACAGGGTCTTGGTCGCCTTGACGCGTCCCTGGCCGTGACAGGCGTCGCACGGACTCTTGATCGTCTTGCCGCTGCCGCGGCAGGCCGGGCAGGTCTGCTGGATGGAGAAGAACCCCTGCTGCATGCGCACCTGTCCGTGACCGGCGCAGGTGGCGCAGGTGGTAGCCTGGGTGCCGGGCTTGGCGCCGCTACCGTGACAGGTGGCACAGCGCTCCAGCGTCGGGACGCGAATGTGCATCTCGGTGCCGCGCACCGCCTCTTCCAGCGACAGTTGTAGCGTGTAGCGCAGGTCGGCGCCGCGCTGCGCGCCCTGGCGCCGCCCGCCGCCCGCGCCGAAGATGTCGCCGAATACGTCGCCGAAGATATCGGAGAAATTGGCGGCGCCCGCGCCATAGGCGCCGGCGCCCGGTCCGCGTCCACCCAGATTCGGGTCCACCCCGGCGTGGCCGAATTGATCATAGGCGGCGCGTTTCTGCGCGTCGGCGAGTACCTCATACGACTCGCTGACCTCTTTGAACTTGGCCTCGCTGGACTTGTCGCCGGGATTGCGATCCGGGTGCAGCTTCATCGCCAGCCGCCGGTAGGCCTT
>CAYJBG010000173.1:0-4207 GCA_964368085.1 uncultured Acidiferrobacterales bacterium | reverse complement strand
AGCAGGCGCCGCGCTGGCCGTCGTGCAGCTTGCAGTCGCGCGGGCACAGGTCGCATTGGATGCGACCGTCGTCGAGACGGTGCCACCAGCGCCCAGGGTAATGACCATTCATAATAATATTTACTCCAACTCCCCCTCATCCCCATCCCTTCTCCCGGAGGGAGAAGGGGGCGAGCCGAGCGCGCTTGCGCGCGTCCCTGTTCACTTGGGGAGAGGGCAACGAAAATGATTCATGCTTGCTCCGATTCGCGCCATTTGGTGACGGTGTAGCGGGAGAGTCGGATCTCTTCCGCCCAGAAATCGGCCGGCAGCCCGGCCTTTTGTTTTAGATGTGCGAGGAACGCACGCGGTTCCGGCAGCTGTTCCCAGACCTGCGGCAGAAAGGTGCCGCGCCGCCAGCCGTATTCCAGCAGCACGCCGTCGACCCCGGGGCGCAGTAGCGTCAGGGCATGGGTTTCGCTTTCAACCGTGACCGGTTGCATCGGAGAAAGCAGCGATACTTCCACTTCGATCTCGCGATACTCGCGCGTCGACACCGGCGGAAAGCGTGGATCGCTGAAGGCCGCGGCCAGCGCATTGTTTTTCACATCGGTGCGCAGCGGGCGATCCGCCACGAGACTACCGATGCAGCCGCGCAGCGTGCCGGCGCAGGTCAGGGTGACAAAGGTTGCGCCCGATTCATTTAGCCACTGTGCCTCGTCGAAGGACGGACTCGGAACGCCCATCTGTTCAGCAATGGCACCGCGCGCGATCGCGAGCAGGGCCTGTCCCTGATCAAGGCGCATGTCCAGGTTCCTCGGTGAAGGCAAAGGCCGCATAACCCACTACGCGCTCACGATCACCGGCGGTGTCGCCGGAGTTGCGCAGGTCGAGTAGATGCGGTCTCAGATGATGATGACGTGCCGCGAGCAGCAGGCCATTCACTGGTGTCGCGCCGCAGGCTTGTTCGTGGCTGTCGAGCGCCTGGAGTCGGGCAATCGCCCTGCAAGTCTTGTTGTCGATGTGTTGCGCTGCTCGATAGGGTAAATAATGTGACAGGTCGGAACTCACCACGATCAGCGTTTCGGGTCCGCCCCACAAGGCCTCGATCACCTCGGCCACCGCTTCGGGTGTGGTGTCGCCGACGGCCAGCGGGACGATCTGGAAATCACCCAGCACCTGCTGCAGGAAAGGCAGTTGCACTTCGAGCGAATGTTCGAGCGCGTGTGCGGCCGCGTTGGTCGTTATCTGGCGCATCGGACGAATGAGAAGACGATTGACCGCCTCGCGGTCTATCGGAACTCGGCCAAGGGGTGTCTCAAAGGCCTGAGTGTCGGGCAGGGCCAGCCCCCGCACCGGGACGCGATGCACAGGTCCGAGCAGCACGACACGCTGGATAATGTCGCGCAGCGGCCGCAGCCGAGCGTAGGCGGTGGCGGCCACCGGCCCGGAGTAGATGTACCCGGCATGCGGGACGATCAGCGCCTTGGGTGTGCCGGCTGGTGATTTCGGTTGCACCGCGGCGGCGAGCAGCGTCTGGATTTCGCGCGCCAGCACATCGGCATCGCCGGGATAAAATTGGCCGGCGACCGCCGCCGCCCGTGTGTCCGCGGCTGCCCGCATAAGAATATTCCCTTTAAGACTTGATCGACTATAGATGGGGGGATGCCGGATGGGATGCAAGGGCGCGCAGGCATGCAAACACTGCGGGCACAGTGGGGAGTTTTCTGTATCCTGGTCGCCAGATCAGGCCCACCATAATTGGAAAACAAAACGGGAGAAACCATGTCGATTCGTACAATGAAATTCCTGACCCTGTTGCTTGCCGGCAGCACCGGAACGGCGTTCGCGACGGGGTCGGATTTCAAGGAGGGGGAATGAAACGTGAGTTTCAGCGTGCTTCCGGCGGCACCGGGCGCTTGCGGTAGCCGGCATCGATGGCGACGTAGGCGAGCGTTGCCTCCGCGACCTTCTCGACGGTGCATTCGGCGTTGCTTTGGCGCAGTCCACGTTCTGCATACACCATGACGTCCACGGTAATGGACGTCGTGCCAACGCGCGTCACCTCGGCATACAGGCTCACCACGTCACCCACGTATACCGGTTTGTGAAAGCGGAAGGCGGTGACGGCCACGGTGGTCACCGGGCCTTGTGCGCGGCGCAGGGCGACGATGGAGCCGGCGATATCGACCTGTGACATCAGCCAGCCGCCGAAGATGTTGCCAGCGGCGTTGGTGTCGGCCGGCATGGGCACTACGCGCAGGGTGACGTCGCGGTTGCGTGGCAGATCCTCTTTTTCCATTTGACCTCCTTACCGGATGAGTGGGTTTACTCCGCAGCACGTGCGTGCGCGCGCAGGCCGTGCTGGAGAATAAGCTGAATGAATTCCGGGTAACCAATGCCGGCTTTTTTCGCCGAGAGCGTCGAATCCTCATCGCGCGCGATGCCGGGATTGGGATTGGCTTCGAGCACGTACAGCTCGCCCGCGGGCGTGAGGCGCAGATCGATGCGCGCGTAGCCGCTGAGTTCGAGGATGCGATAGATACGCTTGCACAGTTTCACAACGCGCTCGGCCACGCCGTCCGGCAGATCGGCGGCGAACTGGTAGTCGATGCCCCAGCGTTCGCGGTATTTCTGGTTCCATTTCACCTTGTAGGTCGCCATGCGCGGTGCGCCCTCGGCGGCGTTGCGGAAGGTGAGTTCGCGTATCGGCAGCACCTTGAGCTGGTTGTTGCCGAGCACGGTGACGTACAACTCGCGCCCGTCGATGTATTGTTCGGCGATGGCGTCGCCCTGGAATTTTTCATGAATCAGGGTCACGCGTTCGCGCAATTGATCGGCGTTCTCCACGTACGAGGCCTGGGCGATGCCGACCGAGCCTTCCTCGGTGAGCGACTTTACGATCACCGGGTAGCGCAGCGAACGCGGGGGCCGCACCGGACGGCCATAAGGAAACACAGCGAACTCCGGCACCGCAATACGGTGGTAGGCGAGCAGTTTCTTGGACAAGGCCTTGTCGCGCGCCAGCAGCAGGCCGCGCGGGTTGCAGCCGGTGTACGGGATTTTCATCATGGCGAGGTAACTCACCATGTAGTAGTCGAAGGCGCTGACCCCGGCGAAGTCTTCGGCCAGGTTGAAGGCGATGTGCGGCTTCCATTCCTCGATGGTCTTGCGCACCGGCGCCAGGTCGTCGTACACGCCGACCACGCGCACCTCATGGCCGAGCGCGAGCAGCGCCTGCTTCACGTCGTACTCGGTGCGGTACTGCTCCATGCGCGGGTCGTCCGCGGTATTGAGGTCGTCCGGCGGCACCAGGGTCGTGTGTACCAGCATCATGACGCGCAGGGAGCGATTGGTTTTTTGTTTGCTCATATGGCGAGACGCGCGGCGCCGGAGCGCAGCGAACCCATGTACAGCATGACGAGCGCGGCCACCAGCGCCACGCGGTTTTGCTGCGGATCGCTCCCGGCATAAAGGTCGAGCTCGTCGCAGCGGCTCGCCATGTCCTCAAGCGTCAGGTGGATGCGGTAGCGCGAGTCCGAGGTCCAGGCGGCGACCGTGGTGAGCAGCTCGCGTTTCTTGCGTCGCACCAGACGCGAGGCACGTTCACGCTTGCCGTGGCGCGGGTTGGAAAAGATTTGGCGCAACTGTTCCTCGTGGAAGCGCGGGTAGTCGGCACGCAGCCGCGCCTGCTTCTGCTCGAAGTACTCGCGCAGTGTGAGTGTGAGCGCGCTGACCGCATCCACTTGCCGGCGGGTGCGTACCGGCGGCATCACACCGCGGATCTCCTGCATCACCGCATCCACGTACTCGAGTTTTTTCAGCGCCGGCCAGTTGTGGTAGCGCTCGCGCCAGCGCGAGCGTGGATCGAGCCAGACCGCGAAGGTCTCGGCCCAGTCCTCGGCCGGGTGACTCTGCGCGTACCAGTTATCGAGATGAATGACGTAGTTGCGGCTGCCGGGGCGCGGCAGGTAGCTCTCCGGGTAGACGCGGCTGGCGCGCCCGAAGCGCCGCCGCCAGGCCTGCTTGAGGTGTAAACGATAAGCGTTGGCGAGCGCGTGCGCGGTTTCGTGGCGCAGGATTTTGAGGCAAGACTCCACCGTACCGCCCTCGGCTTCGAGCATGAACTGCTGCTCGAACTTTGTCAGACGCGGATGCGCGAGATAGAAAGGAATGGCGAAACCCGGCACGCCGTCCGGGCAGAACCAGCAGTCCGACAGCCACCAGT
>CAYJBG010000172.1:0-4224 GCA_964368085.1 uncultured Acidiferrobacterales bacterium | reverse complement strand
ACTCCCCCCACACGTAATCGCTGTCGCCGCGCAACAGGGTGTTGTCGAGATCGAATATGGCGAGACTCACGGCAAACTCCGGATTGTGCGGCGCTTTTAAGGAAACTCCGAATAAATTCAGGGTTTCCTTGGCACAGGGATGTGCCAACGTTCTTTCAAACGCATAAGCGTTTGAAAGAACGAAGCAAAGCAAAAACCACGTTTTTGCTTTGCGGGGCTGAACAATCCACGGATGGATTGTTCAGCCTTCTTGCAAGCATAAACAGATTCGCCATCCGGGGGAATGAAATGACGTATGGCCGGAAAACTGCTCCTGCGTTTGTCCAGTGAAGGAAGCCTCATTCACTGACGGCTTCGCGCTCGGCACTTCCGCCATCCATGGCGGTCGGCCGGAAAACTGCTCCTGCGTTTTCGGCACTTCCGCCATCCCTGGCGGTCGCATTGCCGTGGCGTGCACTTCGTGAAAAAATCCCTCCATCGAGGCGGCTCAAACCGCTGGCACCTGCGTCCGCATGATTGACGAACAAGGTTATCGCCCCAACGTGGGCATTATTCTCTGCAACCGGGAGAACCAGGTGTTCTGGGCACGCCGCTGTGGGCAGAACGGATGGCAATTCCCGCAAGGCGGGATCAACCCGCATGAAACCCCAGAGCAGGCCTTGTTCCGTGAGTTGAACGAGGAAGTGGGTCTTGCGCCCGAGCATGTGCGCATCATCGGCCGCACCCAGGAGTGGTTGCGCTACGAGATTCCCGAACACTTCCGCCGTTCGCCGCGAACATCGGCGTTCCGCGGCCAGAAGCAGATCTGGTTTCTGCTGCGTTTTCTGGGCAGCGCGGAGCATGTCCGTCTGAATGCCTGTGACCGGCCGGAGTTCGATAGCTGGTGCTGGGTTGAATTCTGGAGCCCGCTTGAGCAAATCGTGGAGTTCAAGCGCGGTGTCTACGAACAGGCCCTGCGCGAACTCGAACCGCTGTTGAGTGCACGGCACGCCGGGCAGACTGGAGCGGAACGGCCGGAATAATCGGTACCCGGGGCGCGTCTACTCCCGACAGCAGGCCCGTTAACCCATGCAACTGCAAGACTAACTGTAAAGGAGAAAGTTGTGGCCCCGATGACCCGCAGAACCTTCCTCCAAAGCACCCTCGCCGGCGGCGTGCTGGCCGTGGCCGCCAGCGCCGGGCTGCTCACCCCCACCCGGGTGCTGGCCGCCGCCTGGCCGGCCGGGGCCTTTGACGCCAAGTCCATCGAGGACGCCCTGAAGGGCCTGTACGGCACCAGCGCGGCGGCCGTAAGCCCGGCCATCGCCATCAAGGCCCCGATCCAGGCCGAAAACGGGGCGGTGGTGCCGATTGCCGTCTCCACCACCCTGCCGAACGTCGAATCCATCGCCATCCTGGTGGCCGGCAACCCCAACCCGCTGGTGGCGACCGTCACCCTCGCCGGGGCACAGGGCTACTTCAGCGCGCGCATGAAGATGGGCAAGACCTCGGACGTGCAGGTGGTCGTCAAGTCCGGCGGCACACTGCACACGGCGAGCCAGCAGATCAAGGTGACCGTCGGTGGGTGTGGCGGGTGATTGTTGACGGATGAAGTATTCAAGTTCAAGAGCGGTAACAGCATGGCAAGAGAAACAAAAATCCGCACCCGCGTCCAGGAAGGCGCCGTCGAGGTATTGGTACTGGTGAACCATCCGATGGAAACCGGCATGCGCAAGGATAAGGCCTCCGGCACAACCATCCCGGCACACTTCATTCAGGAACTCAGTGTCGAGCTCAACGGCAAACCCATGGCAAACGCCCTTATGGGCGTCGGCGTGTCTGAAAATCCGCTGCTCGGCTTCCGCTCCAGGACCGCCAGGAACGGCGACAAGCTCAAGATTACCTGGAAAGACAACAAGGGCGAGACCGGCACGGCCGAAGCCCGCGTCGTCGTGGAGGCCTGAACACACGGCACTTCCATTACAGCCGTCGCTGAAAAATAACCGCCTCCGGCGGTTTTTTTATTGCCTTCTTGTGACGGGCGGACGAGGGGCGGTTTCTTCGACGAAACGCCCTAAAAACCGGCCCAATTGCGCAAAATGCCAGTATGCAGCGCTGCCAACCGAAGGCCGGCGACGTTAGCCGGTGGCCGTGCGCTACGCGGCCAAAGTCCTAAAGCCGCCTGACCCCGCAGGGTCTACACTCATAAAGCTGGACTTTGTTGATTAGCAGGTTGTTGAAAAAAACCCCCGCGTGCGGCACATGGATGTGCCGCCATTCTTCAAACACGCTGTATGTGTTTGAAGAATGAAGCAAAGCAAAAATGATCCCGTGCAGGATGCACAAATGCCGCGAGCGCAGGGATGCGCAGGAGCGGCCATTTTTTGCTTTGCGGGTTGAAAAAGCCCATGGATGGGCTTTTTCAACAACCTGTTAGACGGGCGGGGCCATTTCTTATCATTACCGCGATCATCCGTCGCGGATAATTTTAGGGCGGGCGCCTGTCCCCTAGGCTTTACAAACTTTAAAATAAGAAAAAAGTTGGTGATTTATGACAATCAATGCAGTAATTGAAATAATTGCCCGTGAGTTGAAATGTCCAACCGGGGAAATAACATTGAATACGGGCCTGAGCGATCTGGGGATCGATTCCCTGAAGGCGATTATCATCCTTTCCGAACTTGAAGAACGCCTGGGCATCGAGATTCCGAATGAAATCATCGGGTCGATACATACGGTCGGCGATATTGTCACCAAAGTCGATGAACTGCGGAGAAACAGCAATTCCGAATGACAGGGCGCGTCGTCGTTACCGGATTAGGCGAAATTTCCGGTCTGGGAACCACGGTTGCTGATTTCTGGTCGTCCCTCAGTGCGGGGCGCTCCGCCATCGGGCCGCTGGCAGATATTGCCAAGGGCACGAAAATTTCCGTCGGCGCCGTGGTTCCGGGCTTCAACCCGGAACAGTACTTTTCTTTCGAACAGCTGCCGTTGCTGGATCGATTCTCCCAATTTGCGGTGATTGCAGCGCGAGCAGCCCTGGCCGACGCCGGCCTGACTGTCGGAGACGAGGCAGTGACCCGTGCCGCCGCGATCATCGGGACGGGTTGCGGCGGCAAGCAAACCGACGAGGAAACTTATGCGCGGTTATACAAGCAACAGAAGGACCGCGCTCACCCCCTGACAATTCCCAAAGGCATGCCGAGCGCCGCGGCGAGTATGGTGAGCATGCATCTGGGTATCTCAGGGCCGGCATTTTCAGTAACCAGCGCTTGCGCATCCGGAGCCCATGCGGCCGCGCAAGGACGCATGATGATCCAGTCGGGCCTGGTCGACGTGGCCCTGGTCGGAGGCGCCGATGCACCATTTACCTACGGTTTGTTGAAGGCCTGGGAAGCGTTGCGGGTTGTTTCCAACGACACATGCCGTCCGTTTTGCAAAGACCGTACTGGTATGGTGCTGGGCGAAGGCGCAGGCATGCTGGTGCTGGAATCCGAAGGGCATGCCATTCGGCGCGGCGCGCGTGTCTACGCCGAACTGGCAGGTTGCGGTATGTCATCAGATGCCGGGCACATTCTCCGCCCCGATGTGGACGGTATCGCCAGGGCAATGAGTAATGCACTTGAAAATGCAGGTTTCGCCGCCGATACAGTGGGTTACGTTAATGCTCACGGGACCGCAACCCTTGCCAATGACTCGGCCGAGACGGCGGCACTGCACCGCGTTTTTGGCGGCCATGCGAAAGCCTTGTCAGTATCCTCGACCAAATCAATGCATGGCCATGCATTGGGGGCGTCGAGTGCGCTGGAGCTGATCGCAACGGTGCTTGCCGTCCACAACAACCTGGTGCCGCCGACCGCCAATTTTACCGAGCCGGGCGAAGGCTGTGATCTGGACTATGTGCCGAACCAGGCGCGCGAACGGCAGGTCGACACGGCGATTTCCAATTCCTTCGCCTTCGGTGGCCTGAACGTGGTGCTGGCCGTCAGGTCTTTTTCTCCGGCCTCGCGCTAGCGTAGTGCTCCATTCTATTCGGAACGTAAACGCAGGGCTCCTTCCCCTTCAAGGGGAAGGACGGGATGGGGATGGGTGTTCAGACTCGACACATTCAACCCATCCCCTCCCTAACCCTCCCCTTGAAGGGGAGGGGACTTGCAAGACCGGAAGGTTCGTTAACTACGAAGCACTACACTATTGATACCTGTATTAGTAATGTCCTATCTGAGGCACAAAGAAAGAGAGCCA
>CAYJBG010000171.1:0-4229 GCA_964368085.1 uncultured Acidiferrobacterales bacterium | reverse complement strand
TTTGACGGATGAACCGAAGCGGCTGGCGATGTCCACGCCCTCGTGGTAGGCGGTACGGCCGGTGAAGGGGTCGGAACGCGGGCCGAAACCGGAGGACACCCAACCGCCATCGGTCGGCCAGCCGGCCGGGTGCACAGCGGCCTGCAACTGCTTGTCGAGCAGCGTGCTCTCCAGCGCCGCCAGCCGCTCGGACTTCTTGCCGATCTGGCCGGAGACCATCTCCATGCTTTTAAGGAAATCCGGCACCGAAGCGGACGAGACGCCGCGTGCCGGCTCCGGACCGCCCATCGCCGGTCCTTCCGAAAAATCAAACTCGCGTTTGTCGAGACCGGCCATGCGCGACAGCCGCTGACCCAGGGCATTGAGCCGCAGCAGCTCCGCCTGCATGTGTCCGAGGCGCTGGGCAAGCGCGTTGAGATGCAGTTCCGCGGTGCGCCGCGCCTGTTCGATGACCTGGCGCTCGTTGGTGAGCAGCGCCGCCTGACGCTGGACGAATTCCGGATCGCGCACGCCGGTGGCCGGATCGAAATACGAGGCAATCTTGTAGGACACGGTTCCAATCAGAACCGGCAGTCCCACCAGCACCGCCAGCGCCACCGCCAGGAGTTGCAGCGGGCTCAGGCTGATATTTCGCCCGTGGCCGGCACTGTGAGGAATCAGGATAATGTTCATGCCGAAGGCACCGCGCGCGTGAAGGAGATGGCCGCCTTGTCAGATTCCTCGTAGGACACAAGCTCCCAGGCGCTCGTGTCCGCCATGAGGGTGCGCAGGATACGGTTATTCAGGGCGTGCCCGGACTTGTGGCCGCTGAACGCGCCGATCAATGGGTGGCCCAGCAGATAAAGATCGCCGATCGCATCCAGCACCTTGTGTTTCACGAATTCGTCTTCGTAACGCAGGCCGTCCTCGTTCAACACGCGAAAATTGTCCATGACGATTGCATTGTCCATCCCGCCGCCGCGCGCCAGACCCGCTGAGCGCAACGTCTCGAGATCGCGCATGAATCCGAAAGTGCGGGCGCGGCTCACTTCCTTCACGAACGACGTGGTGGAAAAATCCACACACGCGGTCTGCGTGGACCGGCGCAGGCTGGGGTGGTCGAAGTCGATGCCGAACGATACCTTGAAACCGTCCCACGGCTCGAATTGCACCCATTTGTCGCCGTCCTCGACGCGTACCGGTTTCTTGATGCGGATAAACTGTTTGGGTGAAACCTGTTCTTCAATGCCGGCCGATTGCAGCAAAAACACGAAGGGACCGGCGCTGCCATCCATAATAGGTACTTCCGGGGCGGTCACATCCACGAACGCATTGTCGATGCCAAGACCGGCGAACGCCGCCATCAGATGTTCCACGGTCGAAATCTTGGCACCGTTTTTTTCAAGCGTCGTGGACATGCGCGTGTCCGTGACGTTCTCGGGATCGGCCTTGATCTCAACGGGATCGACAAGGTCCACGCGCCGAAATACGATGCCGGTACCCACGGCGGCGGGCCGCAGGGTGAGATAAACCTTTTCGCCGGTATGCAGACCCACGCCGGTGGCGCGTATGATGTTCTTGAGGGTGCGTTGTTTGATCATTACGAAACGAATCCGGGTTTATTAATTTCCTCTTGGTACACGCACCGATACCCCGGGGCGAACCTCTCCTCCGACTGCACCCGGGCTGGTGTCAGAAACCTCAAAAAGGATTATGTTTTCTATTAAAAAGTAATAATCCTGTGCTGTCCAGCCTACCGCTGAAAAATCGGCACCCTCGGCCGATTTCGACCGACTAACGGCTGACTCTTCATATGATAGTTGAATTCCAGATCATAAACTCCTAATTGTCCAGTTAATCCGCCTGTTTGCGTAAAAAGGCCGGTATGTCCAGGTATTCAATCCCTTCTGCATGCGCACGCGGGTCCACCGGCACACGCCTGTTGCGGATTACGGTCGGCGTATCCAACTGCTCGTAATCCGTTGTTCCGGTTCCTGTTTTGATCACCTTGAAGGGCAGCTGACGCTTCTCACGGATGCCAAGACCCGTGGCTACGACCGTAACCCGTAGTTCGCTGTGCAAATCCGGGTCGATGACCGTGCCAATGACCACCGTCGCGTCTTCGGCGGCGAACTCCTTAATGGTGTTGCCGACCTCCTCAAACTCACCGATCGACAGATCGCGACCGGCAGTTACGTTCACCAGGATGCCGCGTGCCCCGGAAATATTAATGTCCTCCAGCAGCGGGCTTGAGACTGCGGCGCGCGCCGCATCCACTGCCCGGTTCTCGCCGCTGGCCGAGGCCGAACCCATCACCGCCATACCCATCTCGGACATGACGGTACGTACATCGGCGAAGTCCACATTAATAAGACCCGGACGGGTGATCAACTCGGCGATACCCTGTACTGCGCCCTGTAATACCTCGTTGGCCTTGCTGAAAGCATCCAGCAGGCTGGCGCCCTTGCCGACCACCGACAGGAGCTTCTCGTTCGGGATAGTAATGATGGAATCCACGAATTCGCCCAATTCCTTGATGCCCTGCTCGGCGATCGCCAGGCGCTTCTTGCCCTCGAACGGAAACGGCTTGGTCACAATCGCCACCGTCAGGATGCCGAGGTCCCTGGCCACCTGCGCCACCACCGGCGCGGCTCCGGTGCCGGTACCGCCGCCCATGCCGGCGGTGATAAAGACCATGTCGGCGCCCTGCAGCGCCTCGGCGATGCGCTCCCGGTCCTCGACCGCCGCCTGCCGGCCAATTGCTGGATCGGCGCCTGCGCCCAGACCCTTAGTGAGGTTCGCGCCCATCTGCAGGATGGTGCGCGCCCCGGTCTTCTTGAGCGCCTGCGCATCGGTGTTGGCGACAATGAACTCCACGCCATCGATCTTTGCACTGACCATATGCTCGACCGCATTGCCGCCGCCACCTCCGATACCGATTACCTTGATCACGGCCTGTTCGCCGTAGCTATCCATTAGTTCAAACATGATGGTGTCTCCTTCTGTGAGTTAAGTGGTTGTCTGCCTTCGCGCCCGCCCCGTTAAAAATTCCCCTGAAACCAGCCCTTCATCTTGCCCAACACACCCTGAATGCCGACCGATGCCGACTGCGGCATGAGCCCGTAGCGGCTGCCGCCGCGTGCCCGAGCGCCGAACAACACCAGGCCCACACCGGTGGCGTAGATCGGGTTGTGCACCACGCCGCTCAAGCCCCCCACACCCTGCGGAATGCCGAGCCGTACCGGCATGTGGAACACCTCCTCGGCGAGATCGATCATGCCTTCCATCTTGGCGCTGCCGCCGGTGAGCACGATGCCGCTCCCGATCAAGTCCTCGAAACCGCTGCGCCGCAACTCCGCGAGCACCAGGCCGTACAGCTCCTCGATGCGCGGCTCGATGACCTCGGCGAGCGTCTGGCGCGCGAGCTTGCGCGGCGGCCGGTCGCCGACGCTCGACACCTCGATGCTCTCGTCGCGGGTGGCAAGCTGGGTGAGCGCGCAGCCGTACTTTTTCTTGATTTCCTCAGCATTGGCCGTGGGCGTGCGCAGCGCCACGGCGATGTCATTCGTCACCTGGTCGCCGGCAATCGGTATCACGCAGGTGTGCCGAATCGCACCCTCGGTAAATACCGAGATGTCGGTGGTGCCGCCGCCGATATCCACCATGCACACACCCAGTTCCTTCTCGTCCTCGGTGAGGACTGACAAACTGGAGGCAAGCTGTTCGAGAATAATGTCGTCCACCTCCAGGCCGCAGCGGCGCACGCACTTCACGATGTTCTGCGCCGCACTCACCGCACCGGTGACAATGTGTACCTTGGCTTCCAGGCGCACGCCGCTCATGCCGATCGGTTCGCGGATGCCTTCCTGGCCGTCGATGATGAATTCCTGCGGTAACACGTGCAGCACCTTTTGATCGGCCGGGATGGCGAGCGCGCGGGCCGACTCAATCACCCGGTCGACGTCGTTCGGCCCCACCTCCTTGTCTTTGATCGCCACCGTGCCGTGCGAGTTGATCGAACGGATGTGCGAACCGGCGATGCCGGCGTACACCGACTGAATCTGGCAACCGGCCATGAGCTCGGCCTCTTCCACGGCGCGCTGGATGGACTGCACCGTGGATTCGATGTTCACCACCACGCCCTTCTTCATGCCGCGCGACGGATGATGTCCGACGCCGATCACCTGCACCTCGCCGGTGGCCGTGACCTCGCCCACGATCGCCAGCACCTTGGAGGTGCCGATGTCGAG
>CAYJBG010000170.1:0-4232 GCA_964368085.1 uncultured Acidiferrobacterales bacterium | reverse complement strand
TCCGGCGTGATGCCGGCCTGCTCGCAGGCGAACAGCGTGCCGGTGCGCCCGAAGCCGACCGCGATTTCGTCGGCGATCAGGTGCACGTTATATTTGGTGCACGCGGCGCGCAGCAGTTTCAAATAGACCGGATCGTACATGCGCATGCCACCGGCACATTGCACCAGCGGCTCAACGATCACGGCGCAGGTTTCGTGCGCATGCCGCGCGAGTGCCGCATCCATCGCGGCGAACAGGCGCGTGGAATAATCGGCGCAGGATTCGCCCGCTTCGCGGTTGTAGCAATCCGGCGATGGAACTGTGATCGCCTTCAACAGCAGCGGCTCATAGGTTTCCTTGTAAAGCGCCACATCTCCGACTGAAAGCGCCCCAAGTGTTTCGCCGTGGTAACTGTTGCTCAAGGAAATAAAGCGCGTGCGCGCTTCGCCGCGATTGCGCCAATAATGGAAACTCATCTTGAGCGCAACCTCGACCGCGCTCGATCCGTCACCGGCATAGAAGCAACGCGCCAGCCCCGGCGGCGCGAGCGCCACCAGCCGCTCGGAGAGCGTCACAATCGGTGCGTGGGTGAAACCGGCGAGGATGACGTGTTCGAGCTTCCCGAGCTGATCGGTAATCGCCGCATTAATGCGCGGGTTGGCATGGCCGAACAGGTTCACCCACCATGAGCTGATGGCATCCAGATACCTCCGGCCCTCATAGTCTTCCAGCCATACCCCTTGTCCCCGACGGATGGCGATCGGCGGGCAACTCTCGTGGTCGTGCATCTGGGTGCAGGGGTGCCAGAGAACCCTGAGGCCGCGCTGTGTGAGGTTTGTGTTAACCAAGGTAATTAACGCCTTTCTTGGCTATCGCTGCCGTTGTCATTCTGACTTGCATTGTCTTGAGCTTCTAAGCCTGCGAATGGCATGGCTTGCCAAGTGGGTGCTGAACACGTAGGGTATTTTGGCACATGGCCGGTAAGTGCGAACGTTGTATTTAATATTGAATTACCCAAGGGGATATCAGCAATGGAATCGACGGCCATGGTAAGTCAGTTTACTGTCTGCCCGAAGCTCTCCATTGGGCGCAGCTTGATGGTATTAATGGTGCTTTCGGGCTGTGCCACTATAGGCAGGCCGGTGGTTGCCGAGTCCGTGCCGCGCGCAGATCCGCCCCGGATCAAACTGGTGGCCCAGTTGATCGTCAAGTTTCGTGACCCTCTGTTCGACCCTGCCCGGCAGGGTTACCTTAAAGAACTCGCACGCGATACTGGCGTTACCTTCGTCTATGTCCGTACCATGTCTGGGGATGCACATGTGTTGCGTATCGAAAACGTCGTGGATGCCGACCACTTCCTGCGTGTTGTGGAGGGGCTGGCGAAAAGACCCGAGGTTGAGTATGCCGAACCCGATCGTCGCATGCAGCACTTGCCGCTAAACTGAACCGATTCACCGATATTTTCGTTTGGAGCTTAGCCATGCTAAATAAGCAACGAGTCGCTGTGTTCTTGGGCATCGCTGCTCTCTCTGGCGCACTGTTCATGTCATTGCCTACCGCATGGGCCGGTGGCGCCTTCGTTACTGCGGTCCCCGCCTCACCAAAGGAGATTTCTACCGACCGTATCATCATCAAGCTGCGCGACAATCAGGTTGCTCGGGCGACAAGCCTGAGTCCCGCCCAGGTGGCCGGCCTGAGCGCCGCCGCTGGTATCGGCTTGACCCATTTTCGTGCGATGTCCGGTGATGCCCAAGTATTGCAGCTGCCGGGGCGTATGCCTCTGGCCGAGGTCGAGGCCATTGTGCGCCGGCTCAGCGCCGATCCGCAGGTTGAATATGCCGAGCCGGACCGCATCATGCGGCCGCTGCTGTTCCCGACTGATGCCCAATATGGCAATCAGTGGCATTACCACTCCAATGTGGCACAGGCACCCTACGCAGCAGTAGCAGGTGGCGCCAATCTGCCCGGCGCCTGGGACATCACTACCGGCTCGGCCGGCATCGTGGTGGCGGTCATCGATACCGGGCTCGTCCCGCATGCGGACATTGACGGCAATATCCTGGACGGCGCCGGCAAGGTGGTTCCCGGCTATGATTTCGTAACCAATCTGTTCGCCGCAAACGATGGCGGTGGGCGCGACACCGATCCCACCGATCCGGGTGACTGGGCAACCCTGGCAGAAGTGGTCGATCCCACCACTCCCTGTATTGATGTCAGCGACAGTTCCTGGCATGGCACCCATGTCGCCGGAACCATCGGCGCGTTGAGCGATAACACCACGGGTGTGGCCGGCGTTAACTGGGTGTCCAGAATTTTGCCGGTGCGCGTACTGGGTAAATGCGGCGGTTCCCTTTCGGACGTCCTAGACGGCATTCGCTGGGCAGCCGGCTTGTCGGTCGCGGGCGTACCAGCCAATCTCACTCCCGCCAAGGTGCTGAACCTGAGCCTGGGCGGTGCTGGTACTTGCTCCGCTGCTGAACAAGCCGCTATCGACGATGTTGTGGCTGCCGGTGCCGTGATGGTGGTGGCGGCCGGCAACAGTAACGTCGATCTTGCTGTAACACCCGAATCTCCTGCGAACTGCAACAACGTGATCAGTGTTGCGGCTGTCAACCGCAATGGCGGTCGGGCACTCTTCTCCAGCATCTCCGGGAGCAACTTCGGTGCCACGGTGGAGATTGCGGCGCCCGGTGGCGAAACCGCTACGACCATCAATGGCGTCCTGTCCACGATCAACACCGGCGCCACCACACCGGCGGCATCGCCAGCTGGGGATGCCTATGTTTATTATCAAGGCACCAGCATGGCCGCCCCGCACATCGCCGGGATCGTGTCTCTGATGCTGTCGGCCGATCCATCGCTCACTCCGGCCCAGGTTCTATCAACTCTTCAAAACACCGCCCGCGCGTTTCCAACCGGCACGGGTTCGGATTGCACGGTCACAACTTGCGGCGCGGGCATCGTCAACGCTGCGGCCGCGACTGCTGCGGCTGCGACTGTGACGGTGAGCGCAACGGATGCCACGGCGGCGGAGGCCGGTCTCGATCCGGGTACCTTCACAATCACCCGCACCGGCCTCACCACCTCGGCCTTGATCGTGAACTACACCATGAGTGGAACGGCCACCAATGGTACCGATTACGCGGCCGTGAGCGGCAGCGTTACCATTGCTGTAAGCTCATCCACGGCCACGGTCACGATTACCCCCATCGATGACTCGGTGTATGAAGGCAATGAAACCGTCATCTTGACGCTGAGTGCAAACGCCGCATCATATAGCGTCAGTTCTCCCTCCAGCGCCACGGCCACCATCGCCGATAATGAGCCGACCGTATCGGTGAGCGCATCGGATGCCGCGGCGGCGGAGGCCGGTCTCGATCCGGGTACTTTCAGAATCACCCGCAGCGTCGGCATCATCACCTCGCCGTTAACCGTGAATTACACCATGGGCGGAAGCGCCGCCAGTGGTACCGATTACACGGCCCCGAGCGGCAGCGTTATCATTGCTGCAAATTTCACCGCAGCCACAGTCACGATCACCCCTATTGATGACTCGGTGTATGAAGGCAATGAAACCGTTATCTTGACGCTGAGTGCGAACGCCGCATACGGTGTCGGTTCACCCGCCAGCGCCACGGTTACCATCGCCGAAAATGAATCGGCACCTTCCAGCGGAAGTGGCGGAGGTGGCGGTGGCTGCTTCATCGCCACGGCCGCATACGGAACGCCGATGGCCGATGATGTGCGCTACCTGCGCGCCTTCCGGGATGAGTACCTGCAGACCAACGACGCAGGTCGCTGGTTTGTGTCGCAGTATTACAAATACAGTCCGACGCTCGCGGATTATTTGCGGCAGCACGACGACCTGCGCGCCGTGGTGCGCGCAGCGCTCGGTCCGTTGGTGGGCTTGAGCAAGGCCGTGATCGGCGATGACGCACTGGCGGCGCAGACGATGGAACGGCCGTGACGTAAGCAGTCATAAGCAGTAACGCTACCTAACCCTTGCCGGAATCTATCCGGCAAGGGTTTTGTGCATCAGTATCCCCAGTACTCTTGCAATATCCGTGCTTGTCCTTTGTATACCGTGGCATTGGCCGGGTCGAAGCGCTCGATGCCGATGCGCGCGAGCATCGCGCGCCCGGCGTCGCCCTTGTGGGCGTCGAGCAACGCCTGGCGCAGCGCCCGGCGCAGTTCGGGGCCGATGTCCGGGGCGGCGGAGACCGCCATGTGCGGCAGCGGCACGGTGCTGAGCA
>CAYJBG010000169.1:0-4240 GCA_964368085.1 uncultured Acidiferrobacterales bacterium | reverse complement strand
TTGAGCGCGTCGATCTGGCGCACGCGGTCGTCTTCCTTGTCCGGGCGCGTGAACTCGTGCTTGCGAATGCGGTTGCTGTCGTAGTCCGGCACGGACGCGGCCGCGACAATGCCGGTCTGGGTGTGCGCGCCCATCACCAGACGGTAGAGGTAGTAGCAGGGCTGCGGGTCGCGCACCAGCACGCCCTCGCGTTGCATGCGTTCGAAGTTCTCCTTGCCCTTGGCGTACACCGCAGGACTATAGGGATCGGTCTTCGGCGGCAGGTCGATCTCCGGCTTGGAGATGTGCAGAAAGCTCCACGGTCTGCCGGCGACGCGCGCACGCGCCTCGTCGGTGTTGAGTACATCGTAGGGCGGCGCGAGCACCGAGGCCTCGCGGCCGGGCGCCGGACGCAGACCGGCAAACGGGCGAATGAGAGTCATAGGGTAGTGCTCAATGTTCGTTGTGTCGCAAAAGGTCGTTTCCCTCACCCTCATTCCCTCTCCCAGAGGGCCCTCACCCTTTGCCCTCTCCCAGAGGGAGAGGGGAAGTTGGTGAGAATCCATATTTCGGTCGAGGCGAGCCGATGCGCGCTACGCGCGATCTCGTTTACTCGGCGATCATTCAAAACCACTTGGCGGGTGAGGTCAAACACACTGCCTTTGGTTGACATCCTGACAACAAACCCCGTAGGTTCTTGTGCAAGGAACGCTGGCGTAGTCGCCGCGGAGATATTCTCACCAACGGGATGGAACCATGAAAAGGCTGATGCTGCTGTTGTGTGCCGCGCTGCTGGCCATCGACGGCTCCGCGCTCGCTCAAACTTCGCCTGGCCGCATGACTGGCGGGAAGGCTCATGTATTGCCCGACTGGTTCAAACAGAGTTTTCTCAATTTCAAGGAAGAGGCCGACGAGGCCCGCAAGGCCGGCCGGCATATTCTCGTTTTCATGGACCTCAACGACTGTCCGTATTGCGCGCGTACGCTGGATGAAAATTTCCGCCAGGGCGAGAACATGGAATTCATCCGGAAAAACTTCGACGTCATCGCCGTCAACGTGCGCGGCGCAAACGATGTCACCTGGATCGATGGCGCCAACTACACCGAGCAGGAACTGGCCATTAAACTCAAGGTCGTCGGCACGCCGGCCCTAGTGTTCATCGATCCGGACGGAAAAAAGGTCCTGCAACTGAACGGCTATCGCAGCCCGCCGACGCTGCGCCACGCCCTCGATTACGTGCACGACAAGGCGTACCGCGACCAGTCGCTGTCCGCCTACGTCGAAAAGAAACAACGGGCGCCGGTGTACGCGCTTCGCGACCATCCGCGCTTCGAAAAGATTACGGACTTCGCCCGGTCCACGAAATCACTGGCGGTGATCTTCGAAGACAAAAACTGTGCGGACTGCGATAGTTTCCACAACAAAGTACTGAATCGTCCGGAGGTGCTCGCCGAACTCAAACCGTTCCGGGTGGTGCGGCTGGACGCCTACGCCGAAACACCGATCGTCGACATTTCCGGTAAACGCACCACACCCAGGGCCTGGGCCGCGTCGTTGGGCCTGTCCCACCGCCCCGGTGTCGTACTGTTCGACGATGGCAAGGAAGCAGCCCGCATCGAGGGCCGCTTTTACCATTTCCATTTCAAGGAAATGTTGCGTTACGTGAGCGGCAAACACTACAAGCACTACGACCGGTTCGGATCCTACCTGGTCGACCGCCAAACAAACCTGCTACAACAGGGAATCGACATCGATTTCAGCGAGTAACACGACCCTTGGCAGGGTCGCGCCAAGCCGTTACCATCGCGCGCGCCTCGCTGCCGCCGACAAACCCGCATGCCACTCCCGCCCTGCCGACGATTTCTTCCACCCGAGTGGGCGCTGCAAAGCGCCGTGCAACTCACCTGGCCGCATGCCGGCAGCGACTGGGCGCCGATCCTGCACGAGGTTGAGCCGGTGTTTGTCGCAATTGCCGCCGCCATCGCACGTTTCGAACAGGTTGTCATCGCCTGCCACGATGCCGCGGTCCGTGCGCACGTAGCCGGTCTGCTGCGCGGCGCGCGAGTCCCGGAGACCGGAACCAGGCTCTATACGGCCCCGGCCAACGACTCTTGGGCGCGCGACCACGGGCCGATCGCCGTGCTCTGCCGGGACCAGGCCACCCTGCTCGACTTCGGCTTCAACGGCTGGGGTGGAAAGTACCCGTACGACCTCGACAACCGCATCACCCGCGCCCTGCATTCCCAGGGCGCGTTCGGCAACACGCCCATCGAACGCGTCAACCTGATCCTCGAAGGCGGCTCGATCGAGGTGGACGGCCAGGGCACGCTGCTCACCACCGAGCGCTGTCTGTTGGCGCCCACACGCAACCCGCGGCACACGCGCGCACAAATCGAAAAGGAACTTGCGGAGCTTCTCGGTCTCACGCGCTTTCTGTGGCTCAAGAACGGCACCCTCGCCGGCGACGACACCGACAGTCACATCGACACACTTGCGCGCCTGTGCGATCCGAACACCATTGCCTACGTAACCTGCGACGATCCGGCCGACGAACACTACGCCGAGCTCAAGGCGATGGAGGCGGAACTGGGCGCGTTCCGCACAGCGGCCGGCCAGCCCTATCGACTCGTACCGTTGCCGTGGCCGGGTGCGAAGTTCGATGAGCATGGCGCACGCATGCCGGCCACCTATGCCAACTTCCTCATTATTAATGACGCCGTGCTGGTCCCAACCTACGAAGATCCTGCGGATCGTGTCGCGCTCGATCGCCTGCGCGACTGCTTCCCGGGGCGCGCGGTGATCGGCATCGACTGCCTGCCGCTCATCGCTCAGCATGGCAGCCTGCATTGTGTGACCATGCAGATTCCGGCGGGGGTGTTGCCGGGGTAGCGGGACATATTTAGAAAAGAGAAAAGACCTAAGGGTAGTGCTCCCCTCTCCCACGCGTGGGAGAGGGGCCGGGGGAGAGGGTGTAGCGTGCCGGCGCCGATTTGCCCTCTCCCCTACCCCTCTCCCGAAACGGGAGAGGGGAATATCTACCGGTCGGGTTGTTCGCCGAACGTGAAAAAATCCGTCGTAAGCGTTTTTAACACGCCTATTTCTTCTTCTCTTCCTTCAACTCGATCTTGGCCGCGCTCATGGAGTACTCAACCGTGACCTTGACGCCCTTCTTGAGGTCGCCCTTAATCGCGGTGGCCGGCGTGCGCGCGATCTCCCATTTTTCTTTGCCTTTCTCGATGACAATGGCGTCGTCCCGCACCTCGAGCACCGGGCCGGTCACCTGGTAGGTCTTGCCGGCGGCAAACAATGGTGCGGCAATGAACAGACAGACTGCAAGCATGGTAATACGTTTCATGGCTTCTCCTGATTGTTGCTGGGCTTTCGGCGGGCACGATCCGGGAGCGCCACGCGCTTGTCAAGCGCGACGTCCTGCGATGGCGGAAATACTGCTCCTGCGTTTGTCCCCGTAGGGACGGCTTCGCGCTCCGCACTTCTGCCCTCCAGGGATGGAGTAATGCTGCATGAGGGCAGGAGCCCGGAGCGGCCGCCATCCATGGCGGTCGGGAGAAGGCCGCTCTCGGGCATCCTGCCCATCGCGCGCCGGCTCTGCTACCATTGCCCACTATGAGCCGCCACCTCAAAGTCGGCCTCGTGCAGCAGACGTGCGGCGAGGACCGCGCGCGCAATCTCGCCGCCAGCGTGGACGGTGTACGCAGCGCGCACGCGCGCGGCGCGCAGCTGGTGCTGCTGCAGGAGCTGCACACCGGCGTGTACTTTTGCCAGACCGAGGACACGCAGCGTTTCGACCAGGCCGAAGCCGTGCCCGGCCCAACCAGCGACACACTCGGCGCGCTGGCGCGTGAACTTGGAATTGTGATCGTCGCCTCGGTATTCGAGCGGCGCGCCGCGGGCCTCTACCACAACACCGCCGTGGTGCTGGACAGCGATGGCCACATCGCCGGCAGCTATCGCAAGATGCACATCCCGGACGATCCCGGCTTCCACGAAAAATTCTATTTCACACCTGGCGATCTCGGTTTTAAGCCGATTGAGACCAGCGTCGGCCGGCTCGGCGTCCTGGTCTGCTGGGATCAGTGGTACCCCGAAGCTGCGCGCCTCATGGCGCTGCACGGCGCCGATCTGCTGCTCTACCCGACGGCCATCGGCTGGGACCCGCGCGACGACGACGCCGAGAAATCGCGCCAGCGCGATGCCTGGATCACCGTGCAGCGCGCGCACGCCGTGACCAACGGCCTGCCGG
>CAYJBG010000168.1:2203-4263 GCA_964368085.1 uncultured Acidiferrobacterales bacterium | reverse complement strand
GCACCCCGGCGGCGGCAAAGCCCGCGGCGCGCAACCGGCAGGCGTCGCACGCCCCGCAGGCGCGGCCTTCGCTATCCGGGGCGTAGCAGGAAACAGTCAGCGCGTAGTCGACGCCGAGGCGCTGGCCGGTGGCGATGATCTCGGCCTTGCGCAGGTGCAGGAGCGGCGCGTGCAGGCGGAAGCCGTGACCCTCGACGCCGGCGCGCGTGCCGAGGTTGGCGAGGTCCTGGAACGCCTGGAGAAATTGCGGCCGGCAATCGGGATAGCCGGAGTAATCGACGGCGTTGACGCCGATAAAAATATCGTGCGCGTTCAGCGCCTCCGCCCAGCCCAGGGCGATGGCGAGAAAAATGGAGTTGCGCGCCGGCACATAGGTGATCGGGATGCCCGCGGTCGGGGCGCGCGGCACGCTTAAGGTGGTGTCGGTCAGCGCCGATCCGCCCATCCAGCCGATGTCGAGCGGCACGATTCGGTGCGCCACCGCGCCGTGGCCGGCGGCCACGCGTTGCGCGGCTTCAAGTTCAATGCGGTGCCGCTGGCCGTAGTCGAAACTGAGCGCATGGCAGGCGAAGTCCTGACTGCGGGCGATGGCGAGCACGGTCGCCGAATCGAGCCCGCCGGAAACCAGCACCACCGCGCGCGACATGGCTTTAGCGCCCCCGCGCCTCGCCCCACAATAATTTGTGGAGCTGGACTTGCAGGCGCACCGGCAGACGATCGGCCAGGATCCACTCGGCAAGGTCTCTGGCCTCGAGCCGTCCCCAGACCGGCGAGAACAGCACCTCGCAGCGTTGCGCAAGCCGCTCGCGGCGCACAAGATCGCGGCTCCATTCGTAGTCGGCCAGGGAGCAGATCACAAACTTGATCTCGTCGGCCGGTTTGAGGTGTTGCAGGTTGGCCGCGTCGTTCTTCGCGTCCTCGCCCGAACCCGGAGTCTTGATGTCCATGACAATGCGCACGCGCGCATCCACGCGGCCAATGTCGAGCGCGCCGCTGGTTTCGAGCGACACTTCATAGCCGGCGTCGCACAACTGCGTGAGCAGGGTCTCGCACGGCCGCTGCGCCAGCGGCTCGCCGCCGGTCACGGTCACGTGGCGCGGCGCATGGCTCGCCACCTGCGCGAGAATCTCGGCCAGCGCCATCCAGCGGCCCTCGTGGAACGCGTAGTCGGTATCACAGTACCCGCAGCGCAACGGGCAGCCGGTCAGGCGCACGAACACCGTGGGGAAACCGCTGCTGCGCGTCTCCCCTTGCAGCGAATGGAAAATTTCGTTCACGCGCAGCCGCGCCACGGAGGCGTCCGGCGCGGCGGGGACAAGGGATGCGGTCATGCTGGCGGGACCGTAGAGAAAAAGAGCCGGCGGGGATTATACCTGAGTGGTAACCGAATCCGGTTGTGCCACCGGGCCAAGATGCGGACTCACGCAGGATGGGCGAAACCCATCGGCTTTTTTTCCACACCAACGGCGATGAACGATGGGTTTCACCCATCCTACCTAATTCGGAACCAGCCTTAGCGCCCTTCCTTTTTCATCTTTTCGAGGCGCACGGCGGCGAGCTTGGCCACGTTCGTGCCGGCGTAGCGTTGCTGCACCTCGGTGAGGGTCTTGCGCGCCTTGTCGTAGGCGCCAAGCTCGTAGTGCACATAGCCGATCTTGAGCAGCGCGTCCGGCGCCTTCGGGTTGCCCGGGGCATTCAACACCTTGGTGAACTCCTCGAGCGCCAGTTTGTAATTGCGCAGGACATAATTGCCTTCCGCGACCCAGTACTGGGCGTTGTCCGAAAGCCCGCTGTCCGGGTGCTTGACCAGAAACGCGCGGAACGCCTTGACCGCCCGCTCATACAGCCCCTGCTTCATCAGTTCGAAGGCGGCATCGTATTCCTGCTGCTGCGGCGCCGTGATCGCGCGCGCCGTCGCCGCTGTGCCCGCCGCGGCGGCGGGCGCCGGTGGCGCGGCGGCGGCGCGGGGGGGGGGGGGGGGCCCCCGGGGGGGCCGCGCCGGCGCCGGCGAGCCCCGACCGCCCGACCGGGCGGCCGGGGGGGGGGCCGGCCCAGCGGCC
>CAYJBG010000168.1:0-2193 GCA_964368085.1 uncultured Acidiferrobacterales bacterium | reverse complement strand
GGCGCGGCGCTCGGCCTCGCGCACACGCTTGTCCAGATCGTCATACAACGAGCGCTGCCGGCCCTTGAGCTGTTCGAGCTCGTGGCCCTGCACCTCGGTCGCGTTGCGCAACTGGCGCACCTCGGCCTGCAGTTCCTCGAGTTGGCGCAGCAGATCGAGCAGGGTGTCGCGCGTGTTCGCATCCGCCGTCTGTTTCTTGGGGGGTACGACCACCGCGCGCCGGTCCGGAACGACCTCCTGGGCCACGGCCGGCACGAAACCGGCCGTGGTGGCAATTATCGCCAGCAGCGGAACAACAGTGCGCGCTTGCATGTCAACCTCAGCCGGTTATCAATAGATGATCTCGACCCGGCGGTTGAGCGCCCAGGCGGCTTCGGTGTGATCCATCGCGATCGCCTTTTCCTCGCCGTAGGAAACGTTCTTGATGCGGTCGGCGGGCACGCCCAGCACCTTGACCATGCGCTCCACCGCCTGGGCGCGACGCTCGCCCAGCGCCAGGTTGTATTCACGCGTGCCGCGTTCGTCGGCATGGCCTTCGAGCACAACCTTGATGTTCTTGTTTGCGGCCAGATAGGCGGCGTGCGCCTCGACAATCGCGCGGTTCTCCTGGTCCACGGTGCTGCTGTCGAAGGCGAAGTACACGCGCCGCTTGGCGAGCAGGTCGGCCTTGGCATCCAGCGATTTGCCGCTCACGCCCGTGTCCGTGCCGGTGCCGACACTCTTTTCCTCGACACCGGGTTTGGTGGTCTCGGTACCGCCGCAGGCGGCGAGCGAGAGCGCCGCGACTCCTAACAGTGAAAACAGGATTTTCTTATCCATGGACATACTCCTTAATTGGTGGGGGTGGAACGGTTGAACGGCGACCAGGCGGGCTCACGCACATCGCCTTCCTGGAGCTTGAGAAGCTGGCGCACACGCCCGTCGGACGACACCGAGGCGAGCACGCCGCGCCCGCCGCGTTCGGTAGCATACAGGATCATGCGGCCGTTGGGTGCAAAGCTCGGCGATTCGTCGAGGGGCGTATCGGTCAGCACCTGCAACACCGAACTTTGCAGGTGCAGGAGCGCGGCATTATATCGGCCGCGCGCGCCGCTCACCAGCGTCAGCATCTTGCCGTCCGCCGAGTACGAGGCGCGCGCGTTGTATTCGCCCTCGAAGGTCACGCGTTCGACGTTGCCGCCGTCCGGGCGCATGCGGTAGATCTGCGGCTTGCCGCCGCGATCCGAGGTGAATGCGATTTCCTTTCCGTCCGGCGACCAGGTCGGCTCGGTGTCGATGGCCGGGTGGCTGGTGAGGCGTGTGAGTGCGTTGTCGGACAGGCGCATCAGGTAAATCTCCGGGTTGCCATCGCGCGACAAGGTGAGCGCGAGGCGCGTGCCGTCCGGCGACCAGGCCGGGGCCGAGTTGATGCCATTGAACTCGGCGATGCGGCTGCGCGTTCCGGTGACCACGTTCTGCATATAAAGGATCGGGCGGCGCTGTTCGAACGACACGTACGCCAGGCGCGTGCCGTCCGGCGACCAGGCCGGCGACATCAGCGGCTCCACCGAACTCAGCACGGTCACCGGCTGGTAGCCGTCCGAGTCGGCGATTTGCAGCTTGTAGTTGAAGCGCTTTACGGTACCTTCGCGCGTCACGTAAGCGATGCGCGTGCTGAACACACCCGGCTCGCCGGTGAGCTTCTCATAAATGATATCGCTGATTTGGTGCGCTACCGCACGCAGCCGGTCGCCGGCCACCACATAGCTGTAACCGGCGAGCTGTTTTTCCTTGTACACGTCGTACAACCGGAACTCGACCTGGTAGCGGCCGCCCGCCGCCGGCTTGACGCTGCCGATGACCAGCGCCTCGGCCTTCACGATGCGCCAGTCCTTGAACACCACCTGCTTGTCGTCGATTGGGCGCGAGATGAAGTCTTTTTTGTCGAGCGGGGTGAAGCGCCCGCTGCGCGCCAGATCCGCCTCGATCACCGCGGCCACGTCCTGCGGCGGCCGCTCCTTGGCCGCTCCATCGAACGGCACGACCGCGATCGGCAGACCGCCGTCCACGCCCTGGGTGATCTCGATGGTCAGAATCGCGGACGCCAGCGAGGCGTAACCCGCGAGCAGCGCAGTCAGTATAAATTTCATCGGTTGCAACACAGCCTTCACGCCTGTCCCTCCGGACGAAACCGCAACTCCAGCTCGCGGAAAT
>CAYJBG010000167.1:0-4273 GCA_964368085.1 uncultured Acidiferrobacterales bacterium | reverse complement strand
CTTTACCGCGGGGCGTTCCTGCCGGGAAACACCGCCCCCTGGGCGCTGGCCGCCCGCGAGCGGATTCATAATAAGACATTGCGCCTCGTGACCCGGACTGCCGAGACCCTGCTCCCCGCCGATCCGGCCGCCGCCGTCCCGATCTACGACAAGGCCATCGAGCTCGACCCGCTGCGCGAGTCCTTATACCAGGGACTCATGCGCTGCTATCGCGCCCTTCACCGGCCGGCCGAGGTCGAGCACGTTTACCGGCGGTGCCGTGATGTCCTCAAGCGTGAACTGGGTCTGGCTCCGTCGCCGGCTACCGAGGCGTTGCGGCAGGTTTAGACAGGAGACGCCGTGGCCGTCAAGCACAAGGAACATCGCGCCCGCAAACCGCGCCGGGTCAAACCCGCGGCCGGCGCGTCGCGCCGGAACGCGCACGCAGACACACTCCACAAGCTGACGCCGCCGCGGCTCACCGAGGTGTATCCGCGCACGCGCCTCTTTAAGCTGCTCGATCAGGCGCGCAAACGTCCTGTGATCTGGATCGCTGCCCCGGCTGGGGCGGGTAAGACTACACTCGTCGCAAGCTACCTCAATGCCAGGAATCTCCCCTGCCTCTGGTATCAGGTGGATGCCGGTGACGCCGATCCGGCCTCGTTCTTCTACTACTTGGCGCTCGCTGCCCGGAAAGCGGCGCCACACAGGCGCAAACCCTTTCCGTTGCTCACACCGGAGTATCTCGCCGGTCTGCCTGTTTTTACCCGGAACTACTTTCGCGAATTGTATGGCCGACTCAAGCGACCGGGCGTCATCGTGCTCGATAACTACCAGGAGGTGCCTGAGAATTCGGTATTGCACGAGTTGCTGCGCCACGCCATCGAAGAACTCCCGGAGCGACTCAACCTTATCATCGTCAGTCGCGGTGACCCTCTTCGCCAATTTGCTCACTCGCGCGTCACCGAGTCTTTGAGTCTGGTCGAGCCACAGGCGCTGCGCCTAACGTCGGAAGAGGCGATTGGTGTCGGCAGGCTGCGCGGCGGCAGGTCCCGAGAGGTTGTGGAGTCCCTGCATCGTCACACCGACGGGTGGATGGCAGGCATTGTGCTGATGCTGGAGCGCAGCAGCGATGGCGCGGCACCGGGACTCGAGAATATTGGCGAGCACGAGGTTTTGTTCGATTACTTCGCGAGCGAGGTTTTTGCACGCACGGCGGTCCCCATTCAGGACTTCCTCTTGAAGACGGCGATCTTGCCCAAGCTCACCGTGCCTCTCGCTGAGGGGCTTACCGGGGCGGCCGATTCGCGCGCGATCCTGCACGATCTCGTGCGGCGCAACTATTTCACGGTTCGTCACCCCGGCCAAGAAGCGGCGTTTCAATACCACCCGTTGTTTCGCGACTTCCTGGCACATCGGGCCGCCACGAGATTCAGCGCAGAAGAACTTGTCGAGTTTCGGCGCACGGCGGCCCGGTTGCTGGCCGGCGTCGGCGACATCGAGAACGCGATCATGCTATTGCAGCAGGCGCAAGACTGGGGAGCTCTGGTCCCCGTCCTGCTGCAACACGCGCCCGTGCTGGCACAGCAAGGACGCATGCAGACACTCTCAGACTGGCTTCAGGCTATTCCGGAAAATATGCGCGACGCCAATCCCTGGTTGCGCTATTGGCTGGGTATTGCACGCATGCCTTTTGCGCTAGCCGAGGCGCGGGCGCAGCTTGAGGCGGCATTCGAAACGTTCAATCGCGCCGGCGACCGGCGCGGGCAATTGTTCGCCTGGTCGTCGGTGGTCGAGACCTTCATCTACGAGTGGGGTGACTTTCATCCGCTCGACCGTTGGATCGCGGAGCTCGACACGCTTCTGGCCGAGAGTCCGGAATCCCTGACGCCCGAACTTGAGGGACGCGTCGCACTCTGGATGTTTCTGGCCCTGACTTATCGCCAGCCGGGAAATCCGCAACTGCCGAGATGGACGCCGGTGGTCGAGCAACTCGTGGAGTCCTGTCCGGATACATCCTTGCGATTCGTAGTCGGCCTCCATCTGCTGCTCTACTATGCCTTCTGGGGCGCGGAATTCGCCAAGGGCGCGAACTTGATCGACATGTTGACGCCGATCGCGCGCACGACAAACTTGTCCCCGTTACCGCGTGTCGCGTGGCATGCGACGCAGGCCGCGTATCACTGGATGGTTGGAGACAACGAGGCCTGCCTGCGCGAGGCCGAACGAGGTCTTGAGGTCTCCGCCGAAACCGGTGTTCACCTCTGGGATTTCATGTTGCGTGCCCAAGGGGTCTGGGGATGGCTGACCGCTGAAGATTTGGACCGGGCCGCTGCCGAACGCGAGACGCTTCATGCGCAACTGGACCCGCTGCGATATATGGATGCCACTCACTATCACTATCAGGTTGCGATGGCGGCCTGGTACCAGGGCGAGATACCGCTGATGAAGAAGCACGCGGAAGCGGCATTGCGTGCGGTACGCAAGGCCGGGGTGCCGTGGGCCGAGTGCCTGATTCTTTCGGGGCTTGCAACGGCGCACGTGGAATCCGGAGATCTTGTTGCGGCCGAAGAGGTGTGTGGCGAATCGCGTCGCCTCTGCGAAACGATGCATACGGTGATCGCGGAGTTTTGTCTCTTGTTTGCCGAGTACGAGATCGAGCGAGGCCGGCCAGGTTCGCATCACTCGACGGTGGCTCTGCGACGACTGTTGGAGTATGGCCGGCGAATCGATCTTGTCGGAGGCGCGATGTGGAACGCACAACCGCTCGCGCGAATCTGCCTCCAGGGGTTGCGCCACCACATCGAACCCGACTACGTCCGCCGGATCATCAAACTGCGCGGCCTGAAACCCCCAACCGACGTCCCCATCCCCGACACCTGGCCCTATCCCGTCAAACTCTACACCCTCGGCCGCTTCACCCTGGCGCTGGACGACAAGCCCCTGTCCCGTTCCCCGAGTCACCAGAAACCGCTCGCCCTGTTACAGGCCCTGGTGGCGCTGGGTGGCCGTGAAGTGGACGAAGACAAGCTCGCCGAACTCTTCTGGCCCGAGGCCGAAGGCGACGCCGCCCACCAGAATCTCAAGATCAACGTCCATCGGCTGCGCCAGCTCCTGCCGGAGAACGCGCTCGTCTGGACCGAGGGCCGGCTCTCGCTTGATGCGCGCCAGGTGTGGGTGGACCTGTGGGCCCTGGAGCGCGAGCTCGGTCGTCTCGATCAGGCGCTCACGCCTCAAGCCCCGACGGACTCGGCTGTCCACACCCAGCCGTTGATCGCCCTCTGCCGCGGCGCCTTCCTGGCGGGTAACCCCCAGCTCTGGGCCGTCACCGCCCGCGAACGGATTCATAACAAGCTATTGCGCCTCCTCAGCCGAGTCGCCGAAAACCTGCTCCCCGGCGATCCCGCCGCCGCCATCCCGATCTACGAGAAGGCGATCGAGCTCGACCCCCTGCGCGAGTCCTTATATCGGGGACTCATGCGCGGCTACCAAACCCTCCACCGGCCGGCCGAAGTGGAGCACGTCTACCGCCGTTGCCGCACCACCCTCAAGCGCGAACTGGGTCTTCCCCCCTCATCGGTTACTGAGGGGCTGCGGCAGGCGCTGAAAACGGGCGCATAACCCCCTCTCTCTTCCGCCCGACGCCAGCCGGGCGCCATGTATCCGCCGTGTATCCAACCCGGGGTTATGTTGCTCTCCGTCATGAGCGAAGAGAGTTATGTCGTGCGTATCTATCGCAAGGAAGCGCGGGCGATTGCCGTGCGCCGCGCGGGAGACGCAGGCGCCGTTGAGGCCACGAATGCCGTCAGCCGCCGCCGGGCGCACGATCGCGCCGTGCTCGCGGGCACGGTCGAGGACATCGAGAGCGGCGAGCGCCGGTACTTTCGCGACATCGAGGAGCTGTGGGCCATTCTGAGCTCACCGCTCCGACCGGTGGCAGGGCGGCGTGCCAACAAAGACACGCCCGAAAACTGAGTAGGCGAGAAAACAACAGAAGTTGTTTAAAGAGTGAACCGTTTGCAGGGAAATACCGACTCACAGCCGCCGCGGGAAATTACCGATCCGACCGCCAACAATTATAGTGCGTAGTACCGTAGGGTGGGGCCCTGCCCCACCATCTCTCAGGCAGGTAAATCGGTGGGGCAGGGCCCCACCCTACAAACAGCCGGCACTGAAGCTATGCACTATTTAGTGGTCTCCTCAGTAAATACCTGGAGCCCACACAATCTCGAGCGCCGGCAGGAACGTGTACGGATTCCACTGCGCATCGCGCCGAATCTCCGGCGATTGCGGC
>CAYJBG010000166.1:0-4284 GCA_964368085.1 uncultured Acidiferrobacterales bacterium | reverse complement strand
GCCGCGCGGCGGTGAGTACGCAATTGCCGGTGTCTCCGGCAGCAGATTTGTATCGCTATATACCGGCAAGAGTACCTGAGCCTCGCTAGTGAAGACAATATATATGTAGCAGAACTAAGCCGGCGCGGAGCGCCGGCGTATTGCGTCCCTGCATCGCCGACACAACCGAGGCGATGGAACATATCAACCGGGCGGCCGTGATTAGCTTACTCCAATCCCATTCGGCGCAATACGCTGCGCTATTGCGCCCTACGCGCTATTCCGCCCTACGCGCTAACTAATCCTACGACCCAAAGAAAGATAAGCAGTTGAAGAAATCCGGATGTAATAAGAAATAAGGAAATCCACATTCCGGCTCGCATTGCTGACAAATAGGAGTTCGAGCGCTTAAGCCGACGAGTCCGCTCCTCTTCGTTCTTCTCGACAAAACCCTTTACGTGCCACATCTTATATTGGTGCTTCCAATGGGCGGTGAATACGGCAGCAACTAATGCAAGGCCCATTGCAGTCAAAAATACTAGAAACGGAATGCGTCCAGCTAGTTGCATAAGCGTTTCCGCTTGGGTTAATCCTCCGATCATCGCGGCGCCAGAGACTGCCTGCATTACCTTTACGGCCAAGGTCTCGTTCTCAAAAAGAACTTCGCGTTCTTTCTGGTGAAGCTCTGCGGCACGCTCCGATTGCTTGATCATTCTGTCGACAAATTTGTCCATGGTTATTCCCTAGTCAATATTGACACGCGTCTGGCAGAACGTAGGGCGCAATAGCGCAGCGTATTGCGCCGCATGGCTAGCGTCAAACAAGATGCGCCATCATCCTCTTTCCCCTGTCACTCGATCTGCGTCGATGACAGCACCGGCCTAATCACGCGGATAGAGCCCCCGCTCGACACAGCGAGCGAAACTCGAATACGGCCAGTCCGCGACGCGCCCGGCATGCCCATGCTTGACCGGATTGAAATGCAGGTAATCTATGTGGTTGGCGTAGTCCCGTTCATCGCGGATGGCGTGTTCCCAGAAGCGCCGCTGCCAGATGCCCCGCTCGCCACGGTTCACCCGCACCTCGGATCGTCGTTCTGTCTTGGGGAGTCACTTGGCAAAACCTGCCTTGATGAGGCGCCAGCGGGTCGTGAAATCCGCGTCCCCGACCGGCAAGGTCCAGATACAGTGCAAATGGTCCGGTAACACCACCCAGCCGTCGATATGAAACGGCCTTCGCTGCTGGACCTTGCGCACTGTTTCGCGTAACAGATCGACATGTCGAACCAGCAGATCATTCGGATGCCGCTCCAGCAAATTGACCGTGAAGAAGTAACAGCCTCCCGGTATGCGGTAACGGCGGTAGTCGGGCAAGGTTCCCTCCTCGCAGTGTGATTGATCGTTGGCGGGATTTTATATTCGATTGCATTCGGCGCAATACGCTGCGCTATTGCGCCCTACGTTAAATAAATTCTCCTCAAACAGGAGCAAGGTATTCGATCACTAGTTGCAACGTCTGGTTGCCCTGGTAACTATTAATGTTCAGCCGGTAGGCAGCCTCCACCCTACTGCCGGTGGACGGCTGAAGTGCGGCGCGATTAAAGGCGATAGCTTCGATGCTGCGTCCTTGCGGCTGGCGCAGGGTCAAGCGCAGATGTTTTTCTCCGACGATGCGGCTGCCGAGCACCTCGAACTGGCCGTCGAACAACGGTTCGGGAAAGCCCTGCCCCCAGGGACCGCCGGCGCGTAGCAACTGCGCGAGTTCCATGGTCACGTCTTCGGCCAGCAGTTCGCCGTCGGTCAGCACCTTGCCGGTGAGATCGTCCGCGCTCAGATGTCGGGCGACTTCTTCGGCGAACGCCGTGCGGAACGTTTCAAAATGTGCGCGCGGCAGTGACAGGCCGGCGGCCATGGCGTGGCCACCGAATTTGTTGAGCAGGCCGGGATGATGGGCGGCCACGGCATCGAGCGCGTCGCGGATGTGCAGGCCCGGTACCGAGCGCGCCGAGCCTTTGATTTCGGTGTCGTTCGCCTTCGCGAACGCGATCACCGGGCGGTGCACGCGGTCTTTGATGCGCGAAGCGAGAATGCCGATGACGCCCTGATGCCAGGACTCGTCGAACAGGCACAGGCCGTGCGGCAGGTCGCCATTGAGATGCAGTTTGTCGAGCGCCACCAGCGCCTGCTCCTGCATGCCGGCTTCGATGCTGCGGCGTTCGCGGTTGAGGGTGTCGAGTTGTTTTGCCATTTCTAAAGCGGCGGATTCGTTATCGGTAAGCAGACATTCGATGCCGAGCGACATGTCGGTGAGGCGGCCGGCGGCGTTGAGGCGTGGGGCGACCACGAAGCCGAGATCGCTGGCCGCGAGCTTTCCCGGATCGCGGCCAGCGATTTTGAGCAGCGCACGGATACCGTGAGATGAGGAGCAGTTTTGCGCTGTTTGGCCCTCACCCCGGCCCTCGGCAACCGCTCCCGGCGTTGCTCTACCTCCCGCATCCCTGCGGTCGTCTCCCGCGGGGAGAGGGGGAAAGGAGTTGATGCGCTTCAGGCCCTGCGCGACGAGGATGCGGTTGTTGTGGTCGAGCGGCACCACGTCCGCGACTGTGCCGAGCGCAACCAGATCGAGCAGATGCGCGAGGTTCGGTTCGGGAATATTTTTCTCGGCGAACCAGCCGCTCGTGCGCAGATGGGTGCGCAACGCCAGCATTACATAGAAAATCACGCCGACACCGGCGAGGTTCTTGCTCGGGAAGTCGTCACCGGGCTGGTTGGGGTTGACGATGGCGTCCGCGGCCGGCAGTTCGGCGCCGGGCAGATGATGGTCGGTGATCAGCACGCGCATGCCGAGGGCCTTGGCGGCGCGCACGCCTTCGACGCTGGAGATGCCGTTGTCCACGGTGATTAACAGGTCTGGTTGTTGCTGCGCGGCGACCGCGACAATCTCGGGCGTGAGGCCGTAACCGTATTCAAAACGGTTGGGAACGACATAGCGCACGTCCTGCGCGCCCATGGATCGCAGCGCGCGCACTGCGAGCGCGCAGCTGGTGGCGCCGTCGGCGTCGAAGTCGGTCACGATCAGGATGCGCTGACCTGCGCGCAGGCTCTCCACCAGCAGCGCCACGGCGGCGTCCATATTCTTGAGTGCGTTTGGCGGCAACAGCCGTTCGAGGGAGAGATCGAGTTCGTCCGCGTGCTGTACGGCGCGCGCGGCATACAGACGTGCCAGCACCGGGTGCAGGTCACCGGTCAATTCCGCTGTCGACACTGTGCGCCGAACAATTCGTCGCGAGCTGTCCATCAGACCGCCCGGTAAGTGGCCAGCGCACGCGTCCGCCGCCAGAAGCGCCAGCGATGCGCCCTGCGATACAGGAACTGCGGGCCGCTATCGGAGATCAAGGTGAGCGAACTGAGCTCGCCGACGTGCATGGCGGTCAGCAAAGGTGTGAGCCAGACCTCCATCAGTGTCTGTAAGGCGGTTTGCCAGGCATCGGAGTCATCCTGTGACAGGATTGGCGTGGGTAACCCCAGCACAAGGAGACATTCCCCGCCAATAGCTTGGGCAATCTGTTCCGCTCCATTCACCGGCACAGAACTGCTGGGCACCCCGGCCAGCCGCGCCAGGCCCTGCGCCAGCGGCTCGTCGCTCCATAGTTTCGCCCAACGCACGAGACCGACCTGGGGCAGCCGCCCGCCGCCCCAGAACCAGACGCTGTTCGCGGGCAACACGCCGCGCGCCTCGCGTGCGGCATTCACCGGCGAGGTATGCAGCAGAATCTGGATTTCGTTAAGGCGTGTGTGCCATGCCCTGTAGTCCGCCCCCTGTGGCAGGAGCGGGTGCACATTGCGTCCGTTGGCGGCGGCGAACGGCGTGGTGGTAATGGCGGCTGCGGTCGGCGGCTTCAGGTACCAGCGCTCCGGGCGCGGCGCCTTGAGCAGCCAGCCGTCCTGGACCAAGGATTCGTTCAACTCCGCGACCAGCCGCTCGGCCTCGTCCGGCGTCAGTCCAAGTCCGGCATGCATGACGAGGTTGTCTCGGCCCGCCTCAAGATAAACCGGATCGGCCCGGATCCACCATTCGCGGTCGATGACGCCCATGTCGGTCACGCGCGTGACGGCGGCAACCGGGAGGTCGTGCCCTGCTTCCGGAGCGATGCCAAAAAGTGCGAACAGCCGCTCCGTGTCGCCTTCTGCCCCACCCGGTAATCGGTCCGCGCGCGCCAGCAAACGCATCAGCGTCGCCGGGGCGGCTGGGCCGGCGAATAGCCCCGGAATATAAAGGGTGACCTGCCTGGTCATCGTGGACGGA
>CAYJBG010000165.1:0-4314 GCA_964368085.1 uncultured Acidiferrobacterales bacterium | reverse complement strand
TTCTCATGAACGGAAGCGTGCTCGCCGGCATCGGCAACATCTACGCCAACGAATGTCTGTTTCTCGCCGCGATCCGCCCGCAGCGCGCCGCGGGGGGAATTACGCGCGCGCGTTATCAACACTTGGCCGAAGCGATTCGCAAAACCCTGAAAAAGGCGATCCGCGCCGGCGGCACCACGTTGCGTGATTTTCAGAACGCCGATGGACTGCCCGGCTACTTTCGGCAGGCGCTCAGGGTCTACGGCCGCGCGGGCGAACCGTGTTCCGTCTGCGGCACGCCGATCCGCGTTCTCAAACTCGGTCAGCGTTCGGCGTATTACTGTCCGCGGTGTCAGCTTTGAGTTCAAGTACACTGCAAGTACCTTGCTTAATGCCATTGATTAAACTAGATTTTCTGTGCAAACTAGGCCAAAGAATAACCAGACATCGGGTTGCGACATCCGCTCATCTGCGGGTGGATAAACTTCAGGCAGTGAATCCAGCTATTCTGAGCAGGGGTTGGACATTCGGGGCGACGGAGATGGCCAATATCGACCAGCATTTTGAAGCGTACAGCACCTGGCGTCAGGGGCTGTTCTCGGCCGTGGGCGGTTTCCGCAGCTGGCTGCAGAATCAGGAACTCGCCGACCTTCAAGTCGACCAGCGACTTGATCAGGTTCTGTCCACGCTGCGTGACGACAAACTGTATGTCGCATTCGTCGCCGAGTTCTCGCGCGGCAAGTCGGAGTTAATCAACGCCATTTTCTTTGCCGCCTTCGGTCAGCGCGTGCTGCCGTCGAGTGCCGGGCGCACCACCATGTGCCCGACCGAACTGATGTACGAAAAAGGCAGCAAACCCTGCATCCGCCTGTTGCCGATCGAGACGCGCAGCAGCGGTACCAGTCTTACCGAGCTACGCGGCTTTCCCGAGGAATGGACCACCATCCCGCTCGACATCAAGTCGCCGGACAAGGTTGCCAATGCCCTGCAGCATATCGCCGAAATCATGGCCGTGACGAAAGAAGTGGCGCAGTCCATGGGACTGCACATCGCCGAGGAAGAAACCCAGAACGGCATGCACCTCACCGAGGACGGCATGGTTGAGGTGCCCAAGTGGCGGCATGCGATCATCAACTTCCCGCATCCACTGCTGGAGCAGGGCCTGGTCATCCTCGACACCCCGGGCCTCAACGCCCTCGGCACCGAGCCGGAGCTCACGTTGAGCTTGCTGCCTAGCGCGCACGCGGTGTTGTTCATTCTCGCGGCCGATACCGGCGTCACCAAGTCCGACATCCAGGTGTGGCACGACTTCATCAGCAACACGAAACACGGCGCCAACAAGGGTCGCCTTGCGGTGCTTAACAAAATCGACGGCCTGTGGGACGAGCTCAAGTCCCAGAGCGCAGTCGATGCCGAGATCGACCGGCAGGTGAAGGAGACCGCCCGGCATCTCAATATCAACCCGCGCAACGTCTACCCGGTATCGGCGCAGAAGGCGTTGCTCGGCAAGATCAAGGGCGACAAGAAAGTTCTCGAGCGCAGCCGCATCCATGAGCTCGAAGATGCGCTCGGCCAGGAGATGATCCCGCACAAGCGCGAGATCGTGCGTGACAATATCAGTGGCGACATGGCCGACATCATCAAGGCCATGCGCCTGCTCATCATGCAACGGCTCAAAGGCGTGTACGAGCACATCGAGGAACTCGGTTCGCTCAACGGCAAGAACAGCGATGTCATCGAGCACATGATGAACAAGGTTCGGGTCGACAAGGAACACTTTGAAAAAAGCCTGATGCGCTTCCAGGCGACGCGCTCGATTTTCTCGCAGCAGACCAACGTGCTGTACTCGCACCTGAATCTGAAAAACCTCGACAAGCTCATCGCCGAGACCAAGAAGGACATGGAGGTCAGCCTCACCACTTCCGGCCTCAAGACCTGCATGAGCAATTTCTTCAGACAGTCGCAATCCACCATGGACGAGGTCGCGAAGCAGACACAGGAGATCAAGGATCTGATGGAGGGCGTGTACAAGAAATTCCAGGAAGAACACGGCCTGTCGAACGTGAAGCCCAAGGCGTTCTCGGTAATGAAGTACGCACGCGAACTCAGGCGCCTGGAAGAGAAGCACGTGCAGATGCTGAGCGGCATGACGCTGGTCATGACCGAGCAGAAGACCGTGATCCGCAAATTCTTCGACTCGGCGGTCGGCAAGGTGCGCGCCATCTACGCCATGGCCAACCGCGACGCCGACAACTGGCTCAAGACCATCATGTCGCCGATGGAATCGCAGGTGCGTGAGCACCAGATCCAGCTGCGCCGCCGGCTGGAAAGCATCAAGCGCATCCACAAGGCGAGCAACACCCTCGAAGACCGCGTGAAGGAACTCGAACAGGTGCGCGAAGGCATTCGCGAGCAGGAGAAAACGCTCGAAACCCAGGTGGAGCTGATCACCAAGATTCTCAGTTACGAATCGCAGAAAGAAGCCGGTTTCCTCGGCATCGAGCAGTCGGCCTGATTTCACTTCCCAGGCAGTTCATGTAGGGTGGGCTAGGCGCCGTAGCCCACCAACTCTTACCCTCGACCCATGCAGGAACGGCCCATGGCCTCGTCGGAGGAACAAGAAGCGCCGTTTCCTGGGAACCATGAAATTCGAATGTTTATATTTCGATATTCATGGTAGTCTCGGCGCATGCTGAAACGCCCGCGACTGTCGCAATCCATCGCCATCGCCCTGAAGCGCAGCCGCGTGGTGGCGCTGATTGGCCCGCGCCAGTGTGGAAAAACCACCCTGGCACGCCAGATCGTGGCGCCGGACTCCGCCAACTATTTTGATCTCGAAGACCCGACGAGCCTGGTCCGCCTGACCGAACCCATGACAGCGCTGGCGGGCCTGCGTGGAACGGTGGTGATCGACGAGGTACAGCGCCGACCCGACCTTTTTCCGGTGTTACGCGTGTTGGCGGATCGCAAACCATTACCCGCGCGCTTCCTGATCCTGGGGAGTGCCTCGCCGGAATTGCTGCGCCAATCGTCGGAATCGCTTGCTGGTCGCATCGAAACCATCCCCGTCCCGGGCTTCAGCCTGGCTGAGGTTGGCGAGCCGGCGATTCGCCGGCACTGGCTGCGCGGGGCATTCCCGCGCTCGTTTCTCGCCCGTTCGAACGTGGAAAGTTTCTCCTGGCGCAGACAGTTCGTGCAGACTTTTCTGGAGCGGGATTTACCGCAACTCGGCATCGGCATTCCCGCCGCGGCCATGCGGCGATTCTGGACCATGCTGGCCCATTACCAGAGCGCCGTTTGGAACGCGGCGGAACCGGCGCGTTCGCTGGGCGTGAGTGAGCCGACGGTGCGTCGCTATCTCGACCTGCTGACCGGTCTTTTCATGGTGCGCCAGCTTCCACCCTGGCACGAAAACCTCAAGAAGCGTCAGGTCAAGGCGCCCAAAGTTTATTTGCGCGACAGCGGGCTCTTGCATCATCTCTTGTCGATCGGCGACGAGCGCGAACTGTTGTCGCACCCGAAATGCGGCGCCTCATGGGAAGGCTATGCGATCGAGGAGACGCTCAAGGCGGTGCAGCCGGACGAGGCGTATTTCTGGGCCACGCACCAGGGCGCCGAACTCGATCTGCTTCTGATTAAAAACGGTCGCCGGCTCGGCGTGGAACTGAAGCGGACGGATGCCCCGTCCGTCACGCCGTCCATGCGCATCGCCATGCAGGACCTAGGGCTGGAGCAGCTCGTCGTGTTCTACCCCGGCAAGCAACGCTATACATTGGCGGAGCGCATCGCGGTGCTGCCGCTCGGCGTCGTCGCATCCGCCGGCGCGGATGAAATCTTTCCGATCCGGCATCGCGCACGCACACGACCGAAGCGCAGTCCATGACGGGGGCGCATGCGTAACTGCCGCATTCACCGGCACATGGCTGGTCCGGTCGCCAAATAGCACAGGACCACAGGACCAATGGGGTGACCAATGGGGTCCGACTCCAATGGCGCTACCTTAAGGAAAAAACCTCCGATTACGTCGTCATTCCGGCAAAAGCCGGAATCCAGGGTTTGAAAAAACATCGGCCGATAGGCCGATTCTGGATGCCAGCTTTCGCTGGCATGACGGAGTTTTTGCTTGTGGGAGCCTTAAGGTAGTGCCATTGGTGTCAGACCACAGTTCCCACAAGACGGAATGTTGTTCATTATCTTGTCTCCTTGGAGATTGCGGAGCCTGTTCCGAGCGAGTGAGCCGTAAGCCGCGAGCGAAGCGTGGCGGGAGGAATCCAGTTGCGAGCCATAGAGCCCCGAGTTTGCTTCGGCTTTCGCCTCGCCACCGCCTACGGCTCC
>CAYJBG010000164.1:0-4357 GCA_964368085.1 uncultured Acidiferrobacterales bacterium | reverse complement strand
GAGGGATGGCTTCGCGCCCCGCACTTCTGCCCTCCATGGATGGAGTAATGCCGCGTGAGGGCAGGAGCCCGAAGCGGCCGCCATCCATGGCGGTCGGTGGTTTGTCGCCGCGACGGCGCCAGTGCCAGACCACTGGGCTCGCCGATTCGGGCCAGCCGCGCGGCAGCACCAGATCGAGCCGCTCGTGCGCGGCGCGCGCAGGCGCCGGTGACATCGCCGATTTGGCGCGCGCCAGCCAGGCAAGACTGATAGACGATAATTTAAGTTTTTGCATCCGGATCGGCTTCAAGTTTCAGGGGTGGCAGTTGATGCCATTCTACAGTTGCCTTGCCAGCGGTGCGCTTAATCAGGCCCAGGGTTTGGCGTTGCAGGCGCCCATAGCGGATATCTATAGTAACCAAAAAAAAGCCGGTTTTGACGTTGTGCTGATCGGTCGCCGCAAGCGTGCAAGATGGCAGCCGCGAGGTGAACTCGCCGGGGGACTTAAAAGGTTGGGTCACGCGACTATCGATCAGGGGCTTGAGCGCCGCGGCAGACAGATTTGTACACAGGGCTGCCAGAACCTGATCGGGCGCGGTGTTGATGTTTACGGTTGTGGATCCAGGCAAGGCCGTGACATAGGGGCGCAGCTTTTCCACGGTTTTAGCGCTGAAGCCTTTCACCAGTCGCAGTTCATCCACGCTTTGCAGCGGCTGATTCGCGGCGCGATAGGGTTGCGGCAAGGACAGGTATTCGGTGTCCTCGGCGCCGCCCTGTGGAGTGCTGTCTGGATCCAGCCAGTCACGCAGTGCCTCGCTTAATCCCGGATCGAGGCTCAGCGATATTAACAGACGCCGGAACATCTCCATGTTGGGGCCGTTGGGCTGGCCAGCTTGCACCACGTTATTGAGATTGAAGAGGCCCTGGGCATCGCTCACGGCGAAGGCGATCATCCCGTCTTCCACTGGCAGCGGTGGCAATGGCTTCGCCCACAGCTCGCCCAGATGATCGATATTGGCGTCGTCGCGTGCCAGCAGGATAGCCGCGTAGTTCAGTGCGCCCTGGCGCAGGCTGATCGCCTGGGCGCGGTCGGTCATGTTCTGCGCCTGGCGGAACCACACCTGTTCACCCAGGGCAAGTGTGGTGGCGACGGTGGCGACGATCGCGACCACGAGTACGGCGGTGATGAGCGCGAGCCCGCGCTGCTGGCGACGCGATCTAAAAGTATATTTGTCCATCTTTAGCCGTTCACCCGGAACACGCGCACGATTTCTCCACGGCCTTCGATTTTAAGCGTCAGCTCCACCGCCGCCGGCAGCGTGTTCAACGCCGGCGCGGCGCCAGTCTGGGAAGGGGGCGGCCAGAAATCCACCCAGCCGCCGGACGTCACGTAGAAACGCACGCGCATTTCTTCCACGTGTTCGAGCAGCGGAAGTTCGAGCGACTTGCCGCCCGGTGCCTGGTCGAGCGCCGGCCGGACCAGACGCAACAGGACGCCGTCGCGCAGCTGGTAGCCGATGCGTTGCAGGTCCGAGCGCGCGCCATCGCCGATCACCAGTTGCCCGCCGCGCGTGAACTCGATGCTCGCATCGCCCAGTGCGCGGCTGTCGACCGGCTGGCCACGGAAGGCAGGTTGCGGGATGTTGTCCGGACCGCGCACGGTGCGCGGCCGCGCCTGCGCCAGATCCTCCTCGACCCGCAGAAACGAGAGACTCAAGGACCGCCAGTAATCGCGCTCCGTCTCCAGACGGTCGCGCGTGTCGAGAATGCGCAGCAGGCTGCCGTAGGCCATGGTCGAGAACAGCGCGAAAATGCCGACCGCCACCAGAACTTCCAGCAGCGTGAAACCGGAGACGCGCGAGCACTTGGGACCAGACGAACGAAGTTGGGCTTCGTTAGCTGTGGGCTTCATCGGATCGGCCATGGAGTCTGTGAAAAATTATCTAGACGTCGTGAAAGAGACGCGGAGAACGCAGAGGCGCAAAGAACGCGGAGACTGCGAAGATGAAACACTTTGCGCCCTCTGCGCCTCTGCGTTCTCCGCGAATTCTTCCAGACTGTGTCTTGGTTGCGCGGACGTTTGTAGCAGGTGTGACGCTGTCATCATATCCGGAGCTTGCCTACGGTTGTGAAAGAAAACCGATCAGTCGCGCCAGCGGCTGTGGGCCGGAGGCGGCGCGCACCTCGATATGGATTTGCCGCATCGCCGGTTCCCCCGGTGCGGCCGTAACCAGTTCACTCCAGAGCCACTTGCGGCCGGCCATTTCGACATCGCCTGCAGTAGTGTCCAGCGCCGGGAAGTCGCGTTGTATCTGATGGGTGACGAGGCGATTCTGCGCGACCCACATGGCCACGGTGCGGTCGCGCAGGCTGGCGCTGGTGTCGATGCTTTGGCTCAAGGCGCGCATCACGGCCGCGAGCGCGATGGTCAGGACCGCGAGCGCGACCAGCACTTCGATGAGCGTGAAGCCTGTCCTGAGCCGGGTCGAAGAGCTGTTCTGGATTCTAGCTGGCATGCAGCGCTTCCAGTGGCTTCGACTCGATCTTGCCGTTGGCAAGCCCGAGTGCCTGCCACGCCGCTTCGCCGGCGCGCAGCGTCAACACGAACGGAATAAATGACCCGGATGGGTCGAGGATCAGACCGGCTTCGGTGTCGGCGGCGACACCATCCATGGTGAAGGAGAGCGTGACCCCATCCTGCAGCGAGCGCGGTGACAACACATCATCCTTTTCTATCAGTTCGAGTTTCCCCTTGTCGCTGAACCGCAGGAAGCGGTAGCCATCGCTGGTGAACTGCACGGCGAATACCCGCCCTTGCAGAATGGCTTCCTCGCGCGCCGCTTGCAGCAGTATGACAATGCGATCAGCTTCCTCCTGCACGCGGTTGTTGTCGCCGCGCTGCAGGTTGATGCCGATCATGCCGATGGTGATGGCGACGATCAGCAGCACAACCATAATCTCGATCAAGGTGAAACCCGACGCCGAGATTGGCGCGCGGCGCGATACGGGCCGTAGGATGGGTGGAGCGCAGCGCAACCCATCGGACAGGGTGCCCGGCGGCACGCTGTGCAACCAGGGATTGCGGTGAGTGTTCGCCATGTTCGCCGCCATGATATTTCTTTGATGGGTTACGCTGCGCTCCACCCATCCTACTTGCTGGCGCATTTGTTCTCGTTCAGCCGCCGAGATTCCATGTGCCGATGTCCGCGTCGTAGCCTTCGCCGCCCGGCTTGCCGTCGCGACCGTAGCTGAAGACGTCGATCTCACCGTGGATGCCGGGGTTCAGGTACTGGTACTCCATGGCGCCCCACGGGTCCTTCGGGAGACGTTCGAGATAACCGTTCGGTTTCCAGTTGCGCGGTATATTGCCGGTCTCGGGTTTCTTCACCAGCGCCAGCAGACCCTGTTCGGCGCTCGGGTAGACGGCGTTGTCGAGGCGATAGAGTTTAAGCGCGCTCATAATGGCCTGGATATCGTTGCGCGCCGCGACCACGCGCGCCTGGTCCGGGCGATCCATGATGGTCGGGGCGAGCAGGCCGACCAGGATGCCGATGATCACGACCACGATCATGATCTCGATGAGCGTGAAGCCTGCCGTGAGCCTTGCCGAACGGTCGCACAGGGTGGTGAACGGGGAGTGTTGTTTGTACGGTATAAGCATGGTGCACCTTCGGTTGGATTATTTGATCAACTGGTTCATTTCAAAAATCGGCAACAGGATGGCGATGACGATGAACAGCACCACCATGCCCATGGTCAGGATGAGCATGGGTTCGAGCATGGCGGTCAGGGTCTTCACCCAGCCTTCGAGCTCGCGCGCTTGTGCGTCGGCGGCGCGCTGCAGCATGGTGTCCAGCCGGCCGCTGGCCTCGCCGCTCGCGATCAGGTGGATGACGAGCGGCGGAAAGAGCTTGGCGCGCCCGAGCGAGCGCGACAGGCTGCCGCCTTCGCGTACCTGACGGACCGCATCCTCGACGGCGGCGCGCATCGGCAGATTGTTGATCACCGGCACCGCTGACTGCAGGGCATTGAGCAGCGGCACACCGCTGGCGGTGAGAATGCCGAGCGTGTCGGCAAAACGTGCGGCGTTCACGCCGCGCGCCAGCCGGCCGACGATCGGCATGCGCAGGATCAGGCGATGCCAGCGCAGGCGCGTTTCCTTGTTGCGCAGCGCCAGGCGCGCGCCGACAACCCCGGCGAAAATTCCGACCACCCAGATCCAGACACTGGCGCGCATGAAATTGCTGATGGCAATCAGCGCCTGTGTCGCCCAGGGCAGGGTCTGACCGGTGTTGGCGAACACGCGCGTGACCTGCGGAACGACATAGATGAGCAGCAGGCTGATGACGCCGACCGCCACGATCGTGACCAGCGCCGG
>CAYJBG010000163.1:0-4364 GCA_964368085.1 uncultured Acidiferrobacterales bacterium | reverse complement strand
TGCTGCGTAACCGGGAAGTGGTGCCGATCCGGGATTTCCTGGACGAACTCGGCGTTTCCGAGGCCACCTTCAAGCGCGACATCGAATACCTGCGTGAGCGGCTGAACGCGCCGATTCCCTGGGACCGAGAGAAGCGCGAACGCGGGCGGTCCGGGCGGCGTTCGAGAATAGCGTGGTGGCGAGCTATCAGTCTCGCCACCACTCCGCGCAGGAAGTCGCCCGGCATATCGGGGTAGATTGTGTGACGGTGAGTCGCGCAGTCAGAGATTACGCCCATGGCAAGGAGCGAGAAAGTCGCCCAGATCCACAAACAGGCCGCCCAGGACCAGGCCCCGGGTTGGTGGCTCATCCCCTGAGCCACCCCCGCTGGTATACAGGGCTCCAGACTAAGGTGGAGGTGCCGCTGCCGGCCCGGAACAGGGCCCGGGTTCGTCGCGTTTGACATATCACGCGTTGCGTAATAGTCTGAACAGCAATGATCCGTTCCTTCCGCGACCCCCGGACCGAGGCCCTGTTCAACGACCAGGACGTGCCGCGATTCAGGGCCATTGAGCGGGTCGCCCGCCGGAAACTTCTGTACCTGCACCAGGCGCAGCGCCTTGACGAACTCAAGGTCCCGCCCGGTAACCGGCTGGAAGCCTTGAAAGGCGACCGCAAGGGACAGCACAGCATCCGCATCAACGATCAATGGCGGATTTGCTTTCGCTGGAAGAACGGAGATGTTTTTGACGTTGAAATCGTGGACTACCACTGAGGTGCCCTATGACCACCAAACACAAGCGACTTGATCCGATTCACCCGGGCGAAATTCTGCTCGAAGACTTCATGAAACCGATGGGCGTCAGCATCAACCGCCTCTCCCGCGAGATCGTCGTCCCACCGGGCCGCATCAGCGCCATCGTCAACTGCAAGCGGGCGATCACCGCCGACACCGCCCTGCGTCTCGGCAAGTACTTCGGCGTCTCGCCCCAGACCTGGATGGGTCTGCAGGCGGAGTATGACCTGCGTGTCGCACAACGCGTGATCGGTGCTGAGGTGGATAGACGTGTGCAGCGACATGCGGCGTAACGGATCATGTGTTGCTAAACAATAAAAAAAATGAATAAGAAGAATTCCGCCAAACGCGACAACCGATTCAGGCTTCTCACGTACGCCTTTGGGCTGGCGAGTCGTAACGGACCACTTTTGCAGAGAACCTGATCATGGAAAACCGTTTCTTCGAGAAACCCATCCTCAATTCTCCTTACGCGTATCCTTCGCGCCACTGGGAGCTTGATGATGATGGGCAACCCACGCAGCAGATCATCGAAACTCGCCGCCGCGCGAAATTCATCACACCGATCCCAAAGCCCAAAAAGCGAAAGGGCGCCGCCAAGCAGGATGGTTTCGTTTTCGATGATGGCGCAGGGCTGTCAACGAAGGAGCAGCAATACGACCCCACTTCAATCATCAATGAAGTGCGCGGATATGTAGATACTTGGCGTTCCCTGCCCAACCCAAATCAGTGGCAGGTCACGCCGGAGACTGCCCGCCTGTTGCAGCACTGGCGCCATCATAAATTTAATGACATCCGCCCGTTTTTCTGCCAGGTGGAGGCGGTGGAAACCGCGATCTGGCTCACCGAAGTTGCCCCCCAATCCAAGCACGGCAAGCACGTGCTCGATCATCTCGCTGCGGCGAACAATGACGCCAATCCCGAGTTGATGCGGTTGGCGCTGAAACTTGCTACCGGCGCGGGTAAGACGACGGTGATGGCCATGCTCATTGCATGGCAGACCATCAATGCGGTGCGCCGTCCGGCCAGCAAGCATTTCACGCGCGGCTTTCTGATCTGCGCTCCCGGCCTGACTATCAAGGATCGCTTGCGGGTCTTGCAACCCAACGACCCCAACAGTTACTACAAAGACCGCGAGTTGGTGCCGGACGACATGCTCGACGACGTGAATCGCGCCAAGATCGTCATCACCAATTATCACGCCTTCAAGATGCGCGAGCGCATCGACCTGTCCAAGGGCGGGCGTCAGTTGCTCCAGGGCCGCACCGGCGAAGAACCCAAGACACTCGAAACCGAAGGTCAGATGATCCAGCGAGTTATGCCTGATTTAATGGGCATGAAGAACATTCTCGTCATCAACGATGAGGCGCACCACTGTTATCGGGAAAAACCGAAAGACGCCGACGAAGAGACACTAAAAGGCGACGACAAAAAAGAGGCAGAGAAGAACAACGAGGCCGCTCGCCTGTGGATTTCCGGTCTTGAAGCAGTGAATCGCAAACTGGGCGTTGTCCGCGTCATGGACCTCTCCGCCACACCGTTCTTCCTCAGTGGTTCAGGTTACGCCGAGGGCACGCTGTTCCCGTGGACAATGAGTGACTTCTCGCTGATGGACGCCATCGAGTGCGGCATCGTCAAGCTTCCTCGTGTACCCGTGGCGCAGAACATACCGGGACAGGAAATGCCGATGTTCCGTGACCTTTGGGAAAATCTTAAAGACGCTCAACCTCGATTGCCAAGAGGGGGGCGCGCCGTATCAGGTGAACTTGATCCGCTGAACCTGCCGACTCTTTTGCAAACGGCGCTACAAGCTCTCTATGGCCACTACGAGAAGTCCTTCAAACTTTGGGATGAAGCGGGCATCAAGGTGCCGCCCTGTTTCATCATCGTCTGCCAGAATACCGCCATCTCCAAGCTGGTTTACGACTTCATTTCCGGCTTCCACCGCAAGAACGACGATGGCACCACCACGCTGGAGAACGGTCGCCTGGCATTGTTCCGTAATTTTGACGAAACGACCGGCAATCCTTTGCCTCGCCCCAACACCCTCCTCATCGACAGCGAGCAGCTCGAAGCGGGCGATGCGCTCGACGACAATTTTCGCGGCATGGCGGCGGACGAAATCGAACGCTTTCGCCGCGAGATTGTGGAACGCGCCCGCGATGCCCATGCTGGCGACAACATCACTGACCAGGAATTGCTCCGCGAGGTAATGAACACCGTCGGCAAGCATGGGCAGCTTGGCGGTTCCATCCGCTGCGTCGTCTCGGTGTCGATGCTTACCGAAGGTTGGGATGCCAATACCGTCACCCACGTCCTCGGCATACGCGCTTTCGGCACGCAGCTCCTGTGCGAGCAGGTCATCGGTCGCGCACTGCGCCGCCAATCTTACGATCTCAACGAGGAAGGACTGTTCAACGTCGAATACGCCGACGTTTTCGGAATCCCCTTCGACTTCACCGCCAAACCAGTCATCGCCCCACCACAGCCGCCGCGAGAAACGGTGCAGGTCAAGGCCATGCGCCCGGAGCGTGATGCACTGGAAATTACCTTTCCCCGCGTCGAGGGCTATCGTGTCGAGTTGCCGGAGGAACGTCTTGCCGCAGACTTCAGCGCCGAATCCATTTTGACACTCAGCCCCGATCTCGTCGGGCCAACCACCACGGTCAATGCCGGGTTGATCGGTAAGCCGGAAGATTTCAACGTGGAACACCTGGGCGATGTCCGTCCCTCCACCGTGCTGTTCAATCTGACGCAACGCCTGCTCTACACCAAATGGCGCGACCCCGGCGAGGAGCCGAAGCTCCACCTCTTCGGCCAGCTCAAGCGCATCACCAAGCAATGGCTCGACACCTGCCTGGTGTGCAAGGGTGGCACCTACCCCGCGCTGCTCATGTATCAGGCACTGGCCGACATGGCCTGCAACAAGATCACCGCCGCGATCACCCGGAAGTTCCTCGACGAACGCCCGATCAAGGCGCTGCTCGATGCCTACAACCCCACCGGCTCGACCAAACACGTCCGCTTCAACACCTCGAAGACCGACCGCTGGCAAACCAGCTCCAACTCTTGCCACATCAACTGGGTAGTGCTCGACAGCGATTGGGAGGGTGAATTCTGTCGCGTCGTGGAATCGCACCCCAAGGTGCGCGGCTATGTCAAAAACCATGGCCTCGGTCTGGAAGTGCCGTATCGTTGCGGCTCCGAGATGCGCAAATATCTGCCTGACTTCATCGTGCTGGTGGATGACGGCCATGGCGACGACGATCTGCTGCGCCTCGTGGTCGAGATCAAGGGCTACCGGCGCGAGGATGCAATAGAGAAGAAATCCACTATGGATACGTACTGGGTGCCCGGTGTGAACCATCTCGGCACCTATGGCCGCTGGGCGTTCGCCGAGTTCACCGAGATTTACCAAATCGAGGCGGATTTCAAGGCCAAGGTCGAAGGCGAGTTCAACAAAATGATCGCATCCGCCACAACGCAACTGGCGACCGGGAATAAATAATTATGGCCAAGAAACCTATAATCCCTAAATCCGTCGAAGCCATCAAACACGACGAGGCGAAACGGAAAAATATTCCGACCG
>CAYJBG010000162.1:0-4430 GCA_964368085.1 uncultured Acidiferrobacterales bacterium | reverse complement strand
CGCCACCAGAATCACTTCCTGCACGCCGGAGAGCGACGCCATGACCTGCGTCACGCGCGGGTCGGCGCGTTTCGCTTCCGTCTCGACCGTTTCGAGAAGCTTCACCTTGGCGGCATCTTCCAGGCTCGCGAGCGGGTCGAGTGGTGCATAGAGTTTGGCTAGCGCGCCGCTGCGCTGGCGCACCGGCGTACCGGCGCTCGTGCCACTACGCGCGATGGCGCGGGCCGCAGTCGCGGCAGCGCTGAGCGCCGGCAACAGAATCTCGTCGGAATAGGCGAAACCGGTCTTCTCGCCGCTCACGGCGCGTACGCCGACACCTTGCTCGAGGTTGTACGAACCGGACTTGACCTGGCCCTCTTCCAGCGACCAGGACTCGTGCCGGCTGTACTGAAAGTAGAGATCGGCGTAATCCACGCGGTGTGTGAGTATCTGTCCCAGCAGCCGGTCGAGGTCGGCCTCGTCCAGACCGGCGGGCGCGAGCAGCGTGCGGCGCGCGATGTCGAGGTTGTTGGTCATAAAGGAAGCTCTGAATAATTCCTAAAAAATAATATTTTTCGCCGCAAAGACGCAAAGAACGCAAAGGTTTTCTCGATAAAAACTCATGATTTCCTTTGCGTCCTTTGCGTCTTTGCGGCAAATAATCATACTTAAATCAGAGTTTCTTTAACGCAGCTTGCGGTGCTGGATGCTGGGGAAGCTGGTGCGCGTGTGCTCGAAGTAACGCCGGTCGAGATCGGCGAGCACCACGCCCGAGCCGCGCGCCAGCCGATCGAGCACCTCGCCCCACGGGTTCACGATCATGCTGTCACCGTAGGTCTCGCGACCGTTCACGTGGTAGCCGCCCTGGGCAGCGGCGATCACGTACGAAAGGTTCTCCACGGCACGTGCGCGCACCAGCACTTCCCAGTGGGCGCGCCCGGTGCGCACCGTGAAGGCCGACGGCACGGCGAACAGCTCGGCGCCCTGATCGAGCAGCTGCCGGAACAGTTCCGGGAAGCGCAGGTCGTAACACACCGCCAGACCGAGCTTGCCGAACGGCGTGTCCACCACCACCGGGGTGTCGCCCGGCTCGATGGCAGCCGATTCGTTGTACAGCTCGCCGTTGTCGAGACGCACGTCGAACAGGTGAATCTTGTCGTAACGCGCCACCCGCTCGCCGCGGTCGTCGAACAACAGGCAAGCGGCGCGCGCGCGCTTCGGGTCTTTTGCCTTGATTGGAGCCGTGCCGCCCACCAGCCACACGCCGTGGGTGCGTGCCTGGGAGGCGAGAAATTCCTGTATCGGGCCCTGGCCATCACGCTCGGCGGCCGCCAGCCGGTCGGCATCCTGCTGCGCCATGATGGAGAAGTTCTCCGGCAGGACTACCAGACGCGCGCCGGCCGCGGCGGCTTTGCCGATGTGGCGAGCGGCTTCACTCAGGTTGGCGGAGACCTGCGGGCCGGAGGCCATCTGTATGGCGGCGACTTTCACGGTTGAGCTTCTCCGTTGGCGGAAATTTCCAGAATCAGGAGGTCGGCGTCCGCCGCGGCCGGCACCAGACGGGTGCGGGCGGACGGCAGGCCCAGTGCCACCAGTGCGTCCCGCAGCTGCAGCGCGAAACCGCTGCCGGCCGCGCCGCCGGCGTGCCGAATCCGCAGCACCGCAGGCGGGAAAACTGCTCCTGCGTTTGTCCAGTGAATGAGGCCTCTTTCACTGACGGCTTCGCGCTCCGCACTTCTGCCCTCCATGGATGGAGCAATGCCGCGAGAGGGCAGGAGCCCGGAGCGGCCGCCCTCCATGGCGGTCGGCGGACGCCGATCGAGTTCATGCACGAACGCCGCCAGCGCGGCGTTCGCCGCGAGCGTCTCGGCGCGCCGCGGTGGCGCCCAGTCCGCGGCGCTGAGCGCCAGCGTGTCGGCCGCGCCCGTGAGTATTGCCAACATGAATACCGTTGTACCGATCGGCATGAGAGTCTGTGACGTCGCCTTAAGGATATTTATAAAGATTGTTATTTATTGCTGCTCTTCGTTCGCTGCAACCGGCGGCGTAACGCGCGTCACCGACGGGTCGTCCCACCCGCCCTTCACCGTATAGTTGATACGGGTACTCTTTTCGAAGGGTTTTTTGATCAGGCTGTGCAACACCACCACCGCCGCGCCGACGATCGGGCCACCGATCAGGCCGCCGGTGAGCGCGAGTTCTTCCATCAAGTGCGGTGTGACGCCGATCTCGAGATCCAGATCGCGGGCGGCAAGTCCGATACGCCCGGACAGATCGAGACCGGCGCCGGGTGTGCGGACATCAAGGTTGCGAGTATAGGCATTCCCCTTCTCCACCGCCACCCGGCCTCTAATTCTGTCAAACGTCAGCCCCTTGGCGAACACATTGCTGAAATCGAGCGTGAGATAGCGTGTTATGGACTGCAGGTCGAGCGCACCGAGCAGGCGTCCGGCGCCGGGCCTGACTTTCGGTATACGCCCCTTGTTGAGCGTAAACGTCAGGTCACCGTCGGTCTTCGCCAACTGAAACGCACCGGGTGCTCCGGGCCACGACCAATTCGATTGCACCGTGAGTTTGCCGCCAACGACTTCCCCGGCATAACCCAGCGTCTCCAGCAGTGTGCCCAAATCCGCACTGGTGAGCGAGGCGTCGAGGCGGCTGGTGTGCTGCGCGCGGCTGTCGATCTCCCACAGTCCGCTGGCGGTGAGGTTCGATTCCGGCCGTGTAAGCTTGAGGCTGGCAATCTTCCAGCCGTGTGTGACCGGCAGGGCGCTGAATTCCAGCTCGCCCAGATTGAGACCAGCAAACGTGAAAGACTGGCTCTGGATGTGCAACGGCGGCAAGTTGCGCGGATCGAGGGGGGCATCGTCACCGGCGCTGCGCGCCGACGGCAGCAGCAGCTTTTCGAGGTTCAGATGAATGGCCGGCCGGCCGGGAACGGCCACATTGCCCATGACCAGGGGCAGGCTGGCAGCAGGCGGGGTGATGGCGATTTGTCCGGTGATCGCATCCCCGCGCACGCGTCCCTGCCAGTTGCCGTCGGTCTTGCCGATATCGAGACTCAGACGGCCGAACCCGCGCCCGAAGGTTTCGAGCGCCTCGATCTCCGCGCTCACGCGGCTCACCACATCCAGCCAGCCGCTCGCGCGGTCGTCGTTCAGGTTCTGGCGCAGTACCAGCCACCAGCGATCCGTGTCGAGCGCCGGCAGGCGCGCGCTCAGATGCAACCCCGCCTCAGCGCCAGGCAACGGCGTCGCCGTTTCGCCGATACCGATGCGGCCACGGGCGAATGTAAACCCCGACGCCTCGTGCCTGAAGGCCAGCTTGCCGCGCACGCGTTTTCCGGCCCGCACGTCGAATACCTGCATGCCGGCGTCAGCCGGGCTGCTGTCCACCACCAGCATCAACGGCTCGCCCTGTGCTTTAGCAAGTGGCGCGGGCAGGCGCAGCTCGAGACCGCTCAGATCGGACTCGAAACGCAGCGTCGTGCCCGCCCGCCCCGGCAGCACGCGCGCCTGCCACGGCGCTTGGCCGATCAAATAGGGCGACAGCGCCGGACCGAAGACCTGTGTGAGACCAGTCTGGGTAATGGTGCCGCGCGCCTCGATGCGCGCCGCGTCCGCTGGCGTGGCCCCGGGCAATGCCTCAAACACCGTATCGCCGCCGAGCAGGCGCGCGTCGAGTTTCCCGGTGCGCAACCCGGCTTCGTTAAATTCCATACCGCCCTGAATATTCTCGGCCCGGATCGCGCGGAACGGAAATTCCAGATTGTTGTTGAGGAAGAGGTAAGACCCGGCGATGCCGCTCTTTTGCGGGGCGCGCGCCGGGATGTGCAGATCGAGCGTCAGAATACCGTCGCCCGAGGCCACCGCCCCGGCCGGGACCAGAGCCACGAAACGCGGCGTCTTGCTGTCCGCGAGCACACCGAGGGTTTCCTGCAAGGCGCCGGTAATGCGCGCCTGTGCCGTCACCACGGCGCCCTCGGGCGCCATGAAATCATCGATGCCCACCGCCACCCGTCCGACGTCGAGACTGCGAATGCGCCCGTGCGTCGCGGTGATGAGCATGTTAACGCCGGTGAAATATAAATCCGCATCGATATCGCGGATCGGCGCCCAACCCGGCAAATATTCCAGCACACCGCCACTGACGTGCGCGCGCACCTCGAACCGGCCCTCGCCGTCACGGAACGGAAAATTGCGCAGCGCACCGTGGAACAGGACGTGTCCGTCCGTGACGCGGCCCGCAACTACCGCGCGCGCGAGGAAGGTGCGGAGCCCCTCCGGCAGGATGAGCGGGATGTAACGCGCCGTGTGACTGCCATCGCCGTCATGGAAGTCGGCGCGCAGCTTGAGCACCGGCGAGAGCGTCTTGTCATTCGGCAGGCGCAGTTCCACATCGCCGCGGGCGCGTCCGTCGCGCGCGTTCATGACGATGTCCTGCGCCTGCAC
>CAYJBG010000161.1:0-4484 GCA_964368085.1 uncultured Acidiferrobacterales bacterium | reverse complement strand
TGTAGCTGCGCAGCCCATCGCTTAAGGTGTTGCCGGCGGCATCGAGGGTGATGGCGCTGCCGAGTGCCGTGGTCAGGCGGTTGCTGGCGGCGAGGTAAGCGTAAGCGCCGGTGTTCTGGGTCTTGCGGTTGCCGTTGGCGTCGTAGGTCCAGGTGGTGGTAGCGGCACCTTGAGTGGTGCGGGTTTCCTGCTTCAGGCGGTTGAGGGTGTCGTAAGTGTAGGCGCCCACCTCCGGCAGGGTCTGTTTGCCGGTCAGGTTGCCGTTGGCGTCGTAGCTGAAGAGGCGCGTGTCGGCACTGCCCAGATACAGCTCGCGCAAGCGCCCCTGGGTGTCGTAGGCGCGGATGTCGGTAAGCCCATTACCGAAGCTGCGGCTCGTGGGCAGGCCATCGGGGCGGAAGACGCCACCTGAGATCAGCGCCGTGGTCACGCCGTTGAGGATCATGCTCGCGGCCTGGATATTGCCGCGCACATCGCGGGTGGTGTTCACCACCCGGCCGTTCGGGTAGGTGATGGAAGTAATGCGGTTGCCCGCGTCATAGCCATAGCTGGTGGTGTAGGCCACGCCAAGCTCGGTGCGCAGGTGGGTGGCGACGTTGCCGAAGCCGTCGTAGGCGTAGTCGCTCGCGCCAGCGGCGTCTTGCACCCGGCACAGGCGGCCGACGCCGGCGCTGCAACCGGCGCCGCTGTCGTAAGCGTAGGTCACGTCTTCGTCGGTGCCGGGGTAATCCACGTGGGTGAGGCGATTCAAGGCATCGTAGCTGTAACCCACGGTGATGTTGCGCGCGTCATTCAGGCTCAGCACATTGCCGGCGGGGTCGTAGTTGTAGGTGACAACACCGCGGTCGGGTGAGGTTTCCGAGTGGAGGTTGCCAAGGTCGTCGTAGGCGTATTGTGTCAGGGCGCCGTTCGGGGCTTGGGCGGTCTTTAGACGGTCGTTCACGTCGTAACCGTACTGGGTGTTGCCGTTCAGGAGATCGACGGTCTTGAACAGGCGGTTGAGGTTGTCGTAAGAGTTAGTGGTAGCAGTCGTGCCGTTCGCCGCCACGGTGTTGGGATTGGTGATGGTGGTCAGGTTACCGAGTGCGTCCCAGACTTGCTTGGAAATGGAACCGCCAGTGTTGAGTTGACTCACGCGGTTGCGGTAATCGTAGGCCAGGTCGATGGCGCGCATGAGGGCGCCGGTAGGATCGTAGGTGTAGGCTTGGGTGCGGTTGCCCTTGAGGTCGTAGTTGTAGTCGATGTAGTTACCGAGGCTGTCGGTAACGCGGCGCAGTTTCAGGGCGGCGTCGTAGGTGTAGTTGAGTGCAAGGCCGGTGGGCAGGCTTACCGAAGTCACGTTGCCGGCGACGTCGTAGCTGTACTGGGTGAGGCGGCTTGTTTCACCCGGGGCGGTCTGGGTGATCGAGGTGACGCGGCCGCGCGGGTCGTAGGCGTACACAACTTTAAGACCATTCGGGTCGGTGATGCCCAGCACCCGGCCGTTGGCGTCGTAACTGTCGTAGGTGGTGGTCTGCCCCAGCGCATTGGTCACGCTCTGAATCTGCCCGCAGGTGCCGCCGGTGGTGCAGGTGTAATAGCTGATGTTCGTCACGTCCGCGACATCCACGCGCGGGCCGTCGATGGAAGTCACCTGGCCGAAGGCGTTGTAGCCCAGCGCGATGCTGCGCGACACCGCCGCGCCGGCGGGCGTGAAGCCAGATTGCATGATGGTGACCGGGTTGCGATTAGCGTCGTAGGCAATGCTGACCTGTTTGGTGTTCGTGCCGCCGGCCACGCTTGGGGATTGTATTAGGGTGGGGAGGTCGAGGGCTGGCGACAGGTATTGGTAGGTGGTGGTGCGGGTGGTGGGTGTGGCCGTGATCTGGCAGTAGTAGCCACTTTGTCCCTCCGTCAAACGGACCCGCTGATTCGCGGAATTGTAGGCGTAGGTGGTGGCCCGTCCTTCCTCATCCGTCTTGCAGGTTAAGTTGTTGTTGGCGTCGAAGGTTTGGTAAAGAATTTTGGAATTGGAGTAGTTCACCTTCGAGGTAAGGTTTTTTACGCCCAGGTTTGTGGAAAAGTATAGTAACTCCTTTGCGCCGATAGCATCCGTGACAGTCGTCTGACCCGAGCCGTAAGCCAGCGTGAATTTTTCCTGGCCGCCGGCGTGTTCGGTGGAGATGGCTTTGCCCGTAGCTTCGTAGACGTAGGTTGAAAGACGGGTGACCGTGCCGCTGCCGTTGTCGTAAGAAATGCCCGTGAGCAGGTGGCTTGCACCCTCATAGTGATAGAGCTTGGCGGTGCTGTCGGGATAGGTGACGCGCACCAGATTGCTCGAAGTATCGTAACCGTAGCGCGTTACTCTCCCGGCAGGGTCGGTGAGGGTGCTCAGTTGACCGTCAGCGGCGAAGGCCAGCGTGAGCGTGTGCCCGAAGGGGTCGGCAACGCGGATGATTCCGTTGGCGTCGTCGTAATTCACCGTCTGCGTAATGCCAGAGCGATTGGTAATGGAAAGCAACTTCCCCCTGCTGCCACCGACGCCGTTGGTAGGGATATTGTCGTAAGCCTCGACCGTGCCATCGCGGGTGGTGTAGATCCAGCCACCCGAACCCTCGGTGAGGGTATCAGTAACGTCGGAATCGGATGCCCACACGCCGTTGACCTTTGCAAAATAGTATGTCCTGCCATCGGGTCGATTGACAACTACTCCCCTTTGCACGGTCGTGGCGGTGGTTAATACATAATCGGGTGTCGTGGCAGAGATTGACCCGAGATAAGAAGCGCGCCAATAGCTGCCAACGCGGCTGACGGCATTGGTCTGCTTGTCGTAACCAAGACTGTTGTAACTGCGGTGAAAGACGAGCGGAAAATTGCCGCTGCCCGTGTAATCGGTTTCGGTCTCAAACTTGTTGCCGGTGGCCGCATCGCAGGGATTGCCGCGCGCGCTGTCATTGTTGCATGACGCAGGGCCGCCGGTTTTGCCGGGGTCCACGAAGCCGCTTAGGCGGCTACACCCCCCGGCCGGGCATTTTACCGTTCGAGTGCGTGACACGTGCATGTCGTAGGTAACCGGTGTCGGTGAACCGCCTACCCCAACGCATGCCGGACCGCCACCCGGGGTGCTCCCGGTCACAAAAAACTAATCACATAGGGCTTTAAATTTACGTACTCTAGACCTAGCGACATTCGGGGTGAGAAAGGGCTGCCACAGAAAGTTGCAGAGCTGCCCGGTGATATCCAATCACCCATTACTTCTGCGACGGGTCGGGGGCATCCGGGGCCAGAGAGATGCATTATTTCAATGGCATCATCGACCACACAGGATTCACCCGAAAGGAAACTTCCACCGCTGCTGCAACTTTGATAATTGTAAACGCCGGTGGTTTCAGGAGGCTGGTTAAAGTGAGAGGGAGTGGGAAGAGAAACGCAATTCACCTTTACATCATACTGCCAAGGACTTACTTCTGGGGGAACACTGGCCATTCCGGCCTTGAGTGTCTGCAGCGGAATAAACGCGGATATCAATACCAACAACAGTCTGCAATGTCGTTCCGAAACGGTGGTGAGAGAGAAAAGAGGGAGGGTTTTGTTCGCGTTACAAACACACGGGATACTGAAAAGCTCCCGGGAGAAATGGAAAAGGTGCTCAAATCCGTGGAAGAAACAGGTCATGGCCCACCTCCCTGTGTTGGTACGCCTCTTTTCTGGATCGACCGGGCGGTCGGTAACGAATGCGGAGTGCGTGCCGATGCTATGCCAAGGCGAAAATGAACGTCAAGGGATATCGGGGAATATTAGCGCGGGATAATATGATGGTGTTGTTTCGTCAGCCGCCGCCGGACTCCAAATAGATAGCGCAACTCCTGCTCACTAAACTCCGCTGCCCGCCGCGCTTCTTTATGAAAAGGCGGGCGGGGTCTGGAGGCACTGTATTCCCTCGGTAATTTCTGGAATTCTTCTATTATTGACGTTTGTGTAATGACTTGACAGCCATCGCCTCAACCACCCGCCCCCTCTCCCGCGCAGCGCGCGGCCTCTCCCACAAGGGGTGAGGCGAGACACCCCTCTCCCCTTGGGGGAGAGGGGCTGGGGAGAGGGGAAGGCGTCAAGCTGTTCTGTAAAGCTCAATAGGTTCGGCGCCACGCTGCGCACGGAAGCATTCATGCCAGCGGTTGCCCGCATGCACATGCCCGGTCTCGTCGCGCAGAATGATCTCCAGAATCCCCGCGCCGCGCGTATCGCCGATATTCCGGAGCTTGGTGAGGCGGGGAAAGGTCTGATACGGGATGGCTACTTTCGCATCGGTCGTCCGCGCGCGCGATGCCGGATCGGAAAGATTTCATCCGCGCCGGCGGACGCGACGACACCGAGCGGCAGCACCGTGATGTGCTCCGCCAGTGTGTAGCGTTTCTTGCCGGGGTAGAGCACGACGAGTTGTTCCAACCCAAGGTCCTGCATGGCGATGCGCATGGACGGCGTGACGGACGGGGCATCCGTCCGCT
>CAYJBG010000160.1:0-4493 GCA_964368085.1 uncultured Acidiferrobacterales bacterium | reverse complement strand
ACCGCGTCTACTACGAAGGCGTCATGGCCATCAAGAACGAAGTCACCACCGGCACCCACCTGCGCGTGGCCATGGAGCATACCGGCCTGTTCCCCAACATGGTTGTGCAGATGGTGGCCATCGGCGAGGAATCCGGCGAGCTCGACAAAATGCTCGGCAAGGTGGCGGACTTCTACGAACAGGAAGTGGACGATGCGGTCGAATCGCTGAGCAGCCTCATCGAGCCCATGATCATGGCCTTCCTGGGCGTCGTGATCGGCGGGCTGGTGATCGCCATGTACCTGCCGATCTTCAAGCTCGCGGCGGTCGTCTGATTCCGCCGGGCCAGGCCCGTATGTCCCCACGGGTTCATTCTGAGCCATGACGTTGCTTGCACTGTTTCAGACAAGCCCCATTGCTTTCGGTCTGCTCTCGGCGGTCCTGGGGCTGATCGTCGGCAGCTTCCTCAATGTGGTGATCCACCGCACACCGATTGTGCTCATGCGTCACTGGCGGCGCGATTGCCAGGAGTTGGCCGGGCAGCCGCCGGACACTGTGGGCGAGAAGTTCAACCTGGTCACACCCCGTTCACGCTGTCCGCATTGCAATCACGCCATCAGCGCGCTGGAAAATATTCCAATCCTGAGTTTCCTGTGGCTGCGCGGAAAGTGCTCGGCATGCCGGAAACCGATCAGCCGGCGCTACCCATTCGTCGAACTGCTCTCGGCGGCACTGGCGGCGGCCACGTCCTGGCATTTCGGTTTCGGCGTAACGGCGTTCGCGGCGATTGCGCTCACCTGGGTTCTGATCGCTCTGTCCTTTATCGATATCGACCACCAGCTCCTGCCGGACGTCATGGTGCTGCCGTTTCTGTGGGCGGGGCTGCTGCTCAACCTGTTCAGTGTGTTCACGCCGTTGCCGAATGCCGTGATCGGCGCCGTGACCGGCTACCTGTCTCTGTGGCTGGTGTTCCATTTGTTCAAGCTCATCACCGGCAAGGAAGGCATGGGTTATGGCGACTTCAAGCTGCTCGCCCTGTTCGGCGCGTGGCTTGGCTGGCAGAACCTGCCGCTCATTATCCTGCTGTCTTCCCTGATCGGCGCGTTGATCGGCATCGGGTTGATCGTGTTGCGCGGACGCGATCGCGCCCAACCCCTGCCGTTCGGCCCCTACCTCGCCGCCGCCGGCTGGGTGGCCATGCTCTGGGGCGATGAAATCATGCGCCGCTACCTGCAAATGACGCGTATCTGAAATAAACCGGCATGCTGCGCATCGGTCTCACCGGCGGCATCGGCAGCGGAAAATCCACGGTTGCGGCGCTGTTCTCCGCACACGGCATTCCGGTCATCGATGCAGACGTCATCGCGCACCGGCTCAGCCTTCCGGGCACGCCCGCCACGCGGCGGATGGTGCAAATGCTGGGTCCGGATATTGCCGCTGCCGGCGGTGGCATCGATCGCAAGCGTCTGGCGCAGCGCGTGTTCACCAATCCCGCGGAGCGCGCACGTCTGGAGGAAATTCTGCACCCGTTGATTCGCGCGGAAATGCAGCGCGAGCAAGAGGGTCTGGCCGCGCCCTACTGCCTGCTGGTCATCCCCCTGCTGATCGAGGCCCGTCAACGGGACCTGGTGGACCGGGTGCTGGTGGTGGATGTCGATGAGCGCACACAGCTCGCGCGCGCGATGGCGCGCGATGGCCGCAGCGAGGCGGAAATCCGTGCGATCCTTGGCGCACAGGTGGATCGCGCACTGCGCCTGAAGACGGCTGACGACTGCATTCGCAACAGCGGCGATCTGGCGGCGCTCAAGGCACAGGTTGACGCACTGCACCGGAAATATCTCGCCCTGGCCGCGGAAAAGCCCGGCGGTCGCTAGCGCAACATCTTCTCCACGGCTTCCTCGATCGACGGCGCTTCCCAGATACCGCCAATCATGGCCAGGCCGTGCGCCCCCCTGCGGCGCGCCTCGGACAGATGCTCAGGTTGCATGCCTCCCAGCGCGTAGACCGGCACATCGGAACACATCCGCAGGCGCGCGAACTGCTCCCAACCAAGCGGCTCCATACCCGGATGCGAGACCGTCGCGCGTACTGGCGACAGCAACGCAAAGTCCGCATTCACGCGCGCTGCCTGCGTCAGCTCCACTTCATTATGGCAGGAAGCGGCGATTCGATACGCTGGCGACAGCGGTTGCCCCGCCAACGCCATGAGCCGACGGCTGTCGAGATGCACCCCGGCTGCGCCACAGACCTCGACCAGGGCCGGATCGGCATTGAGCAGCACGCGTGCGCCGTATTTATGCCCCAACGCGATCACGGTGCGCGCATAGTCCACGTATTCCTCCTGGGACATCTGCGGTTCGCGCAGCTGCACGAGGCGTGCGCCGGCGCGCAGCGCACGCTCAATGAGCACAAGCATTCCGGTCTTGCCGTAACGACGGCTGTCGGTAATAAGATAAAGTGGCGGCAACTGCAAGGCACGCACGATCGGCAAATCCGCATCGGGAAGGTCGAGGCGTTCGAGCTCCGCCGCTGCAGTCCAGCGCAGCGGCTGACCTTCACGGCCGTGCGGCGCGCCTGCGTAATCCGTCACCCGCCAGACATCGAGCAACACGGTCTTGTCGAGATAGGCGTGGCGCACGCGCAGCAAGGGACATGCGGCGCGCAGGGTGATGCCCAACTCCTCGTGCAGCTCTCGCGCCAGCGCAGCGGGCATCGCCTCACCGGCGTGGATCTTGCCGCCGGGAAATTCCCACTTGCCGCCCTGATGCTTGTCGTCCGGCCGGCGGGCAACGAGAATGCGGTGCTGTGCGTCCTCCAGAATGCCGACGGCGACCGGTATCACGTCAACTGCGGTACTCGGCATTGATACGCACGTAGTCCTGCGACAGGTCGCAGGTCCACAGGCGCGCGCTGGCCGTGCCGTTGCCGAGATCGACGCGCACGCGGATCTCGTCCCTGGCCATGACGGCCTGGCCCTGCGCCTCGCGGTACTCCGGGGCGCGCGCGCCGTTGCGCACAATACACACGTCGTCAAGATGAATGGCCACCCGGTCCACGTGCAGTTGCGGGATGCGCGCCCGGCCGACCGCCGCCAGGATGCGTCCCCAGTTCGGGTCGCTCGCGAAGAACGCGGTCTTGACCAGCGGCGAGTGCGCAATGGTGTACGCGACTTCGAGGCAATCGGCCTGGCTTGCGCCCTGGACGACGTCGATGGAGATGAACTTGGTGGCGCCTTCGGCGTCGCGCACGATGGCCTGCGCGAGCTCGGCGAGCACGCCGCGCACAGCGTCGTAGAACGCTTCGTGGGTGGCGCCCTGCGCGGCGCGGATCTCGACGCCGGACTTTCCGGTGGCGAGCAGCACGCAGGCGTCGTTAGTCGAGGTATCGCCATCCACACTGATGCGGTTAAAACTCTCATCCGCCGCGGCGCTTAAGGCTTGTTGCAGGATGGCGCGCGGCACGGCGGCGTCCGTGGCGACAAAAGCCAGCAGGGTCGCCATGTTCGGACAGATCATGCCGGCGCCCTTGGCAATTCCGGTCACGGTCACGGTCTTGCCGTCAATCGACACGCGCCGTGAACTGCCTTTGGGCAAAGTGTCCGTGGTCATGATGCCGTGCGCGGCTTCTTCCCAACCGCGTTCACTCAAGGCACCGAGGCAACCCGGCAGACCGGCAATGATTCGTTCCACCGGCAAGCGCTCGCCGATGACGCCGGTGGAAAATGGCAACACCTCATGCGCGGCGCAACCCATGGCTGTCGCCAGTGCCGCACAACTGCGACGCGTATCGTCCAGTCCCTCCGCTCCGGTGCCGGCGTTGGCGAAACCCGTGTTGATGACCAGCGCCCGGGGCGCGGCCTGCGCGAGATGCGCACGCGCCACCGTGACCGGCGCGGCGCAGAAACGATTTTTCGTGAATACCGCCGCGGCCAGGGTGCCCGGGGCGCACTCGATCACCACCAGATCGCGCCGATTATGCTTGCGGACCTGCGCCCGGGTGGTGCCGAGACGGATGCCGGCGACCGGATGGAGTTCGGGCAAAGGCGGGAGATTGACGGCCATATCACAAGTCAGGGGCGAGGGACGAGATACGAGAGTAAATGAGCGTAACGTATGACATCGATCCTCGCCACTTTTCCCTCGCCCCTCGCCCCTCGCCCCTCGTCCCTGCTTTTACTCCAGTTTGCCGTGACACTGTTTGTACTTCTTGCCCGAACCGCACGGGCAAGGCGCGTTGCGACCGATCTTAGGGGCATTTCGCACCACGGTCTGGATATCGGCCGACTCGGCCTCGGCCTCGCTGCCGCCCGCGGACGGGTGTTCGTAGCGTACCTGCGAAGGCGCCTGGCGCTGCGCCTCGATCGCCGCGACATCCTGTTCCTCGCGGATCTGCACGCGCGTAATGAGGCTGATCACTTCATGCTTGATGCGATCGAGCATGTCGGAGAACAGATGGAAGGCCTCGCGCTTGTACTCTTCCTTCGGATTTTTCTGCGCATAGCCGCGCAGGTGGAT
>CAYJBG010000159.1:0-4508 GCA_964368085.1 uncultured Acidiferrobacterales bacterium | reverse complement strand
AATTCAATAAATGTAGCCCGGATGGAGCGAAGCGGAATCCGGGAATCTATTCACCATGGCCCATAAGAGTTGCATCCACGCTATCTCCCGCCCAATCGAGCGGATAGACACCTGCGCGAACGTAACGGTGAAACGTCGAATGCGGCCAGTCCCTGACGCGTGTCACCCAACCATGCTTTACCGGGTTGAAGTGGATGTATTCGACATGCCGCCTGAGGTCCGCCTCATCTCGCAGCGTGTGTTCCCAGAAACGCCGCTGCCATAGATTGTATTCACCCTTTGGATTACGCCGAATGCCAACCTTGCTCTGGACCAACGATCGCGTGAACCTCGCCTTGATCGCGCGCCAGCGTCCGGAATAGTCGTCATCATCCGGTGGCAGCGTCCAGATGGCGTGCAGATGCTCCGGCAACACCACCATTGCCTCGATATGAAACGGACGCGCGCGTTTTGTCTCCCGGAACGCTTCACGCAGTTGATCGATCCGGTCCACCAACAGCGCGCTGGTGCGATCTCTCAGGGTAACCGTGAAGAAGTATGTCCCGCCGGCAACGCGGTTACGTCGATAAAGAACCATGGGTAATGACGATCCGTTCGATCCCTGATGTGTTGATCATTCCATTGCCCCGGATTTCGCTTCGCTGCATCCGGGCTACGCTTGCTCGCAATTCCGGTTGCAACCGGAATCCGCGATTCCCATTTTTGTAGCCTGGATGGAGCGCAGCGGAATCCGGGTTTCACAAGCGCGACTGATCCCGCATTACGCTACGCTCCATGCGGGCTACGCTTGCTACTCTTACGCTTGCTTGCCGAACCGGCCTTTTCGGTCGCGCCCTTTTGCCTTTTTTCCCAACTCTCAGTCGCCTTCAAAATAATCTGGCGAGCCCAGGTGGAAGGGTCGAGATAATTCCCCGCTGCGGCATTAAAAAGTCGCTGACGGTCCTCGACAAATCCACACTTAACCGTCTCACAACGTGAGACAGACAGCAAGCTCCAGGACCGGTATCCTTTATGGCACAAGATAGACCTCAATGATTCGTCATGCGCGCAGGGAGGAACAATGGAAAAGGCAGGCCGGCAGCGAATTACGCACACGCGAACAGCAGACACGCTTGAAGAGCTACAACATACACTACTCAGCCTCCAGGATGACCTCTCGGAGACGAGGGCTTGGACCGCGCTGCTATGCGATGGCCTATGCGGCATCTTGATTGCGAATGGGCCGGATATCGATTCAACAACGCACACCGGAGCGCGTTTCGCGGCAATCTGGCTAAAACAGCGGAACGAAAGACACACCGCCACCCTGCAAGCAGCGTGCAGGAAGTTGCGCGCAATTCGAGGTCAATAGCCTGTAGGGATGGTGAGCGAAGCGAAACCCAACGACTCCTCCACGCCGCACACCGAAGTCGGAAGCGGTGATCGTGCCGCTCCCGTCAGGAAGATAAAATCGTCGTACTTTGCGACGAGGCATAGCGGAATCTAACGCCGAGTTCACCGGCGTGCCGTTTTTGCGCGTCCGGTGGAGCGACGTGTTTGCCGCGATTTCTCTGGAAGTTCTTCTCGGATAATTTGGCGCAATATGGCGGCGGTAACAGGTTGCTCATTCTTTTCCAAGAACGCCCTTAAAGCCTCATTCATCATCGTCTGATAGCCGGCGCCGAGGCGTTCAGCACGGGATCGAAACTCATTCAGTATGGAATCGTCGATATAGATTGTGATGCGAGTCTTGCCCTTCGTGGGGATCAGGGCGCCTCGTTTCCCTTTCGAAAAATCGTAATCAGTTCTCATAGCTTTTCACCTCAGGTCGCGTGGCATGACGAGCCGATATGATCCGGATTTCCTCGCCACGAAGCGTGTAGATAACAATCAAGATTATTCCAGCGCTACCCACCCCAACCGCAATAAACCGTTCTTCATCATCTGAATCGGGGTCCAGTTGATGGATCGCCAGCGGGTCGTAAAACACACCTTCGGAGTCCACGAAGGACACTCCGTGTTTCTTCAGGTTACTCGCGGACTTTGTAGGATCGAATTGGAAGCGCACTGAGAGACTATATGCACTATGTACATACACGTCAAGTGTGAGCGGTTTTTTGCGGCTAACGTTCCGGGTGTGCGGCACCGGCCACAAAAGTGTCAGGAAAGATGGCGCGTTGTCCCCGGCGTCCGCACGAGCCAGCAGTTAGAGTGCATCGTAGACCATCTTGAGGAGCACCAACATGGCAGCCCCAGTTAAGACCAGAGGCACATAAAACTCCATGCGCCTCATCCATGTTACGGCTAGAAGCGCGCGCTTCGTTCGTTGCTGCTGAAGCTTGTACGCACCGACAGATGCTTGCACTTCGCTGTGATCGGGGTGCTGGACTGACCAGAAGCTAGGCAACTCTTTCTTCGCTTTTTCTATCACCTCTAGTCGGTTCAGTAGAGACGTTACCTGCTCATCGAGAATCAGCGAGCGTTCCTTTTGAATCTCGGAGTCTTGCAGCCAAGCGAGCAAGAACATTCCAAACCAGTACACTAGAAGGACAAAAGTGATAGCAAGAACAGGAATTTCTGATGCACCTGAAACGTTCATCCCAAGCACACTCATGCTCGAGAGATGGAGATTAAGACACCAAGCAGAGATAATCACAAAGGCGATGACGCTGACATTGCGCCGCGCCTTCTTCGCTTCGTCTGACCTGTATTCAAGCAACAGGTCGAGGAAGTGTTTCTTGTCGTATGCCATCGCGTTTGTGTGCTCTAACGCTGTTTTAACCGGCGCGGGCCAAGAGACCACAGGAAACGGTGCGCCGTATCACCGCGTCCGGTTGAAAACAAAGTTAGGTTCAGGGTCACTTAAGTAAGCCCCTAGTGACCAGATACCGCCTCCCTTTTTGGTCGAGGAAGTAGTACGCCCCTTCACCCATAACAAGAACATTGGTCACGTGGTCGCTGTCAAAAAGCTCCTCCAGATGGAAATTGGCAAGCTCCACACCCATACCACAAGCAGAAGCAATAGCCTGTGGAGACAGGCGTTCCCTTTCGGACAAAAGCCGCAAGATTTTTTCTTTTTCCGGCCCAAGATCTCCGCCGGCGCCGGGCCGTAATGCGGCAAGCTCAGCATTCGCCTTTTCAAGAGCACTCTTTAGCGATGCGTTTTCCTGCTTTAACGCTTCGTGCTCGGCCGCAAGCTCCTCAAGCTCCGTCTTGTAGCGCGCAGCAGACGGAACTTCTTTCAATAAATCGGCAATCCATCCCATAGAGAACCCTACTCAATGTTTGTTTGTATAACCTAACTACAATTCGACGTCCCAAACGATAGGTTGAAATGCGTCATTTTGGACGTAATAAAAACTGCATGTAAATAAAATCAGAGCGTTAACATTTTTAATCCCATCACACCACGCAAGCGAACCTGCGCTCAGGTCAGTCGCAACAACCGGTAAGTTTCAGGACGGCAGCAACGGCTGCTGGCGGTGCAGGAACCAGCGGTCGATCACCACATGGCGGGCAAACCACTCGCGGCGCAGCAGCCAGTGCGCCAGCGTCTGCTTGAAGCGTTGCATGCGGGGCCCGGGCGCGGTTGGGGTTGCGCCTTGCAGGCGCTTGCCGAAGCGCGCGGTGAGTTGCGCGACATAGGGTTCGAGTTGCGCGCGCCGGTACCGGTTCGACGGGCTCACGGCAGGGTTGGCGCGCGCGGCGAGGATGGTGTCGGCGGCGAGAATGGCGGACTCGATGGCCGGGCGGATGCCTTCGCCGCTCTGCGGATAGGCGAGACCGGCGGCGTCGCCGATGAGCAGCAGGCCGTCGTCCACCAGCTGGCGCGGCGCGTACGGGTAGAGCAGGTAGGCGTGTCCGTGAAACTTCGTCGGGGTGTCGGAGGGAATGCGGCCCTGCTGCTTGAGGCGTTCGCAGAACGCGCTGACATGTTCGGCGAGCTTGTGGTTGTCTTCGCGTCCCAGGCCGATGTTGAGGAAGTTGCCCTTGCGGAATATCCAGCCGTAGCCCTTGAGGTCGTCGCAGAAATAAAGTTCAGGGCGGTCCTCGGCCACCTTGCAGGCGCGCACTTGCGCCGCGCTCATTTCGAATTCTATTTCCTGCGCGGCGACAATCTGTTCGTCGGCCCCGAGGTTGGCGCCGAGATAGCGCGCCACCGGGCAGAAGTGCCCGCCGGCGCCCACCACCAGCGGCGCGTGGAGCTTGTCATTCACGACCCAGCCATCGCCCTCGTGCTTCAGACTCTTGAGCGGCTCGCCCAGTACCACGCGCGCGCCGCAGCGTTGAAGCAGGTAATCGTCGAACTCGAAACGGCGAATGCCGTAGCTCACCGTCGAGTCGTACTCGGTATGGACTTCCTTATCCCCGATGGTGCCGGTTACAAAGCGCCGGATCGGCTGGAAGACGCGGCCGCGTGCATAGGCAGCGGTGTCGAGTTTGAGGGTGTCGACCACGGCCGGCGTGATCCAGCCGGCGCAGGTCTTGTCGCGCGGAAAGGTTTTCTTGTCGAGAATCACGACATCGAG
>CAYJBG010000158.1:0-4521 GCA_964368085.1 uncultured Acidiferrobacterales bacterium | reverse complement strand
TCCGCCCATCCGATTTCGAGTCGGCGCCGTTGTGACCGCTTCGGTACCTCTCCGGAGGCGCCCAGCATAACGTGGGGACGGACGGCGACACAACCGCTGTGCGTTATACTTGACGGCATGCCGCAAACAGCGGGGGTTCCCTTGGCGATGGCCGCGCGCGGCAGCCTGGCCGCGGCCTGCCTGCTGCTCGGCGCCTGCGCGCAGGTCGATGTCGAGTACAACCGGCTTGATGCCGTGAAACGCGCCGGCGAAATCGTCGTGCTCACGCGCAACAGCCCCACGACGTACTATGAAGGGCCGGAAGGCCCGACCGGCTTCGAATACGATCTGGCGCACGCCTTCGCCGAACGACTCGGTGTCGGCCTGCGCATGAAAAGCGTGCAGCGTTTCGGCGACATCCTGCCGATGATCGCGCGCGGCGAAGCGGATTTCGCCGCCGCCGGCCTGACGGTCACGCCCCAGCGCGCCGAGCAGGTGCGCTTCACACCCCACTACCAGATCATCCGCCAGGAGGTTGTCCACCACGCCCGGGCCGCCGCGCCCAAAGATGTGCGCGGGCTGATCAAAAGGCATATCGAGGTAGTCGCCGGTACCAGCTATATCGAGCGTCTGGAACAACTCAAACGGCGCCACCCGAAACTGGTCTGGGTCACCGTGAACAATCTGGAGACCGAAGAACTGCTGCAGCAAGTGCAGGAAGGGCTGACGGAAATCACCATTGCCGATTCGAACATTCTCGCGGTCAGCCGCCAATTCAATCCCGACCTGCGTGTCGCCTTCACCCTCGGCGATCCGGACAAACTCGCCTGGGCGTTCCCGCCGGGCAGCGACGACAGCCTCTTTCAGGAGGCGGAGCGCTTCATCGAAACCCTGCGCGGCACGAACGAAATCAATCATCTTCTCGAACGCCATTACGGCGACGCGCATCGATTCAATCCGATCAACATCGCCGCGTTCCTGCAAAAAATCGACGGCGAGCTGCCACGCTACAAGCCGCTGTTCGTGGAAGCGGCGCGCCGCAATGCACTTGACTGGCGTCTGCTCGCCGCGCTGAGCTACCAGGAATCCTACTGGAACCCGGCCGCGGTTTCACCGACCGGGGTGCGCGGCATCATGATGCTCACCGAGACCACTGCCCAGCATCTCGGCATCGGCAATCGGCTGGATGTTCACCAGAGCGTGCACGGCGGCGCCGTCTACCTGCGCACACTTAAGGATCGTCTCCCGGCGCGCATCCTTGAACCGGATCGCACCTGGATGGCGCTCGCCTCGTACAACGTCGGGATCAACCACGTGGAAGACGCGCGCATCATTGCCCAATCACAGGGCGCCGACCCGGACCGGTGGATCGATTTGAAAGAACGCCTGCCGTTGCTCGCGAAGAGCAGCTGGTACAGCAAAACCCGGCATGGCTATGCGCGCGGCTACGAGCCGGTGCAGTTTGTGGACCGCATCCGCAGTTACTACGAGGTGCTGAAAAAGAATGACGACGAATCCCGGACGCGTAACGACAACGATGCCTTGCGTTTGCGGGCCCCGGCGCTTTAGGGAAGTTCTGAATAATTCCAAAAATAATATTTTTCGCCGCAAAGACGGCCGCTCACGCGCATCCATGCGCTCCGCGGCATTGGCACATCCTCTGCGGCACAAGGACGCAAAGGTTTTCTAGATAAAAACTCATGTTTTTCTTTGCGTCCTTTGCGTCTTTGCGGCAAATGATAGTTAATTAGAGGTTCCTTAGGCAAGCCCTGTGCCCCGCGCGCGTTACTGCCCACTGCGCGAACGCCGCGTCTGAAAGAATGTCTTGAGACGCAAACCGCACTCCTCGGCGAGCACGTCGCGCTCGACTTGTACACGGTGATTGAACGCGGGCGAATCGAGCAGGTTGAAAACACTTCCGGCCGAACCGGCAAGCGGGTCGTGCGCGCCGTACACCACGCGCGCCACCCGTGCATGCACTATCGCACCGGCGCACATCGGACAGGGTTCAAGCGTGACATACAGGGTGGTGCCGGTCAGGCGATAGTTGCCGAGCTTCACGGCGGCGACGCGCAGGGCGACAATCTCGGCGTGCGCCGTTGGGTCATGGTTTCCAATCGACCGGTTCCAGCCTTCGCCGACGATCTCGCCGTTCAAGACCACGAGCGCACCGACCGGTACTTCACCCTCGTTCTCGGCGCGAAGCGCGAGTTCTAACGCGCGCTGCATGAAAGCGACATCCGGGAGTTCCAGGTTCATGCCCTCTGGGAACAGCGCAGAGGACGCAGAGGCGCAAAGTACGCAGAGAAAAACGTTTTAGGGTTTAAACCAAGCATATCTTTGCGCTCTTTGCGCCTCTGCGCTCTCTGCGTTACCACCAGAGGACAACCTACAGGCAGCGCTCTGGGTTGTGATTTCTGTCGCTAAAAACATTACTCCCATTCAATTGTGGCGGGCGGCTTGCCGGAGATGTCGTACACGACGCGTGAGATGCCGCGTACCTCGTTGATGATGCGGTTGGAAATCGTGCCCAACACTTCGTACGGCAGGTGCGCCCAACGCGCGGTCATGAAGTCCACGGTCTCAACCGCGCGCAACGCAACCACGTAATCGTAGGCGCGCGCGTCGCCCAGCACCGCCACCGACTTCACCGGCAGAAACACGGCGAACGCCTGACTCACCTTGTTGTATAAATCGTTGCGATAAAGTTCTTCGAGAAAGACGGCGTCGGCCTTGCGCAACAACTCGGCATACTCTTTCTTTACCTCGCCTAGAATACGGACGCCGAGACCCGGGCCGGGAAACGGATGGCGATAGACCATCGCGTGCGGCAGGCCGAGCTCGGTGCCAATGACGCGCACCTCGTCTTTGAACAACTCGCGCAGCGGCTCAAGCAGTTTGAGTTTCATCCGCGCCGGCAGGCCGCCGACATTGTGGTGCGACTTGATGAGGTGCGCCTTGCGTGTGCGCGCGGCCGCGGACTCGATCACGTCCGGATAGATCGTCCCCTGCGCCAGCCATTTTGCGCCTTTGAGCTTGGTCGCCTGTTCCTCGAACACTTCGATGAACACACGACCGATAATTTTTCGCTTCGCCTCCGGATCGGCTTCGCCCCGGAGTGCCGAGAGGAAACGCTCCTCGGCGTCCACACGGATCACCTTCACGCCCATGTGCTCGGCGAAGGTCGCCATCACCTGATCGCCTTCGTTGAGCCGCAGCAGGCCGTTGTCGACAAAAATGCAAGTGAGCTGCGTGCCAATCGCGCGATGCAGCAGCGCCGCCGCCACGGACGAATCCACGCCACCAGACAGGCCGAGCATCACCTCGTCCTTGCCGACTTGTTTGCGAACACTCTCAATCATGCTCGCGACGATATTGCCGGGCGTCCACAGCGACTGGCAGCCGCAGATGTCGTGCACGAAGCGCTGCAGCAGAGCCGTGCCCTGAGTGGTATGCGTAACTTCAGGATGGAACTGCACTCCATAGAAACCGCGCGACTCGTCGGCAATCCCGGCGAGTGGCGCATGGCCGGTTTCGGCGATCACCTTAAAGCCGGGTGGCAGCGCGGTCACTCGGTCGCCATGGCTCATCCACACGTGCAGAAATTCATGGCCGTTCTCAGCGGCCTCATCACGTATACCCTTGAACAATTTCGAATGGCCGCGCATGCGCACGCGTGCGTAGCCGAACTCGCGCTTGTCCGAGCCCTGTACTGCCCCGCCCAACTGGGCGGCCATGGTCTGCTGACCGTAGCAGATGCCGAGCACCGGCACCTTGAGCTCGAACACCTGCTGCGGCGCACACGGCGCCTGCGCCTCGGTCACAGAGTCCGGGCCGCCGGAAAGGATCACGCCGCGCGGCGCAAACTGACGCAGTTCCGTATCGGTGATGTCGTACGGATAGATCTCGCAATACACTCCGGCCTCGCGCACCCGGCGCGCGATCAGCTGGGTGAACTGCGAACCGAAATCGAGGATGAGAATTTTCTGGGAATGCGGATCAGTCATAACGACAGACACGAGGGGCGAGGCGAAAGGGGCGAAACCACCGGAATCCCTCGCCCCTTGTCCCTCGCGCCTCGCTCCTGATTCTATTCACGTTGGTAATTGGGCGCTTCCTTGGTCACGACGACGTCGTGCACATGCGACTCACGGATGCCGGCGCCGGTGATGCGTACGAATTCACCGCGGGTGCGCAGCATTTCCAGATCGGCCGAGCCGGTGTACCCCATGCCGGAGCGCAGGCCGCCCATGAGCTGCTGGATGATGTTGGTCATCGGCCCCTTGTACGGCACGCGCCCTTCCACGCCCTCGGGCACGAGCTTCTCGGCGCTTGCTCCTTCCTGAAAATAGCGGTCGCTCGAACCCTCGCCCATGGCGCCGAGCGAGCCCATGCCGCGATAGATTTTGTAGGAACGGCCCTGAAAGATTTCGATCTGTCCGGGCGATTCGTCGGTGCCGGCCAGCAGGCTGCCGATCATGATGCAATGCGCGCCGGCGGCGATCGCCTTGACGATGTCGCCGGAGTAGCGGATACCGCCAT
>CAYJBG010000157.1:0-4522 GCA_964368085.1 uncultured Acidiferrobacterales bacterium | reverse complement strand
TGCGGAGCGCGAAGCCGTCCCTACGGGGACAAACGCAGGAGCAGTTTTTCCGCCTGCACATGCCACCAACGGTGATTGGCAACATCGCGCAGGCCGCCAAATCGAAGCAGCTGGTGCTCTCGCACCGCATGCTCCGCACCCTGGGCAAGGAAGAAGAAACGCTGGCGGCGATCCGCAAAGCCTATGCCGGCGCGGTCAGCTTCGCCGACGATTTGTCCTGTTACCGTCCCTGACCCGCCCTAAGAGTTTCCTTTAGCACGGTTACCCCCGCTTAAGGCGCCGACACGGCGTTGGCGCGCGGCGGAGAGATGTGGTTGCCCTGGGCGTAGTCCACACCACACTGGATCAGCAGCTCCAGTATCTTGCGGTTCTCCACGAACTCGGCAACGGTACGCTTGCCGAGAGAATGCGCGATATCGTTGATCGACATGACGATCGCACGATCGGCCGGATTGTCAGCCATGCCGCACACGAACTGGCCATCGATCTTGACGAAGTCCACCGGCAGATGCTTGAGATGGTGGAAGGAACTGAAGCCGCTGCCGAAGTCGTCCAGGGCGAAGCGGCAACCGTGCTCGCGCAGTTCGCCGATCAGGCGCTGCGCCGCCTCGATGTTGGCGATGGCGTTGGTCTCGGTAATCTCGAAGATGAGCGAACCCGGATCCACCCGGTGTCTGGCCAGAAGCCCCATTATCTCCGGTACGACGCGCTCGTCAACGAGCGTGTGACCGGAAAGATTAACCGAGATGCACGCGCGTACGCTGAGGTGCTGCAGCCCGGCGAGTTGTGCAATCACGTTACGAATGACCCACAGATCGATCTGTGGCATGAGACCGAAGCGCTCGGCGGTCGGCAGGAATACGTTCGGATGAATCACGCCCGCGTCGTCGTCGAGCCGTATCAGCGCCTCGCAATGCAACACGCCGTCCTCCAGGAGCCTGTCGCTGCAGGGTGGAAACGCCTCGCCCTCGTCCGGCAGCGTTGCCAGGTCGAGGCCGCGCAATGGCACGATCGGCTGAAAGTGGAGCACGAACCGGTCGCTCTTCAACGCCTGCTGCAGACGGGCCGACCAGCCGAGGTCGACGTTCATGGCGAGCTTCGCGTCACCGCCCGGCGCGTAGACATGAGTCTGATTGCGCCCCTTGTTCTTGGCGAGGTGGCAAGCGATGTCGGCGTTCGCCAACACCTCGCCGGAAGACTGGGTGTCGGAGCCGATGAGCGCCACGCCGATGCTGCCATAGATGCGGTACTGGCTGCCGTCATATGCAAAGGTGTAGCGCTCGAGAATCTCGCGGAAGCTTTCGGCGGTGTGCAGCACGCTGTCGTCCGCGACATTGCGCAGGATAATGGCGAATTCGTCGCCACCCAGGCGCGCCAGCAGGTCCGCGTCACGCAGGCGCTCACGCATCTTCTGGCTGATCTCGACAAGCAGCTGGTCACCGGCGGCGTGACCGGCGATGTCATTGATGTACTTGAAGCGGTCGAGGTCAAGATAGAGGAGCGCGCTGGTGCCACCGCGCCGGCAACGCTCCACCTCTTCTTCCAGATGTCTTTCGAAGTACCGGCGATTATAGAGTTTGGTGAGCGGATCGTGGTTCGCCTGCCACGTGAGTTCCTGTTCGAGGGCGCGGCGCTCGGACACATCGCGGAACGCGACCACCGAACCTTCCAGCCGGCCGTCGATGCGCAACGGGAAGACCGTGCACGCCACCGGTACCGCCGTACCGCCTTGATGCCAGAACACCGTCTCCCACGAGTGCAGCTCACCGCCCTTGGCATAGGCCTTCTGCAACAGGCAGGCGTCTTCTGGGTTGGCGTGCCCATCCCCGTGTGCATAGTGGAACAGGCGATGCGCCGCCTGGCCGATAAGCAATGCATCCTCCGGGTAGCCGAGGATGCGGCGTACCGCCGGATTGACGAACGTGATCAGACCCGCGCGATTCACGCCGTACACGCCATCGCCGACCGAGGCGAGGATGCCGGCCAGGCGGCTGCGCTCGCTCTCGGTCGACTTGCGGTTGCGCACCGCGCGGCTCAGGGCGGCGATGCGCGCGACAAACAATTCCTGCGCTTCGTTCTTGAACAAGCACTCGACTGCGCCGGCCTTGAGGCTGTCCTGGATCACCTCGTCGAGATAGGTGCCGGTGAGGATCGCCGTGGTCATGCCGGCGGTGCGCGGGTCAGTGCGCAGGCGCTGACACAGGACATCGCCGTTCTCGCCCGGCATGAAGTAGTCGATGATTGCGATATCGAACGTCTGGGTCTGCGCCTTCGCCATGGCCTCGCCGGCGTGTGCGGCGACTTCGACCGCGTAACCCTGCGCGGCCAGCAGGCGTGCATAGGAAGCGCGCACCGTGCGCGAGTCGTCCACGAACAGGACGCGGATCGGTTCGCCTTCCGGCGCGCTCGCCTCGATGGTCTGCGGCGATGGCGCCAGCAGCTTATCGAGGCAATCGGCGCTGTCGGTGAACTCGCGCCACATCAGATAGGCGCTGCGCGCGCGCCGCGACGTCCACTCGACCGTGGCCGGTTCCGCCGCGTGCGTCAGGACCAGGACCGCGACATCGATGTAGTCCGGGGCGCAGAGCAGAGTCAGCAGTTCGTCCGTATTCGGTTGGGGGACTATATCCAGCGCCAGGAGTATCGCGTTGAAGCGGCGCGTCGGGGCGCCCCGACGCAGAACCTCCAATGCCTCGGCTGGCTTTCGGAAAAAAACAAGTTCCGAATAGCGTCCGGTCAACACACGCCGCAGCACATTCTGGAGCGTGGCCGAGGATTCGACGATCAGGATCGGGGAACGCCCCGTCGCCGAAATGGCGGTCTGACGCGGCGTCGCCTTCACCGGGGAGGCGCGATGCACACTCTCCGGTCGTGACGCCGCAACGGGCATCCGGGATGAATTTCGCATGGGTTTCGAAGGGCGTCTGTCTTATTCCTTATGCTGGCTGATGCATTCGGCGTGCCAGTTTGAACGCGCCGCCAACTGGCGGAAAACGCTCGGGAATTAGACCGGGGAGCAACAAGCCAAAAGCGAACCTGACAGCAGGCGGCAGCGGCCGAACCCCATGCCCGGCACGCGGTCGAGCGGCCAAGGGCCCCTTTCTCAGCCTCAGGACAGGCGCCGGAACACCATATCCCGGACGGCGTGGCCCAACCGCTGACCGCGACGTTCGAATTTGGTGGGCGGACGCGCCGCGGGGCGCGGTGCAAACTGGTGCGCGCCCATGCTGTTCTCAAAACCCTCGGCCACCGACAACACCGCAAGCATGTGCTGCGCATAGTCTTCCCAGTCGGTGGCGAGATTGAGTCGCCCGCCGATTTTGAGCTTGCGTCGCAGCAACTGCATGAATGCGGGCTGCACCAGACGGCGTTTGCGATGCCGCTTTTTCGGCCACGGATCGGGAAAGAAGATAGAGACAACATCGAGTGCGTCATCCGGAATACGCCGTTCGAGAACATCCCTGGCATCGGCGCCGATGATGCGCACGTTCGTGAGCCCCTCGGCCTCAAGCCGGCGCAACAGCGCGCCGACACCCGGGCGATGCACCTCAATGCCGAGATAGTCGTTCTGCGGATGCGCCGCCGCCATGGCTGCGAGCACCTCGCCGTTGCCGAAGCCGATCTCCACATGCAACGGTGCCTCGCGTCCGAAGAGCGCGGCGGGGTCGAGCGGTGCGTCGTCTTCCGGCACGCCGTAGCGCGGGAGGAGTTCTTCAAGGGCACGCTTCTGCGCCTCGGTGATGCGCCCTTCGCGGCGCACGAAGCTGCGGATCGGGCGTCCCGGGTATTGCGCATCGGTCATGGGAGTCTCTGGAAATTACGCAGAGGACGCAGAGGCGCAGAGGACGCAGAGGGTTGGGGCAATATACTGGAATACTTCGCGCGCTCTGCGCCTTTGCGTCCTTTGCGTTAACAACGGAAATGTCAAAAAAATGTCCCGCCGAGCGGCGAGGATGGCGAACCGTATTGCTTGCGCGGCATGCGCCCGGCCAGATACGCCTCGCGCCCGGCCTCGATGGCCTTTTTCATCGCGCTCGCCATGAGTACCGGGTTTTGCGCCGCCGCAATGGCGGTGTTCATGAGCACGCCGTCGCAGCCGAGTTCCATGGCGATGGCGGCGTCGCTGGCGGTGCCGACACCGGCGTCCACGATAATCGGCACCTTCGCCGCTTCGACGATGAAACGGATGTTGTACGGATTGCGGATACCGAGACCCGAGCCGATGGGCGCGGCCAGCGGCATGACGGCCACGCAACCCATTTCCGCGAAGCGCTTGGCCATGATCGGATCGTCATTGGTATACACCATCACCTTGAAACCATCCTTAATAAGGATCTCGGCGGCTTCGAGCGTAGCCGGGATATCCGGATAAAGCGTCTTCTCGTCGCCCAGCACTTCAAGCTTCACCAGGTCGTGACCGTCGAGCAGCTCGCGCGCCAGCCGGCAGGTGCGCACCGCGTCGTCGGAGCTGTAGCAACCGGCGGTGTTGGGCAGGTAGGTGTATTTCGACGGCGGCAACACA
>CAYJBG010000156.1:0-4550 GCA_964368085.1 uncultured Acidiferrobacterales bacterium | reverse complement strand
TGGCTGATGCGCTCGGTCACCGGCTTCTCGCGCCAGGCGAGGTCCGGCCCCTTGGCCTGCTCGCCCTTGCCGGCGTACTTCGGCGCAATTTCTATCAGCCTTTCAGCCGCATCCGCGCGGCGGTTTAGCACCACGTCTTCCACGCGCTCGCGCAGGTCGGCGGGAATATCTTCGTACACCGTGAGCGCGCCGGCGTTGACGATGCCCATGTCCATGCCGGACTGAATGGTGTGATAGAGGAACACTGAGTGTATCGCCTCGCGCACCGGGTTGTTGCCGCGGAACGAAAACGACACATTCGACACGCCGCCCGAAATCAACGCGTGCGGCAGGTTCTGTTTGATCCAGCGCGTGGCCGCGATGAAGTCCACCGCGTAGTTGCTGTGTTCCTCGATGCCGGTGGCGATGGCGAAAATATTCGGGTCGAAAATAATATCCTCGGCGGGGAAACCAACTTTCCCGGTGAGCAGCTTGTAGGTACGCGCGCAGATTTCCTGCTTGCGCGCAAGGGTGTCGGCCTGGCCGGTTTCGTCGAAGGCCATCACCACCACCGCCGCGCCGTAGCGTCGGCAGGTGCGCGCCTGTTCCAGGAATTTTTCCTCGCCCTCTTTCAGGGAGATCGAGTTCACGATCGGTTTGCCCTGATTGCGCTTGAGGCCGGCCTCAATCACGCTCCATTTGCTGGAGTCGATCATCACCGGCACGCGCGCAATCGCCGGCTCCGAGGCGATCAGGCTCATGAACGTGCCCATGGCCGTTTCGCCGTCGAGCATGGCCTCGTCCATGTTGATGTCGATGATCTGCGCACCGTTCTCGACCTGACTGCGGGCAACGTCCAGCGCCTTGTCATATTCGTTGTTGAGGATGAGTTTCTTGAAGGCCACCGAACCGGTGACGTTGGTGCGCTCGCCGACGTTCACGAACAGGGTGTCCGGACCGATGTTGAGCGGTTCCAGACCCGCCAGCCGACACTGTGGTTCGATCTTCGGAATATCGCGCGGGCGAATATCGCCCACGGCTTTCGCAATCGCCTGAATGTGCGCGGGCGTGGTGCCGCAGCAACCGCCGACGATGTTGAGAAAACCGGAGCCCGCCCACTCGTGGATATTCTTCGCCATGAACTCCGGCGACTCGTCGTAACCGCCGAACTCGTTCGGCAGGCCGGCATTCGGGTGGCTGCTCACCTGCACGTTAGCGACGCGCGCCAGTTCCTCGACGTACTGGCGCAACTGCGTGACACCCAACGCGCAGTTCAAACCAATACTGAGCGGCTGGCTGTGCGCCACTGAATTCCAGAACGCCTCGGTGGTCTGGCCCGAGAGCGTGCGACCGCTCGCGTCCGTAATCGTACCCGAGATCATGATCGGCAGGCGCAGGCCGTGCTGCTCGAAATACCGGTCGATGGCAAAGAGCGCGGCTTTGGCGTTCAGCGTGTCGAAGATGGTCTCGACCATGATAATGTCGGCGCCACCATCGACCAGACCGCGCAACGATTCGGTATACGCCTCGACCAACTGGTCGAAACTGACGTTGCGAAAACCCGGGTTGTTCACATCCGGAGACAGCGACGCGGTGCGATTGGTGGGGCCGAGCACACCGGCCACGAACCGCGGGCGGAGAGGATCTTTTTTTTCAAACGCATCGGCCGTCGCGCGCGCCAGTCGCGCACCCTCGCGGTTCAGTTCATAGGTCAGTTCCTCCATGTGGTAATCGGCCATGGAGATCGACTGCGAGTTGAAGGTGTTGGTCTCCAGGATGTCTGCGCCCGCGTCGAGATAGGCGGCGTGGATGTCGCGGATGATCTTCGGCTGAGTGAGCGTGAGCAGGTCGTTATTGCCCTTGAGGTCGCTCTTCCAGCCGGCAAAGCGTTCGCCGCGATAGTCTTTCTCGTCCAGGTTGTAACGCTGGATCATGGTGCCCATCGCGCCATCCAGGATCAGGATGCGCTGCTTGAGGAGATCGGGGAGGCGGGCGAGGCGTTGGCTGCGGGCCGCGGTCGGGCTGGTCACGAGCGGAAATCCTGCGTCGATTTTGGCGCGCAAGTCTAGCGAAATCCAGAGCAAAATGCTTGCTCCCGGCTTGCCTCGACGGAGCATCGCCCCCATGCTCAGAACATCACTGTATCCAGGAGGGGCCATGTCCTTTCGCAACCGTGCCGAGGCGGCGCAGCGTCTGGCGGAGCGTTTGAATGTCTACAAGGGAAAGAATCCGCTGGTGCTGGCGATTCCGCGCGGCGCCGTGCCCATGGCACGCATTCTCGCCGATGCGCTGGACGGCGAGCTGGACGTGGTGCTGGTACGCAAGCTGGGCGCGCCCATGAACCCGGAGTTCGCAGTCGGCTCCGTCGACGAGAGTGGTTGGGCGTATGTCGCCGACTATGCCGCCAGCGCCGGCGCGGACGCCGTATATATCGAAGAAGAGAAGCAGCGCCAGCTCGAGGTGATGCGCCAGCGGCGCGCGCAATACACCGCGGCGCGTCCGCCAATCGACCCGGCCGGACGCATTGTGATTGTGGTGGACGACGGTCTTGCTACCGGCGCCACCATGATATCGGCGCTGCACGCGCTGCGTGCCAGGAAGCCAGCCCGGCTTATCGCCGCCGTGCCGGTGGCCCCGCCCGACACCCTGCGCAAGGTGGAGAAGCTCGCCGATGAGACGGTCTGTCTCGAAGTGCCGGAATACTTCATGGCGGTCGGCCAGTTCTACACCGATTTTCCGCAGGTCGAGGACGAGGAAGTCATTGCGCTGCTGCGCGCCGTGCCGCACGCACCGCACCCAAAGTAGCCAGAAGTAGGTTGGGGTGAGCGTAGCGAACCCCAACGCGGGGCCCAAACCGATCGCCATTGTTGGGGTTCACTTCGTTCACCCCAACCTACGCGATGTTAAGGTGACGGTGAAACCAGTCCGCAGCAAGTTTCGCAACCTGTTCGAGCGTGCCCGGCTCCTCGAACAGATGCGTGGCGCCCGGGACGATCACGAGTTCCTTCGGGCAGACGAGCCGGGCATGGGCCTGCTTGTTGAGTTCGATCACGATGTCGTCGTGCCCGCCGACAATCAGTAGCACCGGGCAGTGCACCTGGGCGAGTGCCTGCACGCCGGCCAGATCCGGACGGCCGCCGCGTGACACCATGGCGTTCACCTTGTTTCCCGGCGCCGCCGCGACCTGCAGCGCCGCCGCGGCGCCGGTACTGGCGCCAAAGTAGCCGAGCGTGAGTTTCTTCGTCTGCGCTTGCGTCTGCAGCCAGTCGGTGACGCGCGCCACGCGCTGCGTGAGCAGGGGGATATCGAAGCGCCGCTCGTAGTCCTGGTCTTCAACGCGCGTGAGCAGATCGATGAGCAGCGTGCCGAGGCCGGCGTTGCGCAGTTCGCGCGCCACGAAGTTGTTGCGCGGGCTGAAGCGGCTCGAACCGCTGCCGTGTACAAACAGAACCAGGCCCTGCGCGTTCACGGGAATGGCCAGCGCGCCTTCCAGGGTGACGCCGTCGACTGGTATGTGAACTAGCGTTTCCTTGTCGGTATCGGTCTGCATCGGGTTACTCCTGCGCGTGATGCGGAATGGCAATTGGAATCCGGCGGTTGCCGAACTGGCGGGTGAACTTTTCAAAGTGCCCGGCAATCTGCGTCTGGCAGTCCGGGCAGTGGCCGTCCGGTGTCAGGCGATAATCCTCGATCCGGTACCAGTCGCGCACGATGAGCGGCGCGCGGCACGATGGGCAGTAGGTGCTGCCACCCTCGGTGTCGTGCACGTTGCCGGTGTAGACGTAGTGCAGCCCGGCCTGCAGGGCGATGGCGCGCGCGCGGCTGAGGGTCTGCGCCGGGGTCGCCGGAATGTCGATCATTTTGTAGTCCGGATGAAAAGCGCTGAAGTGCAGCGGCACGTCTAACCCCAGCTCTTGCGCGACCCACTGTGTCATGGCCTCAATCTCTTCGTTCGAGTCGTTTTTGCCGGGGATCAGCAGGGTGGTGATTTCCAGCCAGGTCTTGGTCTCGTGCTTGACGTAACGCAGCGTGTCGAGCACCGGCGCGAGATGCGCGCCGGTGAGCTTGAAGTAGAACTCATCGGTGAACGCCTTGAGGTCGACGTTCGCGGCGTCGATCTTGGCGTAGAACTCGCGGCGCGCCTCGGCATGGATATAGCCGGCGGTCACGGCCACGGTCTGGATGCCGCGCGCATGGCAGACGTCGGCCGTATCCATGGCGTACTCGGCGAAGATCACCGGGTCGTTGTAGGTGAAGGCGACACTCTTGCAACCGGAATCTTCGGCGGCACGCGCGATCTCGTCGGGCGCGGCCTGGTCCATCAGCCGGTCCATGTCCTTCGATTTGCTGATGTCCCAGTTCTGGCAGAACTTGCACGCCAGGTTGCAACCGGCGGTGCCGAACGACAGTACGCTCGAACCGGGATAGAAGTGGTGCAGCGGTTTCTTCTCGATCGGGTCGATGCAGAAGCCGGACGAGCGCCCGTAGGTGGTGAGGATCATCTCGCCGCCGAGGTTCTGGCGCACGAAGCAGGCGCCGCGCTGGCCGTCGTGCAGCTTGCAGTCGCGCGG
>CAYJBG010000155.1:0-4572 GCA_964368085.1 uncultured Acidiferrobacterales bacterium | reverse complement strand
CCGGGATAGTTTTCCAGCGCCAGGTTAAGGGCCTCGATGGACTCCATGTCCAGGTGGTTGGTGGGTTCGTCCATCACCAGCACGTTCGGGCGTTGCATCATCAGCTTGCCGAACAGCATGCGCCCCTGCTCACCGCCGGAGATGATCTTGACCGACTTTTCGCTCTCGTCACGCGAAAACAGCATCTGGCCGAGCACGGCGCGTATCGATTGCTCATTGTCTTCCGGTTTCGCCCACAGGCTCATCCAGTCGAACAGATTCGTTTTGCTGGCGAAGTCGGCGGCATGATCCTGGGCAAAGTAACCGATGCTGGCGTTCTCCGACATCTTGATCCGGCCGCTGTCCGGCGTCAGCTCGCCCACCAGCATGCGCAGCAAGGTGGATTTGCCAATGCCGTTCGGGCCGATCACGGCGACGCGTTCGCCGACTTCGACCATCAGGTTGAGGTTTTTAAATAACGGTTTGTCGCCGAACGCTTTGTGCAAGGCCTGCGCTTCGATCGCCTGGCGATAGAGCTTCTTGTCCTGATCGAAACGAATAAACGGGCTCACCCGGCTCGACAGCTTCACCTCATCCAGTTTGATTTTTTCAATCTGGCGCGCGCGCGACGTGGCCTGCCTGGCCTTCGAGGCGTTGGCGGAGAAACGGCTGACGAAAGTTTGCAACTCGGCGATCTGCGCCTTTTTTCGGGCGTTGCCGGACAATAATTGTTCGCGCGCTTGCGTGGCGGCGGTCATGTACTCGTCGTAATTGCCCGGGTAAACGCGCAACTCGCCGTAGTCGAGATCGGCCATGTGCGTACACACGCTGTTCAAAAAGTGGCGGTCGTGCGAAATAATGACCATGGTGCTGCCGCGCGCATTGAGCACGTCTTCCAGCCAGCGAATGGTGTTGATGTCGAGGTTGTTGGTGGGCTCGTCCAGCAACAGAATCTCGGGGTCGGCGAACAACGCCTGCGCCAGCAACACGCGCAGCTTCCAGCCCGGCGCCACGGCGCTCATCGGGCCGGCATGCTGCTCAAGCGGAATGCCGATGCCGAGCAGCAATTCCCCGGCACGCGCCTCGGCGGTGTACCCGTCCAGCTCGGCGAACTCGACTTCGAGATCGGCCACTTTCATGCCGTCGGCTTCACTCATGTGCGGCAGGGCGTAAATGCGATCGCGCTCGGCCTTCACGCGCCACAGCTCGGCGTGGCCCATGATGACGGTGTCGAGCACCGTGTAATTTTCAAACGCGAATTGGTCCTGGCGCAACTTGCCGAGTCGCTCGTTGCTGTCGATGGAAACAGTGCCCGCGGTCTGCGCCAGATCCCCGCCCAATATCTTCATGAAGGTCGACTTGCCGCAGCCGTTCGCGCCGATCAGGCCGTAACGGTTGCCGTTGCCGAACTTGACCGAGATGTTCTCGAACAGGGGCTTGGCCCCGAACTGCATGGTGATATTGGCGGTGGAAATCAAAATACGGTTCCGGAAGAAAATGAATCAGGGTGTACTGTCAAAATCGCGCACGTCACCGCGTTGCGGGCGGCGCGAAAAAAGTCTGGGCGGAGAAGCAGGACTTCGTTAAAAAAAGACCCCGCCATGCGGCAGGGTCTTTCCTAGCAATCTGCTAGCAGTGTTTAACGCTTAGGCCGGCTGGACGTTCGCGGCGGACGGACCCTTCGGGCCCTGCTCCAGCGTGAACTGCACCTTCTGACCTTCGGCCAGAGACTTGAAGCCGCTGCCCTGAATGGCAGAGTGATGCACGAAGACATCCTTGCTGCCGTCAGACGGGGTGATAAAGCCGAAACCCTTGGCGTCGTTGAACCACTTCACTGTTCCTGTAATCACGGAAATTCCTCTATTTGGTTGAAATGCGATGGTATGCAGTTCATTCTTGGAAGCTTAATTGCGGGAGATACTACCAAAGAGTAATGGAGGGGCTTCCGAACTTGACTACAAGAAGTGCACTGCAACGCGGCTACTATACACAGGCCGAATCCAAAAGCCACGATTATTTTCGGTCTGGGACAATGGCGAAATAGGCCTGTTTTGAGGCAACCGAGACACCCCCGGAGCGCGAATCTGGGGTGGGGGCGAACGCAATGGGCGGTCCCGTTACACAACCAACCCCCCGTATTCTCGACGCTCCCGAGTCTTTGGTGTGATGCGCACCGAACCTCCGGTTTCTCAGTCCGGCCCCGGCTCATGCACTCGCCAACCAGGCGTCGATCAGCGGCCGCAACTCCTCGAACGGGCGATAACCGCTGGTCAAAAGAGTGGTGCCCGCTTTGTTCTGCAGCACGACTGAGGGGAATCCGCGTATGCCCGCTTCGCGGGCTTGCTGGAAATGCGTCCGGGTTTTTCGTTTCACCGCTTCGGCGTGGAAGTGTTCCAGAAACCGCGTCGCCGCAATGCGATGCGACGCCGCCAACGCCGCCAGCGTCTGCGCCTGCGTGACGTTCTGCCCGTGCGCATAGAACGCCGCCTGCACCGACTTGAGATAAGGAAAGGTTTCCTCCGGATCGATCTCGGCCACGGCGATTACCGCGCGACTGGGCGGCTCGGTGTCGTACACAAAACCGTCGGGCATCGCGCCCTCGAAGGTAAAGGGCTGACCGGTGCGACGTTGCACCTCGTGCCAATGGTGCAGGATCTCACCACGTAACGCGGCCGTTATGGGTTCGGTCGTCCCCGGCCGCAAACCTCCCAGCACCAAGGAAATCTCAAGCTGTTCCGGGTAGGCCGCCTTGATGGCGCTAACTACCGGCGCGAAACCCCAGCACCACGAGCACATGGGATCGGCGAAGTACCACATGATGCGTTGCTGAGTCATACGAATCCCCGTACTGCTCAAACGCCGATCAGACCGGCCGTCTCGCCCACATGCCGCGTCTGACTATACTGTTCGCCTGGCATCGGAGAAAGCCTTGATCCTACAATGCCCGAGGAGGCCAAGCCGGTTGTTCGCATGAAGCACTCATTGGACACACTGCCGTTCAGCAATTCCTTCGCCGCCTTGCCGCCGGCCTTCTACGCGCGCATCACGCCCACGCCGTTCGCGACCGAGCCGCGGCTGATTCACTTCAATACCCAGGTCGCGGCGTTGCTCGATCTGGACCCGGCCGTGCAACACGACCCGCGGTTCGTCGAGGTGTTCAGCGGCAAGCAGTGTTTGCCGGGCATGGACCCGATCGCCATGCTGTACGCCGGTCACCAGTTCGGCCACTACGTGCCGCAGCTCGGAGACGGGCGCGCCATCGTTCTGGGCGAGCTGACCAACGCCTGCGGCGAAAAATGGGAGCTACAGCTTAAAGGCAGCGGTCAAACGCCCTATTCCCGTGACGGCGACGGACGCGCCGTGCTGCGCTCCAGCATCCGCGAGTATCTGTGCAGCGAGGCCATGCACGGCCTCGGCATCCCGACCACGCGCGCGCTGTGCCTGATCGGAAGCAGCGACGAAGTCTATCGCGAGCAAATCGAAACCGGCGCAATGATTACCCGGCTTGCGCCCTCGCATGTGCGCTTCGGTTCGTTCGAGGTGTTCTACTACCGCGACCAGCACGATTCGATTCGCACACTTGCCGATTACGTAATCGGCCAGCATTACTCTGAGCTTGCCGATCGGCCGGATCGCTATCTGAAATTTCTGCACGCCGTCGTGGAGCACACGGCGCGCCTGCTGGCGCAATGGCAGGCGGTCGGCTTCGCCCACGGCGTGATGAATTCCGACAACATGTCGATTCTGGGGTTAACGCTCGACTACGGGCCCTACGGCTTCATGGAGGCCTACAACCCCGGCTTCATCTGCAACCATTCCGACCATCACGGCCGCTACGCCTTCGATCGACAACCGAAAATCGGACTGTTCAATCTGAGTTGCCTGGCGCAGACTTTGCTGCCGCTCATTGAAGTCGATGAAGCCTCGGCCGCGCTGGAAACCTATTGGGGCCTCTTCACCGCGCACTACCACCGCTTGATGGCGCAAAAAATCGGCTTCGAGCAAATGGATGAACAGGCGCTGTCATTACTCCAGGCACTACTGGCCCAGATGCAACAAAGCCATACCGACTACAGCTTGTGGTTTCGCGCCCTGGGCAATGTGGAGCGCGACACGGATCGGCCCCTGACCGCATGGCGTGACCGGTTCGTCGATCGCGATCGCTTCGATCGCTGGCTTGCGGACTACCGCGCCCGGCTACGCACACACGCCAAGGCCGACCCCGAACGTCGCCCGGCGATGATGGCTGCCAACCCCAAGTACGTCCTGCGCAATTACCTGGCGCAGATCGCAATCGAAAAGGCCGAGCACGGCGACAACTCCGAAATCGAGCGCTTGCTGACCGTCTTGCGTGCCCCGTTCGACGAACATGCGGGCCAGGAACAGTATGCCAAGCCTGCACCGGATTCGGTCGGGCCTGTTCAGGTCAGCTGCTCGTCCTGATGATTTTCGAGAGCTTCTCTCAAATTAATTCAGTGGAGTACGCAAATACAATTCTTCCACCTGCTTTCTGGCCCAGGGGGTTTTTCGCAAGAATGTCAGGCTGGATTTGATGCTCGGGTCGCTGGTGAAACAGCGGATCGTAATCATTCT
>CAYJBG010000154.1:0-4604 GCA_964368085.1 uncultured Acidiferrobacterales bacterium | reverse complement strand
CTCCATGGATGGAGTAATGCCGCGTGAGGGCAGGAGCCCGAAGCGGCCGCCATCCATGGCGGTCGCGGGCGCGGCGTCATTCGGCCGCGCCCGGATCGCGGCGCGCGCGCGCCAGCAGGCGCTCGATATTGTCGCCGCGCTCGACCGATTCGTCGTACACGAAGCGCAACGCCGGCACTTTGCGCAGGATAACGCGATCGCGCAGCGTGCGTTGCAGAAAGCCGGCGGCATGATTAAGCCCCGCCACCGCCTTCAGCGCCGGTTCCTGGCCGCCGAGATGCGTGATGAACACCTTGGCGTGCGACATATCAGGCGCCACGTCCACCGCCGTGAGTGTGACCTGCGTGACACGCGGATCGTTGAGTTCACGCGCAACCAGCACCGCCAGCTCGCGTTGCAGAAGTTCGCCGATCTTGCGGGTGCGGCCGGATTCTTTGCGCATGGTTACGGCCTGGTCTGCTTCGGAAAGACAAAATCTGCCGCAAAGACGCAAAGGACGCAAAGAATTTTTGGAAGGAAAAGATTCCGTAAAAATTCACTCAGCGTGCCGACCAACCTGAGGCCTTTCAGTAGCCAACAATTCGAAAGAACTTTGCGTCCTTCGCGCCTTTGCGGCAGGTTTTCAACAATTACAACGTCCGCTGCACCTGCACCTTCTCGAACACCTCGATCTGGTCGCCGACCTGGAAATCGCTGTAATTCTTGATGCCGATACCGCACTCGAGGCCGGACTTGACCTCGGAGGCGTCGTCCTTGAAGCGTTTGAGCGATTCGATCTCGCCCTCGAACACCACCACGTTGGCGCGCAGCACACGGATCGGGCGATTGCGCTTCACCGTGCCTTCGTTCACGTAGCAGCCGGCGATGACGCCGATCTTGGGCGCGCGGAACACCTCGCGCACCTCGACCAGGGCAACAACCTCTTCCTTGAACTGCGGCTTGAGCATGCCGACCAGCGCGGCCTTCACTTCCTCGACCGCTTCGTAAATGATGTTGTAATAGTGCACGTCCACGCCTTCGGCCTCGATCAGGCGGCGCGCGCCGGAGTCGGCGCGCACATTGAAACCGATGACCACCGCGGCCGAGGCGCGCGCCAGGTTCACGTCCGACTCGTTGATCGGGCCGACCATGGCGTGGATGACCCGCACCTTGACCTCGTCGGTGGACAGCTCCTCAAGCGCCTTGGTGAGCGCCTCGATCGAGCCCTGCACGTCCGCCTTGATAATGAGATTGAGGGTGTTCTCCCCTTCTTGCAGCTGCTCGAACACATTCGAGAGCTTGGCCGCGGCACGCGCGGCGAACTGCGTGTCCTTGAACTTGCCCTGGCGATAGAGCGCAATCTCGCGCGCCTTGCGTTCGCTCTCCACCACAATGACTTCGTCGCCGGCGCTCGGCACGCCCGACAGGCCCTGAACCTCGACTGGAATCGACGGCCCGGCCTCGGAGATCGCCTTGCCTTTTTCGTCGAACATGGCGCGCACGCGGCCGAACTCGCGTCCGGCGAGCACCACGTCGCCCTTTTTGAGCATGCCGCGTTGCACCAGTATGCTCGCCACGGGGCCACGGCCCTTGTCGATGCGGGCTTCGATGACGAGACCCGCGGCCGGACCGGCCTTGGGCGCCTTGAGTTCGAGCACCTCGGCCTGCAGCAGCACGGCTTCGAGGAGATTGTCGATGCCGGTACCGGTCTTGGCCGAGACGTCCACGAAAATATCGTGGCCACCCCATACTTCCGGCACGACTTCGTACTTGGTGAGCTCCTGACGCACACGCTCCAGCTGCGCCTCGGGCTTGTCAATCTTGTTCACGGCGACAATGATCGGCACCGCGGCGGTGCGCGCGTGATGAATCGCTTCGATCGTCTGCGGCATGACACCGTCGTCGGCCGCCACCACCAGAATCACGATGTCAGTGGCCTTGGCGCCGCGTGCACGCATGGCGGTGAACGCCTGATGACCGGGGGTATCGAGAAAGGTGACGACGCCGCGCGGCGTCTCCACGTGATACGCACCGATATGCTGAGTGATGCCACCGGCTTCGCCGCTCGCCACCTTGGTCTTGCGGATGTAGTCGAGCAGCGAGGTTTTACCGTGATCGACGTGGCCCATGACGGTCACAACCGGCGGGCGCGGTTCGGCTTCGCCGTACACACTGGCGCCGTCGCCGAGCAGCGCTTCGGGACCGGCGTCCTTCGCGGCCTTGGGCGTGTGACCCATCTCCTCGACCACGATGGTTGCGGTATCACGGTCGATAACCTGGTTGATGGTCACCATCATGCCGAGATTCATGAGTACCTTGATGACCTCGACTGACTTGACCGACATCTTCTGGGCCAGTTCGGCGACGGTCAGGGTCTCGGGCAGCGCCACCTCGCGCACGACGCGCTCGACCGGCATGGCGAAACCATGCTGACCGGACATGCTGGTCTGGACTGCGGCACTGGATGGCGCGAAGCGGTCGCGACGCCGGCCAGCGCCTTTGCGCGCATCCGACAGACGCAATTCCTGTCGCTCGCCGCGCTTGCCCTTCCAGTCGCCCTTCTTCGGTTTCTCGCCCGGCCCGCGCTTGACCTCGCCCGGCTTGGCCGCCGGTGCGCGATCCTCGGCCACCGAGGCGCCGATCGGCGCCTGCACGACCACGCGTCCGCTGGGACGCGCCTCCGGAACCACGATTTCGTGAACGCCGGGGATTTCGACAACGGCTTCGGCGGCCGGCAAAGTTTCGGCGACTGCCGTGGCTTCCGCCGCGGCGGCCACTTCTTCCTCGATGGTGCTGCGTTTGATGAAGGTGCGCTTCTTGCGCACCTCCACCTGCACGGTGCGCGCCGGGCCGGTGCGCGTGGACTGCTTGATCTGGCTGACCGACTTCTGCTTGAGCGTGATCTTCTTGGTGCCGGCCTCACCGCCGCCGTGGTGCGTGCGCAGATAACCGAGCAGGGTCATCTTCTCGTCGTCGGTCAGCGAGTCGTCCACGCCCTTGTCGCTCACGCCGGCGGTGTCGAGCTGCGTCAGCAGACGCTCCGGCGATACACCGATCTGCGTGGCAAAGGCCTTGATGGTGGTTTCAGCCATGGGATGCGTCGATGTCCGTCACGTTTCCTGTTTCAGTCCGGAGACTCGTTGGCAAACCACGGCGCGCGCGCCGTCATGATGAGCTGCCTGGCCCGTTCTTCCTCGATGCCCTCGATCTCGAGCAGATCGTCCACCGCCTGCTCGGCCAGTTCCTCCATGGTCTTGATGCCGTGGCTGGCGAGCAGGCGCGCGGTGTGTTCGTCCATCCCTTCCATCTCCAGCAGATCCTTGGACGGCTCGGCCATATCGATCTTCTCCTCGAGTGCAATCGCCTTGGTGAGTAATACATCGCGCGCACGGTTGCGCAACTGCTCGACCAGATCCTCGTCGAATTCCTCGATCCCCAGCATCTCCTGCTTGGGCACGTACGCAATCTCATCCAGGCTGGTGAATCCCTCGCGCACCAGGACCTCGGCCACCGGCTCTTCCACGCCAAGCTGTTCCATGAACATCTGGCGGGTGGCCACGGCCTCGTTCGCGCCTTTTTCGTCGGCCGCCTGTTCGGTCATGATGTTGATTTCCCAGGCGGTGAGCTCGGAGGCGAGACGTACGTTCTGGCCGCCGCGGCCGATGGCCTGCGCCAGTTGCGCCTCGTCCACGATCACGTCCATGCTGTGCGTCTCTTCGTCCACGACAATCGATTTCACCTCGGCCGGCGCGAGCGCGTTGATCACGAACTGCGCCGGGTCCGGCGAGAAATGAATAATGTCCACGCGCTCGCCGGCCAGTTCGTTGGACACGCTTTGCACGCGCATGCCGCGCATGCCGACACAGGCGCCGATCGGGTCGATGCGCGGATCCTTGGAACTGACCGCGATCTTGGCGCGCAGGCCCGGGTCGCGCGCGGCACCGTGAATCAGTATGAGATTGTCGCCCGCCTCCGGCACCTCGAGCTTGAACAGCTCAATCAGGAGTTGCGGCGCGTTGCGCGACAGGAACAACTGCGGGCCGCGCGGCGTGGAATACACGTCTTCGAGATAGGCGCGGATGCGATCGCCGGGGCGCAGACCCTCGTGCGGGATCATGGCGGTCTTCGGTAAAAGCGCCTCGGCGCTGCCAAGATCGACGATGACTTCGCCGCGCTCCATGCGCTTGACCACGCCGGTGACCAGCGTGCCCTTGCGGTCCTTGTACTGGTTGACGATCTGTTCGCGCTCGGCCTCGCGCACCTTCTGCACGATCACCTGCTTGGCGGCCTGCGCGGCGATGCGCCCGAACTCGACCGGCGCAATCGGCTCTTCGACGAATTCGCCGACCTGGATATCGGGGTGCGTCTGGCGCGCGTAGCTCAGCAGGATCTGGCGATCCGTGAACTCGTAAGCCTCGGACTCGTCGTCCAGCACTTCCCAGCGGCGGAAGGTGTCGTATTCGCCGTTGTCGCGGTGAATGGCGACGCGCACGTCGATGTCGCCCTTGTGGCGCTTGCGCGTGGCGGTGGCGAGCGCCGCCTCGAGCGCCGCGAAAATAATATCGCGCTCCACGCCCTTCTCGCGCGACACCGCATCGACCACCATCAAAATCTCGTTACCCATG
>CAYJBG010000153.1:0-4614 GCA_964368085.1 uncultured Acidiferrobacterales bacterium | reverse complement strand
TCACCCGCCTGCGGCTGCACTCGCGCCTGCCGGTGGTGCTGCCGGAGCGTGTGACACCATCGCTCTGCGACGCGCTGGCCGGAACGCGTCTGCGCGTCGTGGTGGTCATTCACGCCAACCATGCACAGGAAATCGACGCGTCGGTGCAGCAGGCCTGCGCGCGCCTGGCTGAAAGCGGGTTTCATCTCCTGAATCAATCCGTGCTGCTGCGCGGGGTGAACGAAAGCGTGACAGCACTCACGCACTTGAGTGAAGCCCTGTTTGCCGCGGGCGTGCTCCCTTACTACCTGCATCTGCTCGATCGCGTTCAGGGTGCGGCGCATTTTGATGTCAGCGAAGACGTCGCGCGCCAACTCATGGCTGGCCTGAATGCCCGCCTTCCCGGCTATCTCGTTCCGCGCCTGGTACGTGAAGTCCCAGGCGGGTCAGGCAAACAGCTCATTGTCTGAACCTGCTGCCCACCGCAGGTCGCTGCGGAGATTTTTGTTCTTGTACGGAAGGAAATTCGCATAGTGGAAACCACAGTCCCCACAGGCGCGGGTTTCCCGCTCGACGCGCTGCACATTGCAGTCCACCCGCAGGCAGTTTAGCCTACGCACCCAGACCGTCGGTATTTGCCCCCGTGGCAGAGAAGGCCGACATGACCAGGGTTGTTGATATGCCAGCTTGCCCCGAGGGCGCCGCCGTTCTTGCGCCCGATTCCCCGGAATTCGCCAAAATCCTCACACCGGATGCGCTCGCGTTTGTCGTCGCACTGCAACGCGAGTTCGGGGCGCGCCGCGACCAGCTGTTGCACCGGCGCGCCGAGCGTCAGGCCGAATTCGATTCTGGCAAGCTGCCGGATTTCCTGCCTGATACCGCGTCCGTGCGCGCGGCAGACTGGGTTGTTTCCGGACTGCCCCAGGAGTTGCAGGACCGGCGCGTGGAGATCACCGGCCCGGTCGAGCGCAAGATGATCATCAACGCGCTCAACTCCGGCGCCAACGTGTTCATGGCGGACTTCGAAGACTCGCTCACGCCGACCTGGGACAACCTTGTTCAGGGACAGATCAACCTGCGCGACGCGGTGCGACGCACCATCGACTTCGCAGGCCTCGACGCCAAGGTCTACCAGCTCAAGGGCCAGACCGCTGTGCTGTTCGTGCGCCCGCGTGGCTGGCACTTGCCGGAAAAGCATGTGCTCGTCGATGCGCAACTCATGTCCGGCAGCCTGTTCGACTTCGGGCTTTATTTCTTCCACAACGCCAGGGCGCTGATCGAGCGTGGCAGCGGGCCGTATTTCTATCTGCCGAAGATGGAGAGCCACCTTGAGGCACGCTTGTGGAACGATGTGTTCGTGCGCGCCCAGCAGGTGCTCGGTATTCCCGTTGGGACGATCAAGGCCACGGTCCTGATTGAGACACTGCCGGCGGCCTTCGAGATGGACGAGATTCTTTACGAACTGCGCAACCACTCGGCCGGACTCAACTGCGGGCGCTGGGATTACATATTCAGCTGCATCAAGAAGTTCCGTCACATGCCGGATTTCGTGCTGGCCGACCGCGGGCTCGTCACCATGACCACGCCGTTCATGCGCGCCTACTCGCTGCTCGCGATCAAGACCTGCCACCGGCGCGGCGCCCACGCCATGGGCGGCATGGCGGCGCAGATCCCGATCAAGGATGACCCCAAGGCCAACGACGAGGCGCTGGCCCGGGTGCGCGCCGACAAGCAGCGCGAGGTGACGGATGGGCATGACGGCACTTGGGTGGCGCATCCGGGACTCATACAGACGGCGCGTGCTGCGTTCGATGCGGTGATGACGACGCCCAACCAGATTCACAAGCAGCGTGCGGATGTGCAGGTCATGGCCGCCGATCTGCTCGCCTTCGGCCCGCAGAAACCGATCACCGAGAAAGGCCTGCGGCACAATATCGATGTCGGCATCCAGTACCTGGGAGCGTGGCTCGCCGGCAGCGGCTGCGTGCCGATCCATCACCTGATGGAGGACGCCGCCACCGCTGAGATTTCGCGCGCGCAGTTGTGGCAATGGATCCGCAGCCCCCGGGGCGTGCTCGAGGATGGACGCAAGGTGAGCATCGAGCTGTTTCGCAAACTCGTGCCCGAGGTGCTTGCCGGGATACGCGCCGCGCTCGGCGAGAAACAGTATGCGCTTGGCAAGTATGAGCTCGCCGCTCAGGTATTCAGTGAACTTACTACCAGTGACAGCTTCGCCGAGTTCCTGACGCTGCCTGGCTATGCCTATCTCGACTAGAACAGCTATTTTTGTGCAAGCGTGCTTTCCCTGGCTGGCATGCGGTGTGACCGGCCAGCGTGCCGCCATCTGACACAGTATTAAATAATATTCTTATTCTCTTCTGTTTTTAGTTGTCGGCATGCGGAATCCATCTGGTGCAATTGCAGCCGGTATGTTGATATAGGCGTTGCTGATAAAGGCGTGCAAAGAAATTATAAAATGCAGTTTGAACATCTATTCGTCACCCTCAAGAGGAGCAATCACAATGAGCAAGAAGACTACCAAGAAGACTGACACCACTGCCGCCACCCCCAAGCGCAGCGTAACGCGCCGCAACTTTCTTGCCGCCGCGGCGGCGTCGGCGGGCGGTGCCGCGACGCTCGGCTTCCCGATGATCTCCAAGGCCGCGCCGGTCAGCATGCGCTGGCAGTCGACTTGGCCGGCCAAGGATATCTTTCACGAGTACGCGCTCGACTTCGCCAGCAAGGTCAACGCCATGTCCGGCGGCGGCCTCAAGATCGAGGTGCTGCCGGCCGGTGCGGTGGTCAAGCCCTTCGAACTGCTCGATGCGGTGAGTCGCGGTACGCTCGACGGCGGCCACGGCGTGGTCGCCTACCACTACGGCAAGAACACCGCGCTGGCGCTGTGGGGCTCGGGCCCGGCCTTCGGCATGGACCCGAACATGGTGCTCGCCTGGCATTACTACGGCGGCGGCAAGGAGCTGCTCGACGAGATCTACAAGACCATGAATCTCGACGTGCAGTCGTTCCTCTACGGTCCAATGCCGACCCAGCCGCTCGGCTGGTTCAAGAAGCCGGTCACCAAGGTCGAAGACCTGAAGGGTCTCAAGTACCGCACGGTGGGCCTGTCGATCGACATCTTCAAGGACCTGGGCATGGCGGTGAACCCGCTGCCGGGCGGCGAGATCGTACCGGCCATGGACCGCGGCCTGCTCGATGCCGCCGAGTTCAACAATGCCTCCTCGGACCGGCTGCTCGGCTTCCCGGACGTGTCCAAGGTCTGCATGCTGCAGAGCTTCCACCAGTCGGGCGAGCAGTTCGAAATCCTGTTCAACAAGAAAAAGTACGATGCCCTGCCGGCCGAGCTCAAGGCCATCATCAAGTACGCCGTGGAGGCCGCCTCGGCCGATATGTCGTGGAAGGCCATCCAGCGTTACTCCACTGACTACGCCGAGATGTCCGCGAAGCAGGGCGTGAAGTTCTACAAGACACCGGACAAGATCCTGCAACGCCAGCTCCAGGCCTGGGACAAGATCGCCGACGCCAAGAGCAAGGAGAACCCGACGTTCAAGAAGGTCAACGACTCGATGCGTGGATTCGCGCAGCGCGCCGGCCGCTGGCAGAACGACACGACGGTCGACTTTAAGATGGCCTATAACCATTTCTTCGCGAAGAAGGGCTAAGTCCGCACTTTAAAGTAAAAAAACGACCGTCCGGCGTTCGCGCCGGACGGTCGTTCTTATCTCCAGGGAGGGAGTGTATGCCGCGTGAGCGGCGGACGCGCGGAGCGGCTTTCCCACCCGAGCTATAGTCATGCAGAAAATCCTGTTGTTCGTCGACAAGGCAAGCACTTTCGCCGGCCACTTTTTTTCCTGGGCGATCGTGGGCCTCACCGTCCTGATTTCCTGGGAAGTGTTTTCCCGTTACCTGCTCAACACGCCGCACGCCTGGGCGCTGGATGCCCAGATCATGCTCTATGGCGTGATGTTCATGATGGCCGGCGCCTACACCCTGGCGGCCGGTGGGCATGTGCGTGGTGACGTGTTGTACGGATTCTTCGAACCGCGCACCCAGGCGGCGATCGATCTCGTGCTGTATGTATTGTTTTTCCTCCCCGGCATCTTTGCGATGGCTTACGCCGGCTGGAACTATGCCAGCGACTCGCTCGCGATTCGCGAGACGACGTTCAGTCCCGAGCCGTTGCCGCTCTATCCGTTCAAGTTCATCATCCCGCTCGCGGCCTTGTTCCTGTTCCTGCAGGGGATCGTCGAGATTATCCGCTGCGTGACCTGTCTGCGTGACGGCAAGTGGCCCTCGCGCATCGCGGACGTCATAGAAGTCGACGTCGACAAGCTCAAGGAGATGGTGCACGTCAAGGACGAGGACATCGCCAAGCTGGATGAATATGTGATCAGGCAGGAGAAGAAGTCGTGAAAAAAGAATTGCGTTTCGGTGCTGCGCTCATGGCGATCATCCTGACCGCCATCGCCATGTTCATGCCCTGGGGCAACCTGACCAACGAGTACCTCGGCCTGCTGATGCTGGCGCTGATCGTGGTGGCGATCATGCTCGGTTTTCCGACCGCGTTCACGCTCATGGGCATGGGGGTGTTCTTCGCCTGGCTGTCGTACCGCAGTG
>CAYJBG010000152.1:0-4730 GCA_964368085.1 uncultured Acidiferrobacterales bacterium | reverse complement strand
GCGGCCCGGCCCAGGGCCGCACCACTCCGCGACCGACGTTCAGGAGGGAGCGGGGTTTTTACTGCAAGCCGCATGACAGCCGCGCCTTTCGGCTGGCGGGCGGGTTGCGGGGGGTGTCGGCTGGCGCGTCCGGATCACGGCTCGCGCTGCTCAAAAAAGGTTCGAGCTTCGGTTAAGATGGTCCACCATTTTTCGTTTTCGCCGATTGGAGACGTCGTAGGCGGGACGCGCCAGGGACACGTGTCCGTGAAAGGGGCCGGGCCCCCCGTCGGCGAAGCCGTCCGACCGAGAAGCAGGGCCCGTGCCTGCCGCGCTGCGGCACAGCCAGTGGCGAATCACGGCTCACGATGCTCAATTTATGGTTCGATCCTCAATTTATCTGGGTCCATCCAAAACATGGGGTAGTACCGGTAACCCCTTGTTGTTTTTTTGAATTCCCTGGTTTTCACAGCCCTGTTTCCGGGTTCCTGCGGCTGGCCGGCCGCAGGGATTTTTCTGGCATGAAACTTGTAGCTTGTTCCACTTAAAGAACAGGTTCACAACGCATGGCGCAGACAATCCTGGTGCTGGACGACGAGCCGGACAACGTCCTGCTGATCGAGGAAACCATCAAGCGCCACTTGCCGGGGGTGCGCACGGTCGCGTTTACCTCACCGTGGGAGGCGGCCGCGTGGTGCGAGGCGAACGAACCGGACCTGTGTCTTATCGACTACAAGATGCCCGGCATGAGCGGTATCCAGTTCCTGGCGCTGGTGCGCCAGCAGGCACGCTTCGCCGGGGTGCCGATGATCATGATTACCGGCCAGCCCGGTAGCGAGCTGCAGCAACAGGCGCTCAACAGCGGCGCGACCGATTTTCTGAACAAGCCTCTCAATGTCGCCGATGTCGTGGCGCGCACCCGCAATCACTTGCGGCTGCGCGCCGGCCTGCGCGCCGGCCGCCGCGACATGGGCGAGTTCGAGCGCGAGATAAAGGAAGGCGCGCTACGTTTTGTCGAGCAGGAGCAGACACGCATCATCCTGCGTTTGACACAGCTATCCGGTTATCGCGATGAAGAAACCGGTAACCACATGCGCCGCATGGCGCACATTTCGGCGCTGATCGCCGAGGATCTCGGCCTCGACAGCCACTTCCGCGAGATGCTGTTGCTGGCCGCGCCCATGCACGACATCGGCAAGGTCGGCATCCCGGACCGCATCCTGCTCAAACCCGGTGCGCTCGATGCCGCCGAGTGGACGGTCATGAAGACCCACACCAGCATCGGTTACGACCTGCTCAAGGATTCGAATTCCGAGATGATGCGTCTGGGCGCCGAAATCGCGCACACTCACCACGAGAAATACAACGGCAAGGGCTATCCACTGGGACTTGCCGGTGAAGCAATTCCGCTGGCTGGACGGGTTGTGGCGGCAGCCGACGTATTCGATGCGCTGGTCAACGTGCGTCACTACAAACCGGCCTGGATGCTGAGCGACGCCATCAATCTCCTGCGCCGCGAACAAGGCCAGCACTTCGACCCGCAGTGCGTGACATCATTGATGCGCCGCACCGACGAGGTCATGGATATCCAGAAGCAATACGCAGATCCCGGCGGTTCCACAGGTCACGCCGTCAACGCTTGAGCGCTGTTCCGGTCAATAATCCCGATCTCCTCCGGGGAGAGGGCAGGGTGAGAAACGAAACGTCTCCGCGTTGCAATGCCATCGCCCCTCCCTCAAGGGCGAGGGGGGATTGTGAGGTAGTTTCTAGTTCTTTCTCGGCGTTGGGGCGGGCGCCGCGTCCGGCAGCGCAGCGGCGCTGGGCAGGCTGTCGTCATTGCGGCCGTACCAGATCAATCCAATGTGTTCGCGCAATGCCAGGGCAGTCAGATGCATGCCCGAGGCGCTTGGCAGATAGGCATGGAACGCGCGCGCGTTTCGTTCGAGGGTGTGAAACCCGGTCGGCGCCGGCGTTACCTTGATGCCGGCCGATTCAAAGGAGCGCGCCGCGCGCCGCATGTGCCAGGGGTGGGTGACGAGGTAGACATGCCGCACCTTGGCGCTGCTCAGCAGCTTCTGGCTGTAACGGGCGTTCTGCTGGGTAGTGCGTGACTCGCGCTCAACCCATTTCACATATACGCGGAATTCTTCGACCAGCAGCTTCTGCATGAAATCGGCCTCGGCCGTGGTTTCGCCGCCCGGCGCGCCGCCGCTCACCAGAATCGGCAGTCCGGTTTTGCGTTGCAGGAAGGCCGCGTAGCGCAGGCGTTCAAGACCGTAAGCACTCACCGTGTCCTGGAAATCGTATTCCGGTGCTGCCGAGGTGCGGCCATGGCCAAGTACCACGATTGCCGCCGGCGGGTCCTTCAGGCTGTCCTTCGCCACATACAGCGACGCCAGGGGACCCTTTTCCGCCATCCGCACCAGCTCCGGAGGTTTGGCGAAATTCTGCAACCCGGCCATTAACCATTGCGCCGTGAGCGGCAGGCTCAAGGCGACCAGTGTAATGGTGCTAAAGACCAGCATGCCGGCGCCGAGCCAGGTGCGCCGCAGATAGGCGAAGTAGGTAAGCACCAGCATCAACACCACCACGCCGGGCGGTGTGATCAGCAGTTCAACAATGCGGGGCCAAGTGTCCATAATGCGTTTCTCCGTTAGCGCCGGTCGCCATCGTAGCCCAGATTTGTCAGAAGCCGAGCCAGCACCGCCGTCTTCACGTCGGAGTGCCGCGCCTGTTCATCGCCGATGAGCGTGGCCAGGTCGATGGTTTCAAGGCCGGCGTAGCCACACGGCTTGATGCGCCGGAACGGTTCGAGATCCATGGCCGCGTTGAACGACAGCCCGTGATAACACGCGCCGCGCCGCACGCGCAGGCCGAGCTGCGCGATCTTGCGTCCGCCGACGTACACGCCGGGCGCGCCCGCGCGACGCTCGGCCGCGATGGCGTGCGCGGCAAGCACATCGATGACGCTTTGTTCGAGTGCCGCGACCAGTTGCTTCACGCCCCAGCCGCGCCGGCGCAGGTCCATGAGTATATAGGCGATGATCTGGCCCGGACCGTGATAGGTGATCTGGCCGCCGCGGTCGCTCTTCACCACCGGAATGCCGGGATTGTCGAAGGCCTCGTTGCGGTCGTTGGTGCCGAGGGTGTACACCGGCGGATGCTCGACCAGCCAGAGCTCGTCGGGCGTGGATGCACCGCGCTGTTCGGTGAAGGCGCGCATGTCCTGCCAGACGCGCACGTAGTCCGCGCGCCCGAGGTCGCGCACGGCAAGCGTATCCGGGTCGACGCTATTCGACAATGCCCGCGCGGAAGTCACGGATGTAATCCTGGTAAAGTGCATGCAGACGCGCATGCAGCGGACCGGGTTTGCCGCCGCCCACGGGTTTGCCGTCGAGGCGCGTGATCGGCAGCAGTTCCTTCATGGAACTCGACAGCATCAATTCCCCGGCGCTGCGCAGTTCGGATTCGGTCACGTCGCGTTCTTGGCACGCCAGCCCGTGCGCACGCGCCAGTTCCAGCGCCAGGTCGCGCGTGACGCCGGGCAGAATGAACGGGCCCTTGGGCGGCGTCACGAGCGCGCCCTTCAGCACGACAAAAATATTGCTCGCCGAGCCTTCGGTCATAAGGCCGTCGCGAATCAGAATCGCTTCCGCCGCGCCCTGCTCGGTGGCCTGCTGGCGCATGAGCACGTTCGGCAGGAGCGCGATCGCCTTGATGTCGCAGCGCAGCCAGCGGATATCCGGCACCGTGATCGCGGCGACGCCGGTGGCCAGTTGCGCCGGCTCCGGGTATTTGAATGCCTGAGAATACGCGAACACCGTCGGTGTGACCTGCTTCGGGAAGGCGTGATCGCGCGGCGCACGTCCGCGCGTCACTTGCAGATACACCGACTGGTCGGTGTCACCACCGGCTTCAACGAGGCGCGTGAACACCGCCCGCCAGTCGCGCGCCGCCAGCGGGTTGGGCAGGCGAATTCCGGCCAGGCTGTTGTCGAGCCGTGCCAGATGCTGAGGCAGGCGGAACGGGCGGCCACCGTAGACCGGGATCACCTCGTACACGCCATCCGCGAACACGAAGCCGCGATCGAAGGCCGAGACCTGCGCCTGCTCCGGCGGCAGGAACTCACCGTTGAGATAAACGAGCGCGGGATACATGGGCGGGCGTGTGGCAAATAAGGCGGTGTGGCCGCGTAGGAAACGATTCTATCCCGAAGCGGCGCGCCGGGTCACGGTGCGATCTGAGCCATACCCCGTTCCCGGAACCACAGGCGCAACCGGTCAACGCCGCGCCTGGCAAAGCCGCCGCGCGGTACCTCGGCGAGCGCCACGAGCGGCAGTTCGCCAAGCCGCTGGCCGTTTTGAACGAGTTTCACATGGCCGAGGGTTTCGCCACGTGTTACCGGCGCCAGCCGGTTTTGCGTCAGCGCCATCTCAACGCCAAGCGTCTCGAAAGCGCCGCGCGGCAGAGTGAGCCAGGCATCCCGATCCACGCCGAGCGCCACGGTGTCGGTCTGGCCTTGCCAGACGGGCAGGGTCGCGAGCGGCGCATCGGCGGAAAAGAGCCGGCGTGACTCGAATTTTTTGAAACCGAAATTGAGCAGCTGGCGCGCGGTGTGTGCACGCTCGTGCTCGCTGTCCGTTCCCAGCACGGTGGCGATGAGACGCATGCCGTCGCGTTCCGCGCTCGCCACCAGACAGTAACCGGCGGTCTCGGTGTGGCCGGTCTTGAGCCCGTCCACGCCGGGGTCG
>CAYJBG010000151.1:0-4732 GCA_964368085.1 uncultured Acidiferrobacterales bacterium | reverse complement strand
TGGCGATGAACAGCAGGTGATACACGACATCGCGCGTGTCGAACACGCCCTTGAGGAACGGCTCGGTGTGATTGATCAGCGAGAGATAGGGCAGCACACCGCCGCCGCCGCCGGCGCGCGCCCAGTCGAGCAGCCAGAAGAACAACAGCATGCCGAAGGTGCCGACCGCTGCGATGGTCTGGTGCTGGGTGAGGGTGGACATGAACAGGCCGACCGCCGCGAACCCGCCGAACAGCAGCGCGAGACCGAGCAGCCCGGCGGCGAGCAGGCCGAAGTCGAGACCGCCGCCGGCGAGCAGCGACAGCGGCATGAGTGCGATGAGCAATAGCTGGACCATCAGGAACGCGTACAGGCCCAGATACTTGCCGAGTACGATCTCGGTCATGCTGAGCGGCGCGCTGAACAGCAGCGGCAGTGTCTTGTTGCGCCGCTCCTCGGTGATGAGGCGCATGCTGATGAGCGGCACCACCAGCAGCAGCACGATGGCGACGTTGCCGAACAACTGCGCCACCACCACCTCGGTGACGCCGTACGCGCCGTTCATGCCCAGCAGTTGCGACTGGATCGCGATAAAGCTCTCGATGTATTGCAGGAACATCCACGCGAGAATGAACTGCACCACCGCCAGAATGACCCAGGCGAGCGGCGAGAGGAACAGGCGGCGCAGTTCGTGGCGGGCGAGGGTAAGTATCATGGCTGCTGCCGGTCTGTGGCCGAGTGCGCCGCGCCGCGCCCGGCGTGCGCGCTGTCTTCGGTGGTCAATTCCACAAAGATGTCCTCAAGCGTGGCACGCTGCGGGACGATCTGGACGATGCCCCAGTTCTTGTCCATGGCCAGTTTGACCAGTGCCTCGGTCGGGTCTTTGGACGGTTCGTGATACACGCGCAGGCTGCCGTCATCCAGGCTTTCGACATTCTTCACACCGGAAAGCTTCGCGAGCAGCTCACGGTCCGGGGTTTGCCGGAATGTCACCGCCAGCACCGACGCCTGCATGCGAGCGCTGAGACCCTCGATGCTGTCGTCCAGGACCAGCTCGCCGTTGTGGATGATCTGCACATGGTTACACACGCTCTGTACCTCGGGCAGGATGTGGGTGGACAGAATCACGCTGTGGTCCTTGCCGAGCTCGCGAATCACGTGGCGGATCTCGCGGATCTGGATGGGATCGAGGCCGGCGGTCGGTTCATCGAGGATGATCACCGGCGGCAGATGAATAATGGCCTGGGCGATGCCGACGCGCTGCTGATAGCCCTTGGACAGGTTGCCGATCAGTCGCCGGCCGACCTCGGTGAGACCGCACTTCTCCTTGGCGGCGGTGCGCGCCGCCGGCCGCCGGCCCCTCGCAATGCGGTGCAGCGCCGCGCAGTAGTCGAGATACTCGTCCACGGTGAGTTCGCGGTACAGCGGCGGTTGCTCGGGCAGATAACCGATGGCGGCCTTGGCGGCGCGCGGGTCTTCGAGCAGATCGTGCCCGGCGACCGTGATGCGCCCCTGGCTCGGGGCGAGGTTGCCGGTGAGCATCTGCATGGTGGTGGTCTTGCCGGCGCCATTCGGCCCGAGGAAACCCAGCACCTCGCCCTGGCGCACGTTGAAAGAGATGTTTTTCACGGCCTGCAAGGCCCCGTAGAAACGGGACAGTCCTTCTACGCTAAGCAGGGGTTCGCGATTCATGTGTTGTCTGGAAAAGGCCCTTTCAGCGTGCGCGGCGTCATATAGAGGCACGCCACCAATCCGGATGATCGGGCGCCATTCAACGCAGCAGGGCCGGGTTTGTCAATGCAACATTGACACCCTTGCCGGAACACCGGCACGCGCGTAGCGTAAGGCAGTCCTTCACCGCGCTTATGAGGTTGACCGGTGATGGTTGTTGGAATGATACGCAGAGAACGCGGAGGCGCAGAGAGCGCAAAGATGCTTTTGTCTGGAATGAGCCAAATATTGAATTTCTCTGCGTCCTCCGCGCCTCTGCGTTCTCTGCGTTGAATACAACGGCCAAAAACAGCGTCATGTCCTCTTCGCATACCCACCATCGTGGTCACGGCCATGCGCACACGCAGGCCGCGCGCGGCTTGTACGCGGCGCTGGCGCTCACGCTCGGCTTTGCCTTCCTGGAGGCGGCAGGCGGGTTTTGGTCCGGGTCGCTGGCGCTGCTCGGCGATGCCGGCCACATGTTCTCCGACAGCGTGGCGCTGGCGCTGGCGGCTTTTGCCGCCTGGGTGGCGCGTCGCCCGCCGTCGGCGCGCCATTCCTACGGGTTCGCGCGCGCCGAGGTGATTGCCGCGCTTGTGAACAGTCTGCTCATGCTTGCGGTCGTGATCGGCATCGTGGTTGAAGCGATCGCGCGCCTGCAGGCGCCGCGTCCCGTTTCAGGCCTGGCCGTGATGGCGATCGCCGCTGTCGGATTGGCGGTCAACATCCTCGCGCTGTCCATCCTGAGCCGTGGCGCCGGGGACATCAATACACGCGGCGCGCTGCTGCACGTGTTCGGCGACCTGCTCGGTTCGATCGCCGCGCTCATCGCCGGCGCGGTGATTTATTTCACCGGCTGGATGCCGATTGACGCGCTGTTGTCGTTGCTGATCTGCGCGCTCATCCTGTTCTCCACGCTGCGCTTGCTGCGCGAAGCCTTGCAGGTGTTGATGGAAGGTGTGCCGCTGAACATCGATCTCAACGGTGTCGGCCGTAGCCTGGCGGCGCTGCCGGGCGTGATCTCGGTGCACGACCTGCACATCTGGACTCCGGCGTCCGGCGCGCCGGCGTTGTCCGCGCATGTCGTGGTCGAGGATCTGGGCAGCTGGATGAAGACACTGGAAGTATTGCGCGCGCTGCTCAGTAGCCGTTACGGCATCGATCATGTCACGCTGCAGCCGTAAACTCGCGACGGAATTATCCCCGTGGCGCCGCTCGCACGCATGACGCGGCGAGTACCGCGCCGGGGCGAAGATTAATATGATTCTTTTTGTGCAGGCCTGCCTTCACAGCTTATGGTTCTTTTTGTGCAAGCCAGCTTCTCTTTAATAGCCGTAGTCGTAGGTGCCACTTGTTCCCGGGGCGGTGCGGCCCTGGCGCGACAGAACCGGATGTTGCAGATTCCGGCACAGTTCAAGTGCCTGCTGGCAATGGCTGAGGGCGCGGGCGCTGTCGCCAGCCTCCTCGAAGAGCCTGCCGAGCTCGGCGTGTGCGGCGGCACTGGCGCCGAGCGACAGGGATTTTTCCAGGTAACCGCGCGCGCGATCGGTCAGCCGGTTGCGCTGCGCCAGCCGCCCGAGCGTGAGCAGCAGCGCCGGGCTTTCGCCGTGGCGCGCATGCCACTCCTCGGCGGTCTCGAGTTGAACGGCGGGCGAAGTGCCCTGGACCTCGCCGTACAGTAACACCAGCCGCTCATCCCACGCCCGTTCGAGCGTGGCGGCGAGCAGGTCCGCGCATTCGTCCGGGGCGCCCTGGTGGATCAACTGGCGCGCGTACACCGCCACCAGGTCCGGATGCTGGCGCGCCGCCGCGGGCGCCGCCGACCAGGCCTGCTGCAGGGTTGGCAGGGCGCCGGCCGGCAGCGGCAGGTTCAGCAGCGCGCATTGCGTATCGCGTTCCAAAACATCGAGTTCATTTTCCGGGAGCAGCGCGCGCCGCCGCGCCTCCGGCAGCAGACGCGCGAGGTTTTGCCAGTCGCGCAGCCGCCGTTGCGCCTCGATCAGCAGGCGCACCGCCTGTGCCTGTTGCGGGTGCTGGGCGCGCACCTGCGTCAGGGTAGCAAGCGCCTGCTCATCCTGACGGCTGAGAAGTTGAGCCTGTGCCTGGATCATCTGTGCAGCCAGAGAATGGTTGCCGCTGTGCGCATGCGCGCGCGCCAGATAGTTGTCGCGCTTGGCCGTATCCCCCTGGCCCTGGGCCGCCAGTGCCGCGCCGAGAAGCCCAAGCAACGGCGAGTCCGCGGCGTGCAGGCTCGCCACCAGTTCCTGTTCCGCCTTGAGCCACTCGCCCGCGAGCAGATTTGTGAGCCCGTTGAGAAAGGCTTCGCGCGCCTTGCGTGTGCGGCGCGTCTGGCGCCAGCGCGCCAGGCTGTGCGGCACGCGGATGATGCGCACCAGCAGGCGCACGCCGGCGTACAGGGCGGCGAACAGCGCCGCGGCGATCAGCAGGAACATCGCGAGCGAGGTTTCGAGCACAAACGGCTCGCGTGCGATCAACACATAGCCCGGATTGCGAAAGGCGACGAGCGTGGCCGAGGCAGCGGCGAACAGTAACAGCAAAATGACGAACAATGCCCTCATGGCGCGTTCAGCCGGGCGCTGAGTTCACGCAAAGTCTTGAGCGAGGCGGAGATATCGGGCAGCTCCGCCGGGCGGGTCTTGAGCGTCGCATCCAGTTCCGCGGTGGCCGCCTGCACGCTGCCGGCATTGGCGTCATAGTAGTCGCGCAGCCACTGGTGTGCGGCGCGGGCATTCAGTTCCAGGGTTGCGATGTCGCCGTGCAGAAGCGCCACCTGTGCGCCGTACAGCATCAGGCGCAGATTTTCGCGCAGGAAATATTTGTGTTCGGGCAGCAGCAGCGGCCGGCGTACGTCGGTGGTGGTACGGATGCGCACCAGATCGCGCAGGTCTTTCCACACTTCGCGCGCGAATCCCGATTCGGCGTCTGCCGCGGCCGGGTCGTGGCGCACGGGCGCGAGCGGCAGCGCGTCGACGCGCCCGGCCAGAAGGCCCAGGCGCTGGGCCATGCCGCGCAGATCGAGGCG
>CAYJBG010000150.1:0-4750 GCA_964368085.1 uncultured Acidiferrobacterales bacterium | reverse complement strand
GACTGCATGAGCACGGCGTCGATGTCCTTCCACTCCGGCCGGCCGCTGATGCGCAGGTCGGTGCTTTTCTTGATGGACGCCTCTTCCGTGCCCGCCTGGCCGATGCGTCCGGCGTACTGCTGATCGACGTTCGCCCCGAAGCGCCGCACCATTTCCCGGCAGACATCGCCGGGCAATGCCTGCTTGATCTCGTAGATGAAGCTTGAGGGTTTGACTTCACGCATAAGGTAAAGATGGACAAAGTGAGCGTTAAGGAGCCACGGATTAATTCAAAAATGCAGGGTGCGTCCCACGCACCGCCTTTATGTCGATCGGTGCGCAGGGCGCACCCTGCGTTGAATTATTCGAGGCCACCTTGGTGATTATCGCCACGCAGTTCAGGTGGCGTCAAACGCGCGCGTCGTATCAGCCGTGTGCGAGCTTCTCGGCAAGGCGCACACACGCCGCGTCGCGCTGTTTCTTCGCTTCGTCCTCGGTGGCGGCGAAGGGCGACTCCAGCCAGCGTCCGCTGGCGAGGTCATAGGTCGCAAAGCGGAATGCCTTGCCGACCTTGTACACCTGGCTGATATCGCCTTCCGCTCGGGCGCGCGCATCGGCTTCGTTCAGGCTGCCTGTTGGACTGTCTGCCAGCGTATTCTCCGGCAGCGCGCGCGCTTGATCTTCAAGGACGAGCTCGGTATTGAGCATTTCTCCGGCGGTGTCGATCTCCACGGCTTTGATGTCCGGCATGCGCCGGAGGATGTAAGCGGCCATGAGTTGTACCAGGAGTTCGTTCTGGGCGCTTACCGAAACCAGCAGTTTGTTGGCCGCGATCTGGCAGCGCTGCGCCGGGTTGGGCGATTCGACGAACTCCGGGCCCATCTGCCAGCCACCGTCCATGTCGCGGTCCATTTTCTGAAAAAATTCTTCGCCTTCGTCCAGCATGTTTCGCGGAACATCGATGCGCAGCGTCTTGCTGTCGATGATGACATCCAGCTTCATGAATTTTATCGGGGCAATGAGTGAAACACAAAAATAATCATTTTACCGAATCGCTATCAGTGCGCGGTCTGGGTGGACGGCTGTTCAAGCAGTTTTTCAATGGCGGCGCCCGACTCTGCACCATAGCACCGGTACAGTTCCAGCATCTGCTGCGTCGTATCGAGCCAGTGTTGCGCGCCGTCCCGCACTAGCCGGTGCAATGCCTGAGTGTCACCATTCTCCACCCAGCGCTGGTACGCTGCCACGGCCTGCGGAAAAAGATGACGGCGCATGCCCTGGAAGTTGGCGAAATAAAAATGCAGGGCGGCGCTGTCCCCGCGGTCCACCAGGCGCGGCAGCGTAGACAGGCAGTCGGCGAGGATATCGCGCGCCGCGCGCGCCATGAGCTCGCTTTTGGAACGTGACAGCGTTGTAAGCAGTTCATGCCAGGCCGTGCCCAGGTGTTCGCCGGCGAATGCTTCGCCGACCTCGTGCAGGATCGCCGACTCGGTTTCGACCAGGGTCATGCGATCCAGGAATTCTTCCAGACCCGGTTCGGCCGCTACCGGCGTCCGTGCTCCCGCACGGGCCTGCACATCGAACCCGTAACCGGCGAGTGCACGCGCCATGGCCTCGTTGTTGCGGTTCCACTGCCACTCCTCGATGCGTTCCCACAGATAGCGGCGCAGCGATTCCTGGCGCAGATAGATGTTGCCGTTTTGCAGCATCGCCGGGGGCGCGACCAGGTCGCGTGCGTACTCGCAGGTCGAGACATAGACGGTGTAACCGTCGCGCCGCTCTTCGCGCTGCAGGGCGCCAAGAAAAAAATGCGGCTTGTTGAAGCGCCCGTAGCCGGCGCTGTACACATAGCCCTGCGGCACGAGCGCGCGATTGATGCTGTCGGCATCGAAGGGGTCGAAACGTGCGGCGCCCAGGGTCAGCGGTTCGAACGTGCTCGTCTCCATGCCTTCCCACATCTGCTCGCGCTCCTGCATCCATTGACCGATGTCCGCGCGCGGCAGGACGCCGCTGAAGGGAATCTGGTTTTCCCAGCGGTAGAACTCGCGCATCTTGAGCAGGAAAATACACAGCGTGAAATCGCCGGCGTAGTGCGCGTCCGAGATATGGCAATTTCTCTGGACTGTGGCGACGATTTGGCCGAGATTGAGCATCATGGAAGTAGGGCTGGTGAGCGCGTCCTTGTCATTCGTAATAGTATAGTCATTCAGTCGTTGACAAAAATATTCAGTATTGTGGGGGTTCTCCAAGTGACGGGCTGGCTTGAAATCCGCTCGGCCCGCGGTTCATTAGCAGATGTTGAAATACGCCCGGCATCGGGTAAGATATGCGCGCTTTTCAGGCAGGATTCCTGCAGCAGCTAAATACCGAGGAGTGGTGCTTTCATGAGCAACGTGTATTACGAAGCCATCGACAAGATGGAAAAAAGCGGCGCTGACAAGGAATACATCAACGGTTGGGCAGGCGGTTTCCTGCATAACCCGAAGCGCGAGGAAACGCGCATTAACGCGGCCTACGAAGCCGGTTACAACGATGGCGCTGCCAAGAAGACCGATGGCTACAAGGCCTGGGTCAAGAAATAAATACAAGGGTAGGGCGCAACAGTGCAAAAACGGGCGCCACAAGCGCCCGTTTTTCTTTTTTCGTTATGTCTTGTCTGCGGCGCGCGCAGACCACTTTTTTGCCTCGGCCTGATCCTGGGGCACGCCGAGGCCCTGATCGTACATCATGGCCAGGGTTATTGCCGACCCCACCAGCCCCTGTTCGGCGGCGCGCCGAAACCATTTAGCCGCTTCTTTTTCGTTCTTCTCGGTGCATTCGCCGTACAGGTACATGAAACCGAGCCCATGTTCGGCCATGGCATAGCCCTGCTCGGCGGCCGCGCGCATCCACTTGTAGGCCATGAGCGGGTTGGGCGCCATGCCAAGACCGTTCTGGCACATGATCGCGAGCCGGTGCTGGGCCTGCGCGTCGCCCTGTTCGGCGATCGGTTTGAGCAGCACCCAGGCCTGAGCGAATTCCTTGGCCTCGAACGCGGCCATGCCGCTGGCCATGTCCTGGGTGGCGTTGTTGAATTCAGGCATGCGAACTCCGTGCGGAAACAATAGTAATCATGGGCCGTCATTCTGACAGACCGGGCATGGCGCAGCCACCCGGAATCCGTAAAATCATTCAAGCCCGGTGCGCGCCGGATGTCAGAAGCGCGCCGATGTACTATCATCCGGCGCTTCAACGATGCGCGATCCGGAGCAGGGCATGGCGATTCGCATGCGCACCAAGTGGCACACCGGCGGTCCCAAATCGATTGAGGAACGGGCGGGCGTGGTCGGCTTCAACATCTGGAAAATCTCGAACGAAGCCTGGAAACGCCTGGAAAAGGACGGATTCCGTCTCGGCGAAGACCGGCAGCTCGCCGCGGTCATTACTGAAATTGTCGCTTATTTGGTACAAGTGGCCGATCGGTTGGTCTACGGTCAGCTGAGCGAGGAGGAGCGGCCGCGCTTCGTCAATGCCTTGGGGCAGCATCTCGCCCGAACCATGCAGTCGAACATGCTCGATATGGCGGGCCCCGGCGATCACGCGACGCCGTTTATCGAGGTCCTGAATGCGCGCACTGCCGACTACGCCGAGTTCGAGTTCAGGAACTATGCGCCGAGCTATGGGTTCCTGCGTTATTTCGGCGAAAAAATGTCCGAGGCCATGGTGACGACCGACAACAAGTGGATCATCGAGCATGTCATCGAAATTGAGGCGCCCGAGGCTTTAAAACCGCTGAAGAAGTTGATAGGCGAAGTGTTGGGAATAAAAGTAGCTTGATGTATAATATTAGAAATATTCAGCAATTTATTGAATTTAAACATGTAAATTTATAATCATGGCACTGGAAGAATTGAACCCGCTCTCCAACCAACTCAAGGAGTTGCGCGAACGCGCACTGACCTTGAGGGGGTATCTTTGACTGTGCCACCAAGGAAGAACGCCTCACCGAGGTGAACCGCGAGCTCGAACAGCCCAAGGTCTGGGACAAGCCGGAACGCGCCCAGGAACTCGGACGCGAACGCGCCCGCCTGGAGGCGGTCGTCGACACCTTCCGGCGTATCGATGCGCGTCTAAACGACGCCAACGAGTTGCTGGAACTGGCGCGCGCGGAAGATGACGCGAGCATGGCTGAAGCGATTGCCATCGATCTCAAAACGGTGAACAGCGAGGTTGTCGAACTTGAGTTCCGGCGCATGTTTTCGGGCGAGATGGATGCGAACAACGCCTTCATCGAAATCCAGTCCGGCGCCGGCGGCACCGAGGCGCAGGATTGGGCGGCCATGCTGCTGCGCATGTATCTGCGCTGGGCCGAACGGCGCGGGTACAAAACCGAGCTTATCGAACAGTCGGACGGTGAAGTGGCCGGCATCAAGAGCGCCACGGTGCGCGTTGAAGGTTCCTATGTCTTCGGCTGGCTGCGCACCGAATCCGGCGTGCACCGCCTGGTGCGCAAGTCGCCGTTCGATTCCGGCAATCGCCGCCATACCTCGTTCGCCTCGGTGATCGTTCTGCCGGAAGTGGACGAGGATTTCGACATCGAGATCAACCCGGCCGACCTGCGGGTGGATACCTATCGCGCCAGCGGCGCCGGCGGCCAGCACGTGAACCGCACGGAGTCGGCGATCCGCATCACCCACGTGCCGAGCGGTGTGGTCGTCGCCTGCCAGAGCGATCGCTCGCAACACAAGAATCGCTCCACGGCCATGAAAATGCTCAAGGCCAAGCTCTACGA
>CAYJBG010000149.1:0-4760 GCA_964368085.1 uncultured Acidiferrobacterales bacterium | reverse complement strand
GGCACGCGCCGCGTGCTCAACAGCCCGCCACTCGCCAGCCTGCGCGCGTTGTAGCGGCCGGTCAGCGGCGCGTGTTGCCCGGATGGCGGGCGGCCAGCAGCTTTTCGATTATCTGCAAGTTGCGCGGATTATTGAAAGGCGGGCAAGCCTCGTCGCTTAACTGCTGGTTCATCTCATATCGCACCACCCCGGACAGGGCCCAGCCGAGCGGAATGCTGACCTGATCGGCCTTGCGGCACAGCCCGAAGTGCAGAAAGCTCGAGTCGCCCACGTGCCATCTCAGGGTCTCGCGCGCGTACACGCCGCGCGCGTCGCGCGTGTTGAGCAGAGTGATCGGCGGAGACAGAAGCTCCGCCAACATGCGCGCCGGTTCGGTGCGCGGGTTCTTGCCGTCGCTGTCCAGACGGATGTCGGCATAAAGCGCGTCCACCGGTTCGTTGCCGATGTGAATCACCACCGGCTTGACTTTCTCCCACGTGTTTCCGGGTTTGCTCAGTTGATTGAGCGCCTTGAGAATTTCGATGGCCGTGGTGGCGCCGGAGTTTTCGAAGTAGCCGCCATCCACGACCCGGCCATAGAGCTTGTCATTTTTTACCAGCGCACCGGCCGGGCTCACATACGAGAAGCGCGCACTCAAGTGGATGGCGGTGCTGAACGGCAGAGCTTTTTCGGAGTAGAAGCGGTTCAGGTCTTCGACGTCGTTGAACTCCAGATCGTCGCCGGGCTTCGCGGGCGCGACGCGCAGGTTGCTGACCAGCAGGCGTTTGCCGGTCTCCACCCAGGTGGTGTTCAGGAACAGCGCCGGCATCCACACGTCCTGCCGGTCGCGCCACGGCTGGTCGAAGGCCTGCGCGAAGCGATCGCTGCCCGGCAGGTGTTTGCGCCAGGCCTGTTCCCAGGCCTGCTCGAGCGCGCGGGCGCGGTCGAAGCGCGCGACCGGCCATGGCCACACACGTTGTATCAGGTCTGGGTAAAGCATGGCCGCCACCACCGGCGACAGGAAGTCTTCGCCCAGAATGTCTTGCGCCTTGCGTTGTACGTCCAGGCCCATTTCATCGGCGACGCCCTGGCCACAACGGAATGCCCCCTGCGTGGTCTTCTGCTCGGCGAGCAACGCGGTGAACACACCGGCGCCGAGGCTGCCGCCGGATACACCGCTCAGCGCGAACAGTTGATCGGCGAAACACGGATTGCGTTTCTGGATTTCGCCCAACACCGTGGCCGTCCAGTAGGCGGCGCGAATGCCGCCGCCTTCGGCCGCCACCACGAACAGCGGGTACTCGCCCTGTGCACCGACCGGCCGGAGCGTCTGAATTTTCAGCCAGGCTTGCAGGGCGCGGGTAACGTTGGCGCGTTCGGCCCAGGGTTGCGGCCGTTCGTCGAGCACGCGTACCGCATGGTTGTCGTTCCAACGGCTGAACAGGACACCCAGCAGCAGCAGGGAAATGATCACCGGAAAGCGCAGGTGCATGCCGATCACGTCGAGGACACTGCCGACGGCGATCCAGCCGGCGGCGGCGAGCAGTAAAATGCCGGCCGAGCCGATCAGCGGCGCGCTGCGCTGCATGGCGAAGACGAACAGCAGGAACAGGGCGAGCGCGCCGAGCAGGGCGACAACCAGCAACCAGCGCGTGGCGGGCGGCAGCCCGTCGAAGGAGAGCACGCCATATTTCTCCTGTTCGCTGCGACGCACGTTGAGCAGACCCACCACTGGCGCCGTGACGCGCCCGCGCAGCAGCGGCGCGGACTTGAGACGCACGTAGGTGGCGCGTGACAGTTTGCGCCGCAGTGACACCAGGGTCAGGAATACGAATGCACCGACTACGCACAGCAAGGCATACTCGCGCAGCAGCACCGGCACGCGGCCGCCGTCGTTATCCTTGTAACCGAGTGACGCCAGGTAAAAGGCACAGGCCAGACCGAGTACGGCGACGAAGCCGATAAGGCGCGGCGCCCAGGTGCGGAATGCCCGCAGCCGCACCAGGTTTTTCGGCACGTTGGGAAATTCAAGGTAAAGCATGACACGCGCCCAGTACCAGGCGTAAACCGCCCAGGCGAACGCGCTCGCGCAGAAGAAGAACCGTTGCCACTCATCGCTGTGCCCACTCTGGCGCGCCGCGAGCGCGCGCAGCACATCCTGGCCCTGCGGGGTGCCGATCAGAAACAGCAGGATGGCCGCCACCATGAGCAGCGAGAAGCGGCACGGTTTGAGCACCAGCGCCCACTCGCGCAGCCACAGCCAGGAGCGGTGCAGTGGCGCGAACAGACGATTGACGAGGGCGTTGCGTACGTTAGCGAACATCGTGGATAAGAACATAGTGGATTCCTCCTTGAGAATTTTGTGAGCGCGTGCCTTATACGTCAGCGATGCAGCGCGGCCACGGTCGGCGGGCGATACTCCGGCAAGGCCGCCCAGCGTTTCCACACCGACTCGTCCACGGTCTCGTTCACGCCGCGTCCGAAGGCGCGGTAGTGGCGCTTGCCGCCCTTGAAGCGTTTGTACAGGCCGAACATGAACTCACCGTAGGAGTCGTTGATGTTCGCGAGCGCATCTTCGGCGTTCACCGCGACGTCGGATTTGAAGTGCAGGCCGCAGGCCTTGGCCTTGCGCTGTAACCAGGCGAGCGCCAGGTTGGGCAGTGGATCGTTGCGATAGCCGCCGCCGACGTTGGAGTGCGCGCCGATAAACCAGCGCTGTTCGACATCGATGTTCCCGGCTTTAAGCGCCGTCCACACCGTCGGCGCAAAGTCCTTGCGATGTTCGTCGATGGCAAGCGCGTGATAGGCATGGTCCACGATCCTGCTTAAGTTCGTGTCGTGCCACTCATAGAAGTCGCGGCTGAACGGTACACCAGTCACCGGTACTCCGAGACTGCCGACCGTATCCCACACACCGATGAACTTGATGCGCGTTTCCTGCTCGAACGCAAAGCTGGCGCGGAACACCTTGGCCTCGGAATTGTCGGGACTAATGTCCTTGTCGCGATACAGGTCGTAGGCCTGGTGGACCAGGTGCTTGCTCGCTGTACGGAGGATGCCGCACTTGCGAATGAGGCCGACGAGGCTGCGCGCGGTGTACGCGCCGCGGCTGAAGCCGAAGCAGAACAGATCATCGCCGGGCCGGAAGTTCTCGGCCAGCCAGCAGTAGCCATCGCGGATGTTATCCGAGAGTCCGTAGCCGAAGGTGCCGCCGATCACCCGGTCGAGCGCATGCGTGCCCACGCCCTTGTCATAGAAGGTAAGTTGTTCGGCGCCGTCGTCGCTTTGGCCGGCGATCAGTTCGGCGAGCCGTATGACGCTGGTGCGTTCCTCGGTGGTATTCCAGGTTCCGTCGTAAAGCACGACGAGTTTGCGGGACATGCGCGGCCTCCCTGCGGTGTTGTTGGTTTTTCCCCGAATCTTACTCCGTGGCGGGTTCGTAGCAAGCGGCCTGCATAGTATACGTAGGGCGGAATAGCGCAGCGTATTCCGCCGTATGTTCTTTCACATGCTGCTATTATTACTTCCATGCCCCGCAACGAGGCAGGCGTGCACAGCCGCTGCCCGCAATGCCAGACCGTGTTCCGTGTTACTGCCGCGCAACTCAAGGTGCGCGATGGCATGGTACGGTGCGGCCGCTGCCAGCATGTGTTCCGCGCCGACCGGCACCTGGTCTACAAACCCGCCAAGGGCGCGGTCAAGCCGGCGTCTGCAGTGGCGCGCAAACGCGCTGCGCTCAGGAAAATTTCCGCACCGGAAATTCCGCCGGCCCCGGCCGCGCCGTTCTTTCCCGCGGAAAGTTTGCGCGAGGAGGCGTCGGCGCGGCTCACCCCGCGAGCACGGCTGCGCACGCGCACTATTTATTGGGCGGCGGGCAGCACGCTGCTGATCCTGTTGCTGGCCGGGCAGTCGCTGATTTTCTACGGGTACAGCGCCGCGCGCCAGACGCCGATGCTGCGGCCGGTGGTCGACGCGCTCTGCGAACCGCGACCGCCATGGATGGCGGAAGTGCCGGGCGCGAAGCCGTCCCTACGGGGACAAACGCAGGAGCAGTTTTTCCGCCTGCCATGCCGGAAACTTCCGCCGATCGACATGCGGCGCATGGACCTGGTCGAATCCCGGGTGGCGCCGCATCCGCGTTACGACAAGGCGCTGCGCGTAAAGGCCACGCTCGTCAACCGCGCCGAAGGCGTGCAACCCTACCCGATGATCGAAGTGAGCCTGATGGACAGTCAAGGACAGTTGGTCGCACGGCGCGCCTACCGGCCGCAGGAATACCTGAACAAACCCGAAGCGATTCAACAGGGTCTGTCGCCGCAGGTGGCGGTGAACGTGCAACTCGATATCACCAGCCCGGGCACGCAGGCGAGCGGTTATGAAGTTCTCCTGTTGCCACCACCGGAATAAACACACGTCGATTCCGATCACCGGCGGCTAATATTCCGTCTGTCCGCAACATCCGCCTGCCTCTTCCCTGAGCAGTGCCTTTATGGGTAAGATGCCGCCCTTTCCGGGAAACCGGGCAAAATTAATACGGCAAGACGAACGGAGCGTAAGCTGGTCATAAGTGCTTTGTTCCGGCAAAGACATGATCGGGCTTCATTTATTATGGCAGGACGAACGAAGCAGGCTTCACTAAATTCCCGCATGCGCATCGGCCCCTACCAACTGAAAAACAATCTGGTCGCGGCGCCCATGGCCGGCGTCACCGACCGGCCGTTCCGGTTGCTGTGCCGCTCGCTCGGCGCCGGGCTGGCCGTGTCCGAGATGGTCGCGTCCAA
>CAYJBG010000148.1:0-4808 GCA_964368085.1 uncultured Acidiferrobacterales bacterium | reverse complement strand
TGATGATCGTGTCCACCGCCACCGCGGTCTTGCCGGTCTGGCGGTCGCCGATGATCAGCTCGCGCTGGCCGCGGCCGATCGGCACCATGGCGTCGATGGCCTTGAGACCGGTCTGTATCGGTTGCGATACTGATTTACGCTGAATCACGCCCGGTGCGATTTTCTCGATCGGGCTGGACTCGCTGGACTTGATGGCGCCGCGCCCGTCGATCGGAGCGCCGAGCGCATCCACCACGCGCCCGATCAGCGCCTCACCAACCGGCACTTCCAGGATCTTGCCGGTGCAGCGCACGCTGTCGCCTTCGGTGATGTGCTTGTACTCACCGAGAATCACCGCGCCCACCGAGTCGCGCTCGAGGTTGAGCGCCAGGCCGTAGGTGTTGCCCGGGAATTCGATCATCTCGCCCTGCATCACGTCGCTCAGGCCGTGCACGCGCGCGATGCCGTCCGTGAGGCTGACCACCATGCCTTCGGTGCGCGCTTCGGCCTTGGCCTCGAATTTCTCGATGCGCGACTTGATGAGTTCGCTGATTTCGGAAGGATTGAGCTGGTTCATAACGCTACCTTACCTTTAACGGTTCAAATGGGTTGCCAGCGCGCGCAGTTTGCCCTGCACGGAGCCATCGATGACGAGATCGCCAGCACGGATCACGATGCCGCCGATGAGCGCCGGATCGATACGCGTGCTGAGATCGATGTCGAGGCCGAAACGCTTCTTCAGCGCCACGGCGATGTCTTTAAGTTGTGCGTCGCTTACCGCGGATGCCGAAATCACCTCGGCCTCTACACGGCCTTCTGCCTGCGCGCGCAATTTTTCATAGAGTGCTGCGATCTCGGGCAGCAAAACCAGCCGGTGATTCTCACTCAAGAGTTGAATAAAATTGGCGGCATCCTTGTCGAGCTTCTTGGTCGCTCCCGGCGTCCTGCCTCCCGCGACACTAACACTTCCCTGTGCGTCGCCGCACACGTCCAGAAAGAACGCGACAAAGCGCTCGCGCGGAACACGCGGGTTGTCGGTCAGCGCCGCCACCTGTGGATCGGCCGCTACCGCGGCGGCCAGCTGCAACATCTCCGACCACACCGTGAGCGTCTTGCGCTCGAGCGCGAGGCGGAATACCGCTTCGGCGTACGGTCGGGCGAGTGTGCTGCGTTCCATGCGCGGTCCTTACAGTTGCTTCACGACGGCGTCGAGCAGCTTGGCGTGCGTCTTGGCGTCGATTTCCTTTTCGAGGATACGCGCCGCGCCCGCGACCGCGAGCGTGGACACGGCGACGCGCAACTGCTCGCGCGCCATGTTGCGCTCGCGCTCGATCTCGGCGCGCGCTGCAAGCATGATGCCTTCGGCTTCGGTCTTGGCCTGGCCCTTGGCCGCGTCGACCACTTCACCGGCGCGCTTCTCGGCCTGCGACAGGATTTCGTTCGCCTGGCCCTTGGCCTCGCGCACGACATCGCCGGCGCGGCGCGTCGCGAGCTCCAGCTCGTGCTTGCCCTTCTCGCCGGCAGCCAGGCCGTCGGCGATGGTGCGCTTGCGCTCTTCGAGCGCCTTCATGATCGGCGGCCACACGAACTTCATGCAGAACCACACGAACAGGATGAAAGCGATGGTCTGCCCGATCAGGGTTGCATTGATATTCATTCCCGCACTCCGGATATCTCAGGTGTAACGTCAGCAGGTCCGCTTACTTGCCGCCGACCACCGCGAACAGGATGTACATGGAAATACCGACCGCGATCATCGGCACTGCATCCACCAGACCCATGACAATGAAGAACTGGGTGCGCAGCGTCGGGATCAGCTCCGGCTGGCGCGCCACGCCTTCGAGAAAGCGGCCGCCGAGAATGCCGATGCCGATGGCTGCGCCAAGCGCGCCCAGACCCATCATGATGGCGCCGGCGATATAAAGCAGGGATTGTTCCATGGTGCTCTCCTAATTAAGAGGTCAGATAGGTGATGGTTTAAATCAGTGGTGTTCCTGATGCGCCATGTCGAGGTAGACAATGGTGAGCGTCATGAAAATAAACGCCTGCAGCGTGATAATCAGAATGTGAAAAATCGCCCAGCCGAGCTGCAAGATGCCGGCGCTCGCGCCAAATACCAGGCCGGCGCCATACATGACCGCGATCAGGATGAAAATCATCTCGCCGGCGTACATATTGCCGAACAATCGCAGCGCCAGTGAGATCGGCTTGGCGATCAGATTGACGACTTCAAGAAACAGGTTCGGCAACAGAAATACCACCTTCATCGGGATGGACTGGGCCTGGAACGGTTGCATGGTCAGCTCGGCGAGAAAACCACCGATGCCCTTCACCTTGATGCTGTAGTACAGGATCAACGCGAACACACCGAATGCCATGCCAAAAGTAGCATTTGGATCGGTGGTGGGCACCACCTTGAGGAATGGCAGGCCGACAGCGTGCGCAAGCTGCGGCGCATGGTCGATCGCCAAAAGATCCATGAAGTTCATCAGGAACACCCACAGGAAAATGGTAAGCGCGAGCGGCGCCACCATCGGGTTGCGACCGCTGAACGAGCCGCGCACCGCGCCGTCGATGAACTCCACGATCCATTCCACAAAGTTTTGCAGCCCGCCGGGAATGCCGGTGGTGGCGCGACGCGCGGCCATATGGAAGAAAAACAGAAGCAGAATGCCGAGAACGAAGGAAAAACCGAGCGTGTCGAGGTGCACCGCCCAAAAGCCCATTTCCTTGGCCTGCTCCGGGGTCTGGGCCAGGCCCCAGGCGCCGTCCGGCAGCCGGCCGTAGGCCAGATTCTGCAGGTGGTGCTTGATGTACTCTGAAGAAGTAAGTGTCTCGGCGGACATGGGTTTAATGCACTTCGATCATCAGCGAATTATTGTAAAACTTCTGCGAACACCTGACATCTTCACATGAATTCAGGACTTGGGAGCGCGCAGGAATATTAAAAATCCAAGCTGGGTGACTGCAAAGGTGCCAAGCAAGGGTAGCGGCATCAACTTCAGATAAGCCAAACCCGCGCCCAACAACAGCACCACGGCCAAATACCGCAGCATCCAGCTGAAATAAATAGACCCAATACCCGCTTCCGCCGGGGAGCCAGCCGCGCGCAACCGCCATGCCAGCCAGCCGGTGATGATGATCGTAACCATACCGCCATAGGCTGCGGCCAGCAGATCGTCCGGACCGCCTGCCACTGCGAAGCCGCCTGCGGCCAGCAACGTCAGCAACACCTGCGTCACCACCACCCGGCGTGCGCCGCGATTCAGGGCGTCGTTATAACTCATTGGCGTGGATCAAAATTTCCGGAACCCTCCCGGAACAGGCATACCGAACATCAACGACCCGGCGTCACCCCGCCAAAGGCGGCGAAGTATAAAGGCGGCCCGATCAGGGGTCAATAAATATACAGGGCAATCCGCCGGAGACAGAGGCCTTAGCCCGGCCTGGCCGCAGCCAATCTATCGAGATGCCGGTCCAGAAACTCGCGCACGAACTGGGGCGAGCGGGCGCCGCTGAACTGATCGACCGGCTCACCGTTGACGAACAGAATCGCCGTCGGAAAACCGCGCAATTGATAGCGGCCGGCGAGTTTCATGTTCTCGTCAGCCTCGATCCTGGCGAGCGTAAAACGCCCGGCGTAGTCGGCGGCGAGACGCTCCAGCACCGGCGTCAACACCCGGCACGGCGGACACCAGTCGGCCCAGAAGTCGGTCAGAACCGGCGTGCCGGTCGAAGCCGCGATAACACGCGCGGCGAAGTCGTCCTCGTTGACGTCAATCGTGTGTGTGCCGCCGGTCATGCCGGAGATCCACGCTCAAGGGAACGGCGCGCATCTTGGCGCGCGGCGGCCCGGCCGGGGAATAGTCGTGTTTCTGGCGTATGGTCAGCCAAACGATGTGGCAAACGAATCGGGGTCAACTATTACTGCGCGGCCGGCGGCACCGGCGCGACCCCGGAGACAGGCTCCGGCGCGGCGGGTGTGGCTTCCAGCGCCCGTTGCGGTTGCGGAACCGGTGCCGCAGGCGGCGTGCCCTTGGGTTTGAACGAGGCGACCTGCTCCATCGCTTCCTGCACTTCCTTCTCGGTCATTTTCGCCTTGAGGGCGTCGCGCAACCTCACCGCCTTGGCGTTGCCTTGATTGGCCGACAAGGAGTACCAGGTGAGCGCCGGGATTTCATTGTCCTTATAGTTGAAACCGTACTGAAACAGGATGCCAAGCTCGAGCTGCGCCTCACGGTCGCCGGCCTCGGCGGTGCGGCGAATGTCGTCCAGATCGGCGTGCGCGTGCGGATGCCAGAGAAATGCGGTGAAGAAGAGTGCGAGAATGCGTGCGGTATACATATTGGCCTCCATCAACCCGTAATAATTTTGTTGGGTTCGCCGCCAGAAATAATGGCGCCGTATCGCCTACTCCCCCTCTCCCGCATCAGCGGGAGAGGGCAAGGGGTGAGGGTGCGGCTTAACCCAACCTGCATATGGCAGAGCTTAGTCCGGCTACTTGATGTGCGCCAGAATCCCGTCCAGTTCGTCCGTGCTGTTGTATTCGATCACGAGCTTGCCTTTGGCACCGCCGGTGCGCAGCAGGTGAACGCGCGCGCCGAGCTTGTTGGAGAGTTTTTCTTCCAGGGCACGGATGTCCGGGTCTTTGCGGCGCGCCGCCTTGGGGTTGTGCGGGCGTTCCAGCAGGCGGCGCACCAGCTGTTCGGTTTCGCGCACCGACAGGCCCTTGTCCACCACCTGGCGCGCCGCCTCGCTCTGCGCCTTGCCGGTCAGCGCCAGCAGCGCGCGCGCATGGCCCATGTCCATCTTGCCCTGCTCCAGCATCT
>CAYJBG010000147.1:0-4823 GCA_964368085.1 uncultured Acidiferrobacterales bacterium | reverse complement strand
CCGTCGGTGGCGGAGATCATGTTGACGGAATTGAGGGTTACCGCATTCGTACCTACTGTCGTAACTAGAAGGCGGTTCCAAGTATTCGCTGCCGGAATGTTCCAGCGCAGGAACGTCCACCGCTGGTTCGCAGGGATTGGAGCAGCGAGGGCGTTGCCCACGGCCCAGCCGTCGGAATAATTCAACATGGACACAGAATTAAACTGTTGTGCATTAACGCCGGGGGTGTTGACGATCTCTCGGAACCAAGCATTGGGATTGGCAACTCTATTCCACCTTAGGAACAGCCAGCCATTAGATGTGCCGTTCACCGGACTTCCCACCGCCCAACCCTCTTGCAGTTGCACACCGACATTCAGCCGGCGCAATCCTTCCGGGTTAGCAACAGTAGGGACGCCGCCTTGGGATTGCAGGTTGCATTGATAGTGTCCGACCCGTGTGCCGATCACATGCGCGGCGGCGGTACTGCCATCCATCCCGCGCACGGCGTTGAGGAAACTGGTGGGAGTGGTGACGCGGTAATCGATTAGCTCGCGGTCGATCATGATGCGACCGGAGGAAGCATACGCCCCTGTGCCCGGCGGGTTGTTGACGGTGATCGTGGTATCACCGACGCCGATCGCGCCGTTTAATGTTGCTGCTCCAGAATAAACAGGTCCCGTTCCGACTGGGGCGGTGGCAGTAAAGTCAGGTGTCCTGACTTCCACCGTATACCTTCCTTGGCCATAGGCGACATCAGTCTGGTCGAACGTGAGCGCGGCATTGCTACAGGCCCGGCGGGTCATGGCCGAGACGGGAGCGGGAGGGGCAAGGTTCGGAGAGAGCAACCGGCCGGTGTTGACCTCGATGCCGGTTTCAGCAATGAACAAAGCCTTTGCGGATTGGGCATGTGTGCCGGAAGAAGTCACGTCGCCAGTAAAAACATACGCCAAGGCCAGCACCAGAAAACCGACAATGACAATCAGCGCCATGGCGGCGATGATCAAAAACCCGCGCTGGAAGACCGGGCGGTTCATGGGAAGCTCCTCGGCCTTATGGTATCGCGCAGAATAAAATTGGTGTCACCCAGGGTCACCGTTACCGCCACGGTCACATAGCGCACGTCAGCGGGGGGAGCGATGGGGGCATTAACTCCATCGCCCTGGAGATAGGTAAAATCCAACGCAGAGATATTGTCCGCCAGCGGATCCTGCAAAGGACCACTGATGCGCATCAACGTATTGGCAGGGCCTGCGGGACAAGTACCCACGCCGGCAAGGCAATAGCGAACCGCAACATTATCGCTACGAATAAAAGTAATTTCCGTGGCAGGCACAATGGTCAGGTCGGCAGGGGCGCGCGCCTCGCGCAGCTCGCGCGTCATGCGCTCCATCGCCACCCGTCCGTGCCAATTGCCTTCGCTTAAATCCTGGCCCATGAAATAGGCGCGAAAACCGCTGGCCAACAAGTTCGCCCCCAGACCGGTAAGGACGCTCAGAACTATAATCACCATCACCATCTCGATGAGGGTAAAACCGCGCTGCGGCAAGCGGGATGGGCCACGTGGCAAAAACGAATTTGCTCCCTCTCCAATGTGAACAAGTGCGTGCGCAGCGCGCATCGGCTCGCCTCCCTCTCCCCCTTGCAGAGTGAGAGGGATTTTTTTCAGGGCTGCCTTAGTCAACGGGCGCATCAGTACCTCGCTACCATGGTACTGAGCGTCATCACCGTGACTCCGCCCGACTGCACCGTTACGATAATTTCTCGTTGATTGGCGTTGGCCGGCGCAACACCTATGCCGCGTATGGTCGGTATCAAGATGGTATACGCCGGATCGAGCGCGGTGCAGATGGCCGGTCCCGGTCCCGGATCGCAAGGGTCATTAAAGGTGGCAAAGCCTGCCGCGCGCCGGCGCGCGAGAATTAATTCCATGCGCTCCTGCGCAAACTGGGTGGCCACGGTATTCACTACCGACAGCGGCGGCCCGCGCATCAACCCCGTGTAGGCGGCCATTAAACCCAGCCCGGCAATCCCCGCCACCAAAATAAAAACGACCAACTCGACCAGCGACACGCCAGTCTGCCGGGCCTTACCGTTAAACATGTAGGGTGAGTCAAGCGAAGCGGACCCACCAAAACCGCTATGATTTTGTTGGGTTCGCCGCTGTCGCGGCTTAACCCAACCTACGTGGATCCCATGAGCCCTTCTTGAGATCGCTTGTAACTTCATGGAACGATGACCCTGACCACCCGGCCTGTTTGCGGGCTGATTCGCACCTGTTGTGTTTGCCCATCTGCGGTAAGGGTAACGACCGCATCGGCCGCCAACAGCGTACCCCCCGGGAAAACGGTATCGGTGTAAGGCGTACCGCGCCCATCGAAGACGATAAAGGCATCGGTGGTACTGCTAAGAGTAATGCCCATTCCCATCGCGATCGCGGCGGACGTGCCCGTATGCGGATGAGTCACGACCCCACTGGTGCGGGTGGCGATTCGGTAGGTGTTTGCCGGATCATCGATGCCTGCCGGAATAACATTGAAGTTGATGCGATAGCGCTGGCCCTGGGTCATGGCGATCGATTGGGTGTAACGAATATCGCTGGCCAGTTGGTCGGCCTGGGCGCTTAAATTGATTTGTCGTTCCGGCGACCGGGGTACCAGCGCCACGGCCAGAATCGCCACCACCACCAGCGTGACGGTTAGTTCAACCAGCGTGAAACCGCGCGCCCGAAAAAGCGACACGGCGCTACCGGTATCGCGATTGGCTGGCTGGAACATGGCTGAATACCCTAACCCCCCGCATGCCAGGGGCGCTCGCGCGCCCCTGGTCGATTGCTTTAAGCAAGCCCTATCGCAGATTGCTTAACAAGTAGTGCCGAGGGCGTCACCGGATATGGCAAAGCTCGGGGAGCCACCTACTCCAGCTTCTGTATAAGTGAACGTGCAAATCCCTGGAGCGCCATTCATGGTGAAGAGGGTAGTGGTACCAGAGGGAGTGGTAGTGACCACACCATCCTGCGCGTCGATAATATTGGCCGCGGCAGCGATAGCCGTATTGTCGGGATAACCATTGACCAGGGCTATCGGCGTGCCTTCCAAAGCAACGGGAGCGCCCCTCGCCAGGAAGACCGCATGCACCACTGCCGAAGCCGCCCGGGCGCTACCCAACAAGCCCTGAAGCTTGGCAAAACGCGCATCGGCCTGTAAACCGGCAAAGCGCGGCAGCGCCACGGCCGCCAGGATGCCCAAAATAACGATCACCATAATCAATTCAATCAAGGTGAAACCTGCTTGTTTCTTCATCATAAATATCTCCTGTTTGCATGAGGCCGCAGCCTCGTCGATGTAACCCCATCCCGGCACCTAAAAGCCGCAGCCCGGTACCGGACGATCCGATGGCAACCTACAGCCAGACGTATGCAAGAACCGCACCAACCTTTATATGAATTACACTTTTGGGGGTGCTTTTTAAGACTGTAGTCCATAAATCCAAAAAACACCGAAAACTAAAGGCCTTGAAACGCACAGCGGCGTTAACCCACAAAAACACTCAAACGCACGAGGATATACAGGCTTATCACGATAAGGGCCCAGGCAAAGGGTCGCGGGTAACGGGTCACCCAGCGGTCGGGTCCGGCACGCATGATGTCAAAGACCTTGGTCGCCCGGCGGGCGGTGATCCATCGATTGGCCCAGACCTCAAAACTTTTAAGGGCGCTGGGGCGGATAAAAAGATAAGCCGCGACGATGAGCCCAAACACACACCCCAGCGCCAGGGTGATAGCGAGGGTTTGGGCGATCCATGCAGCTGCCGGGGCGCGATAACCCACTGCCGTCAGCATTGCCCGCTGGTCGTACTGGAAGATTAAAAAATACAGCACATACAACGCACCGATGATGATGGCGCCGCCAAACAGCCGGTGATGGCGATACACGAACGACTCGCTTTTGCGCGGCGCCGTTAACGGCCGGGCCGCCTGGCGAGTCGAAATCCATTTGGACAAATACGCATTGGCGCGCAGGAAGCTTGCCGGTTTTATCAGCATCCAGATACCGATGGCGAGCGCACTGGCAGCGCCGACGATCAAAACCATCAACAGCCCTTTTTGGAGGATGCTGATAAGAATATCGGGTATGGGGGGCATAGGTTCTTCCTTAGCAGGTTGTGGAAAAAAGGGCTCGTCACACCGGCGAAAGCCGGTGTCCAGGAATTAAAATCAATGGTTTCATCGACATCCTGGATTCCGGCTTTCGCCGGAATGACGAAGTTTGATGTTTCGGTGAGTTTTTCAACAGCCTGTTAGAGAGAGTCCCTAGCAAAATGAAAACCCCACGCCGTCTTGCCCTCATCCCCACCCTTCTCCCGCAGGGAGAAGGGTGGGTCGGTCATTTTGCTAAGCATTCTTAATTTGTCCAGCGATAAGGTTCCAGCGCAACCAGTTTTACGCCTTCGATTTTATCCACCTGCGCATCGAAGACACCGTTTTTATTCTGGTCTTGAAATACCAGTTGCACTGCGAGCCGCGCCCGCGCCGGCCCTTCCAGTGCGGTTTGGAAATAACCCGTGCTCTGCACCCGGTACACCAGCGCGCGCGCACCGGTATCGAAGTACCAGGAGCCGCCCTCGACGCCCGCAGTACCGTCGCGTTCACCCAGATAATTTTGCGGCGCCTCGGCCAGGCGATCCATGGGATTGCTGCCGGCCAGGGCGGCGATGTCCTTCATCTGGTTGCGCACGATCAGCTCGGCCATTTTCATGTGCAGGGCGGAGCGCAATGTGCCGGCCAGGTTTTCCATCGCCGCGCGCTCGGCCTCCGCGGCCAGCGCCAGGTACTTGTTAACCGC
>CAYJBG010000146.1:0-4924 GCA_964368085.1 uncultured Acidiferrobacterales bacterium | reverse complement strand
ATTCTGTACAGCGTGGTGGCGCAGCAACTCAACATCGGTCAGCCGGTGGCGATCGCCGACCTGTTCATCGCCGGCCTCCTTCCCGGAATTCTGATCATCGTGCTGCTGGCCGTCTGGGGTCTGTGGCAACGGCGCGGTCACGTGATTCCGCAAGCGCCGTTCTCCGCGCGCGAGGCGCTGGCCGCGGTGCGCGAGGCCGCCTGGGAACTGCCGCTGCCGGTCATCGTGCTGGGCGGAATCTACAGCGGCTACTTCGCGGTGTCCGAGGCGGCGGCCGTGACCGCGCTTTATGTGCTGATCGTGGAGGTGCTCATTCACCGCGAGATCCGGTTCTCCGACCTGCCCAGGGTCATGCGCGAATCCATGGTGCTGGTCGGAGCGATTCTGATCGTGCTCAGCATGTCGCTCGCCTCGACGAATTACCTGCTGGACGCCGAGGTACCGACGAAGCTATTTGCCTACGTCCGCGAACACGTACACGATATGCACAGCTTCTTGCTGCTGCTCGCCCTGTTCCTGCTGGTGCTCGGGATGATGCTCGATATCTTTTCGGCGCTGGTCATCATGGTGCCGCTCATGCTGCCGATCGCAATCGGGTACGGCATCCACCCAGTGCATTTCGGCATTATCTTCCTGGCCACCATGGAGATCGGCTACCTGCTGCCGCCGGTGGGCATGAACCTGTTCATCGCCAGCTACCGCTTCAACCGGCCGGTGCTGGAGGTATTCCGCGCCGTCCTGCCGTTCATTGCCATCCTGATCGCCGCTGTTCTGGTGATCACCTACTGGCCGTGGCTGTCGCTCGGCCTGCTACCGCACTGATGCCCGCCCGGGTTCAGCCCGGGCTGGCCGAGACAATCGCAATCACATCGGCATCGGCGACCGTCGTCTGGGGCGTGGAAAACTGTTTGTTGACCAGAACCTGCACCTTGTCATCGGCCAGGGCCTGCTCCCACACGCCGCCGCGAGCGCGTAACACGCCAAGCAGGCCGCGTACATCCTGCACGCCGGCAGGCAGCGCGAAGTCTTCCTGCGCACGACCGAGCTTGTCCACGAGATAAGCAAAATAGAGAATACGCGCCATCAGTTCTTCCTGTTGCAGTATGGAGTGAACCGGTTTGCTTGCGTGCTGTGGGTTGCACGGCGCCCGTTGAATCTAACCGCCTCGGGCACATCTCTCAACCTCAAAAGACTTGCCATTTTTGCCGTGCGGCCACCGGACCGTTGCGGAAATGCCCGCGAGTCCTCTGCTACAATCACCGTGACCTTCGGCGTCCCTGGATTTCACGAGTCACATGCCTTCCCACCCTGAATTTCCCATCGGTGTATTCGACTCCGGGATCGGCGGGCTGACCGTGGCGCGCGCGCTCATGCGCCATCTGCCGCACGAGAACATCCTGTACTTCGGCGACACCGCACGCGTGCCGTATGGCGTGAAATCGGCTGACACCATTATCCAGTACGCGATCCAGATCACCGATTTCCTGCTGGAACGGCAGGTCAAGCTCCTGATTGTCGCCTGCAATACCATGGCGGCGGTGGCGGCGAGCGCCATCCGCGCACGCTCTCCGGCGCCGGTGCTGGACGTGATCGAGGTCGGCGCACAGGTAGCGGCGCGGAATACGCGCAACCGCCGCGTCGGCGTGATCGGCACGCTCACGACCGTCAGCAGCGGCGCCTACGACCTGGCCATCCACGGACACGATCCAACCATCGCGATCCACTCCCAGGCCTGTCCGCTGTTTGTGCCGCTGGTAGAAGAAGGCTGGCTCGATCATCCAGTCACCCTGCTGACCGCGCAAGAGTACCTGGCCCCGGTGCTGGCACAGGGCGTCGATACCCTGGTTCTCGGCTGTACGCATTATCCGCTGCTGCGGCCGCTGCTTGAGAAAGTAGCCGGCAGCGACGTGCACCTCGTGGATTCAGCGCAGGCCATCGCGGCACACACCGCGGATCATCTGGCCCGTCTCGGACTGCTGAATCCCGGAACGGGTCCAACTGCTCATCAGTTCTGTGTCACCGACGTCCCGCAACGCTTTCAGGCCGTGGGTGAACGCTTCCTCGGTCATGCGCTTGCCGATGTGCGGGTTATAAAGTGGTGAGCGCGCACCGAACATCGATGGCCGAGCCGCTCAGCGCGCTGCATTGGTCTTGTTGTGCTTCGTGTTCCATGCCTCGATCGCCTTGCGAATCGCCGGCGTCGCTTTCTGCCCGGCCTCGATACCCGCCTGCATCAGGCGTTTCTTCTGCGTGAAATCCATCATCGCCACGCTGCCGACCGCCGGTGAAATCAAAACATCCGCATCGCGCCGCCGCTGGCTCACGTTCTCGCTGAACATGATGTGCACGGCCTGCAGGGTGACATCCACCAGGTTGGTGATATTGAAGTTCGTGACGTTCTGACTGATGTCCACGGCGATCACGATGTCCGCGCCTTTCTCGCGCGCCACCGCCACCGGCAGGTTGTCCACCGTGCCGCCGTCCACCAGCAGGCGGCCCTGATGTTCGACCGGCTGGAACACGCCGGGAATGGCGCAGCTCGCGCGAATGGCGCGCGCCAGCGGACCGCGATCCAGCACCACGCGCGTGCCACGGTTGAGATCGGTGGCGACCGCCGCGAACGGAATCTTGAGGTTCTCGATATTCGCCACCGGCACTTTCTTGTTCACAAACGCTTCGAGGCGTTCGCCCTTGATCGGCCCCATGCTGGCGGAAAGAAGCGCGTAGTCCAGCAGATCGTCCCGCTCGAGCGAAAAGGCGGTCCATTCGAGTTCGAAGCTGTTCATCTCATGCGCATAGAGCGCGCCGATGAGGCTGCCGACGCTGGTGCCCACGATGAGGTCGATCGGAATCTTTTCCTGCTCAAGCGCCCGGATGACGCCGACATGCGCAAATCCGCGCGCGGCGCCGCCCCCCAATACCAGTGCGATTCGCGGCCGATTTCCGGCGGCGCCAGGGTCGGTCGGGGCTGGCTGCGAGGCGCAGCCGGCAACCAGGGCGAGAAACGCCGCAATCATCCATCCTGATTTCAGATTCATTTTCCTGTCCTGTTATTTAGAGTGAGTCTGCCCTGACAGGGCGGCGCACACTATAGCGGCTCGTCTCCGGCGTCACCATACAGCCGGTGTACCCGCGGGTCGGGTCGACCGCATCGGGCGTGGATGACACAGGCGCGCCAGAAAACCCGCCTTATGTCGACGACTTCTCGTCTCTGTTTTGTCACCCATCTGTTTCACACAAGTTGTTAATTTTTTGATTGACGGATAAGCAAAACTATATTAGTGTTCTCTTATGTATGGATTGCATGCTTTTATTAACGGGACAGCAACGCTTAACGATGAACATCGAGGCAACCATGAGCCTGATTTCTGGATTTTCCAACGACGGTATTGTCACCATCAATCGCGTTATTCTTAAAGCCCCGTACACGGTGGACGATCTGCAGGAACGTGTCGCCGTGCTGTGTGAAAACGTGAAAACCTATCACTCCGAGACCGGCTTCGTCGGTGGTTTCGTGGCGCTCAACAGCGGCGCAATCTCCAACGAAGGCTCAACGGTCGGCCAGGCGGTGGAAAGCCCGTTCAAGGGCAAGGAGGCGCTGATCGTGACCTTCTGGAAGACTTTCGAAGAGCACGAGAAGTCGCACCGCTCGGACACCTTCCAGCCGCTGTTCCAGCAGGTTCTGGAACTGTGCGAGAATGGCAACGAAGAAATCGCCTACAACATGCTCTGGTCGGGCCAAGCCTACAACCAGGAAGAGGCCAAGGCCGCACGCGCCGCCAAGGCGCGTTACGCCGCCTGAAGCATCACACCGCCCTGTCTAAGGCATCCGCCCGGAAACGGGTGGATGCCTTTTTTTATTGCCAGCACGTTCAGGCAGCGAGTACCCGCCCGAGCCAGGCGCTGATGTGTGCGATTTCTTCCAGACTCACCGTGTGCTCCATGGGATAGCTGTGCCATTCGACCGGCACGCCGATTTGCCCGAGCAGACGATGCGCGGATTCACCCACTGTGTATGGCACGACGGGATCCTGGGTGCCGTGCGCAAGAAATACCGGCACTAGCGCGTTCGCCGCATGCAGCTCGGCGGGGATGCGCTCCGGCAATGGCAGCGGCATGGATAATGCCATGATACCGGCCAGCGGCTCGGGGTAACGCAGACCGGTGTGCAGCGCGATGGCCGCGCCCTGGGAAAAGCCGGCCAGCACGATGCGCCGGCTGGCGATACCCCGGCCTCGCTCCTGCGCAATCAGTGCACGCAAGGTCTGCTCGGAGGCGCGGATGTGCGCCTCGTTCTGATGGACGCCGCGCACATCGAAGGCGATGTCGTACCAGGCGCGCATCGTCGCGCCGCCGTTCACGCTCACCGGCCGGTACGGCGCATGCGGGAACACGAAGCGCAACGCCTGCGACTCGGGAAGCTTGAGTTTCGGGACTATCGGCTCGAAGTCATGTCCATCCGCACCCAAGCCATGCAGCCAAATGATGCTCGCCACCGGATCGGGTCCGGTTTCGAGTTCAATCGGAGCAGTATCGGCCAGCACGGCTGAGTCAGTCACCACGGAATCAGTCGCCCATATAAATACAACCGGCGGTACAGGTTTCGCGCACGACCACGCTGGAAAGCAGCGGCAGCGCCGGTTTCAGGCGCGTCCAGATCCATCGGGCGAGTATTTCGCTGGTCGGGTTCTCGAGGCCGGGGATGTCGTTAAGATAATGATGATCGAGCTGCTCATAGATCGGAGTAAAAGCGCGCGTCACATCCGCGAAGTCCATGATCCAACCCTCCTTCTCGGTGAGCGGGCCGGACACGTGGATCTCGATACGGAACGAATGGCCGTGCAAACGCCGGCATTTGTGTGAGTCGGAAAGATTCGGCAGGCGATGCGCCGCCTCGATGGTGAATTGCTTGAAGATTTCCACA
>CAYJBG010000145.1:0-4941 GCA_964368085.1 uncultured Acidiferrobacterales bacterium | reverse complement strand
AATACAACGAGTTGACCGCTGAAGCAGATCGGCACGCGGGGGTATTGCGAACATCGAAAACAAGAGGGCGGCCGGAGCCGCCCGAAAAGGAGGAACAGATTGTCCGGATTATTCCCGGATTCGTGTACGGACCCGATACGGCGACACCGTCAGAAATTCACCCCTACACTGAGCCCGGCGGCTACATAGAATCCGAGATTGGCGGTGTCGTCGCTCGCCGTTGAGAAGAAATTGCCGATGGCGATGTTCGGATCGATATAGACGCGATCGCTGCCGAGCGGGATCTTCCAGCCGAGATTGACGTTGACGTTGACGGCCGTGGAGGTGCCGCTGTCGCGGGTCGGCACCGAGGCCGGATCGGTATATTTCCAGCTTGTGTTCCACAGGCCGAGCGCGCCGCCGACGTAGAAGCCCTTGTGTCCCTTGCCGCCCGGGTAGAGGCGCACCAGGAATTCGGCGCCCGGGCCGTTGCCGGTTTCCCGGTAACTGCCGTCCGTGTAGTCGTAATCGATATAACCCAGCCGCGCACCGAACGAGACACGGTTGCTAAGCAGGTGTTCGTACTCGATGGCACCCACCGTACCCACCGGGTTCACAAAGAATCCGGCACGCACGGAATTCGCATACTCCGCGGCCATAGCGGTACTGGTGGCGAACAGCAGTGCCGGGGTAAACATCGATATCATCACTCGTTTTACAACTGCGTTTGAGTTCAGCATGTCAATGCTCCTTCTGAGAGTTTCGTTGAAGTCAATTTCATGGAGTTACCTCACTACGACACCATTTTTGGACCCCATTTCCGGGGCACCACTCCCTCTATCGATGGGATTCGTTGAAGTCGTTCATTGTGACCGTCGCTCTCGGATATGATCGAGGCAATACGCGTAGGCTGCATCCGGACTCTTTGGCTGGTTGCGAGCAAACTCCAGTTGCTTGGGATTAATCAAATCATCCATCTTCATGGCCATATTTATGTGCTGGTATTTCGCTGTAAACCCGGCCTTGCTGTCCCCACTGAAACGCACCTCATCCTTGGAACCTGCTGTGACCCAGGGCCAGAAGCGACCAACTGTTCCTTGGTAGCGTTGTGGAACGGAAACCATCTCTACCCGGATGCAATGGGGGCCAGGAAGCACTCGCAAGTCGCCGGCGTTAGCCCAGCCTTTAACCAGCGCCCCATCGATGAGGAGCCAGATATCAAACAGTCCTGCACCTGTCCGAATTGACGAATCACGCAAGGCGAGAGTTGCATGTGGTCGATTGGTAGCTACCGATTGAAAATATTCTTTGCCGAAGCTTTCCCATTCCTGTTGCACCGCTGGCACCCATTCGCTCCCTGCGCCCTGTCCGCGGCCGCGTTCAACTTCGGTTTGCCCCCAGCAATCACCCGCGAAGAGAAAAACTATCCCGAAGATGCCGGAACCGAGTCTTAGGAGAAAAGTGGAAACAACAGATTGTATTCGGGCAGCCTCTGTTAACTCCCGTCCCCGCGACGTTACAGCAACCCGCCTATACCCCGATAAAAGCATATGTGATGCCTCGTGTTTTTAACGCGTTGAAATTTACTCCGACCCCATTTCCGGTGCCGTGCTGTCCTCGGCAGCACTCGCCGCGGTGCCGGCGCCAAACGCCTCTTCGTCGAACTATTCATAATGCTTTTATTTGTAGAACACCGTCCGGGAAGTGAATTTCAACGATCCTGATGTCGTTCACATGCGTCCGGTAGAAATCCTTGCCAACCGTCGCGCAGGCGGCGAGGCCGAGCAGGCACAGGGTCACAATGGCTGTGGTCATGAGATTGCGTTTCATGGTTTGGTCTCCGCTGGTTGGTTCGATTGGGTTCCGTTTGTGTGGCATGTGCCTAGTACGGAATCAGCTCCGGCGCATTCTGGTTCTGTTCCTCGCCGCTCATGATCAGCAGCAAAAGCACCGAGATGAGCAGTTTCATGGGCAACCCCTTTTTGCCGCCTACTTGGGGATCAGGAGCGTCTGGACGACGTTGGCCGATGGAAGGGCGACTGGGCGCTTCTTGCCGTCCATGTCGACCAGACTGTAGGTCCCGTGCGGGTAGTCGAGGCGCACGGCGTTCTTGCTTCTGTCCAGGGGCACGATGAATTCCCACGCGCCGCCGCCTTTCAGGCTCGCCGCGTAGTGATCGCCCATCTCGTCGCGCCAGTGAATCTGGAACAGGAATCCGCCCTCGGGGGTCCGCTCGAGCATGAACGGCCCTTTCTGCGTCTCGACCAGCGAGTACTCCGCCTTGGGCGGAACCGGCCCTTCGGCGCGATACGCCACCAGTTGCTTCACCGGCTTGTAGCTCGCCGGCACGATTTCGCCTCCGTTCACGACCATGGAAAGAGCCATCGAAGTGCATCCGGAGGACATGACCGCTGCCAGGAAGGCGGTCAGTGCGATTGCAGATTTCCAGGGCTGGGTTCTCATGGTCAGCTCCCTATTTGAGTTCCGCCGCTTTCCTGCCGCCCGCGTCGCGCAGTATTTTCTGGATCTTCGGGTCTTTCGCGAAATCGAGAGCGGTCAGTCCCGAGGCCGTGACGTTGACCTTCGCCCCCCTTTGCAAGAGCAGCCGCAGGAGCGAATCGTTGTTCGCGTCCGCGGCGACCATCAGCATGGTGTGGCCGCGAAAGTTGGGCGTATTCACGTCCATTCCCGAGTCGAGCAGCTTCTGGACCTTGCGCAGATTGCCGGTCGTTGCGGCGGCGGCGAGATGGAACTCTCTCGCTACGGGCCTGCTGGACATTGCCAACCGCTTCTCGAGCGCGCTGTTCTTGTCGACGAAAGGCAGCGCGGAGACGTCATACGCGAGCACCGAAGGCCGGGCCTGGCGCACTTTCCAGGCGACGTATTCCTGGTAGCGCTCGGGCTTGAGGCCGACGCCCACGGTGATGAGCCGCTTGCCTTTCGGGTCGAGAGCCACCTGCGGGATCTCGATGCCGTACTTGGTTACCGTTTCGATGTGCGGAGAAACAACGAGGTCGCTGCGCTTTCCCGTCTCGAGATCGACGAGGGTCACGCCTTGCATGCGCGCGTAAAACAGTTCCTGGAACGGGCGGACGTAGTAGCGTCCCTGGAATGCGCCATGGTGGAGCAGGGCCGCGTGATCGATCTCCATGCTCAGCTTCGAAACCGCTCCTTGCAGCGCTGTCTTTTGCAGCGCCTGTGCGATCGCGCTTGACAGAGCGACGGACGCGTTCATGATCTGTATTGAATTGTCGATCGAGGCGCTGAAACGCTGCATGCTCTGGTTGACGCCCATTTCATTGTTGATCCACGCCACCCTGCCGGTGTCGCCTCTTCCCGCCGCCCGCTGCCGATCGACCTCGAGGCTGCGATGTTGCGACTGCAGACGCTGCGTCCCGAAGCTCGGCTGCGGGCTGTAGACGTAGCCCCCGGCCGGCGCCGGGTTGACCGGAACGTTGTTCGCGAGCAGCATGGACTTGAGCCGCGCGGCGCGCGCGGGCGCCGAGAACGGATAGGCGGCGGCGGCCGTCGTGTAGTTTTCCTGCCGCCAGAGCTCGTTGCCCTGGGGAAGCGAGTAGGCGATGAGCCCGGCGGATTCGCGCGCGAGGTACAGCTTGGCGTTGCCGATGCGAAGCAAGTCGGGCTGGCCCGGCGGATCGTATTCGGTCGGGCTCGCCATGCGGAACGCGGCCGGCAAGCTGCGGCGCCACTGCACCGCTCCGGTCGCGGCTTGCAGCGCGACCAGTTCTTCTTCCAGGGAAAGCAGCAGCAATCCTTTTTCCATGGCGAACTGGCTGACCACCGTCCCGCCGATCTCCCGCGACCACCGGAGGTTTCCGCTTTTCAGGTCGAGCGATTGCACCTTGTCGGAAAGGCTGCTGACCGAAGCTGCGTCGGCGGCGTCCATCGCCACGACGTGGAAGATCTGGCCGTCGCCGAGCGTCGCGAGCTTGATCACGCCTTGGGCAACCGAATGATGCCACCGGGCTCGCCCGGTGTTCCTGTCGAGGAACGACATCGATTTGGCCGACCACGCGATCAGCCCCCCCGGAACCGGAGCGAAGTTGCCGCCGGCGCCGTCCAATTCCGCTGGATCGGCGGTCCAGAGAATCTTCCCGTCCTCCCGCGTGAGCCGAATCAGCTTGCGTCCGGCCACGTAGACGTCGCCGCCGTCGCTCTCGACGATCACCCGGCGATTCTTCGCGAAGATTTCCTCCGGAATATCCTGCGACCACAGCAGCCGCCCTGTCTTCGGGTCGACCGCGCGCAACTGGCGGCGGGCGCCCTCCGAGGCAAGCACGAAAAACCGGTCCTGGGCCTGCGAAAGCGTGTGCGCGAGGGGCGACTTGAAAGCGGCCTCCCACACGCGCGACCCCGAAGCGCGACTGAAGGCCGTCAAGGTGAGAAGCGACGGGCTGGTTCCCATCAGGACGATATGAGGATCGAGCGCGAGCACGACGTACCGGCCTCTGGGCAGTTTTTGCCGTTCGGCCTCCCAGATATTGGCGCCGCTGCGGGCGTCGTACAGAATCAGCTTCTTGAAGTCCGGGACGCCGAGATAGGCGCCGATTTCGAGCGTCCCGACGAGCACGCGCTCGCCGTCGATGAACTGGACGAAATCGGCGGCCTCTGCAGGGAAGACCGTCTCCCATGCCGTAGAGGGATTTCCGGGGGCAAGCTGCCGGGCGAGCTTGGCGGTATCGTTGAGGGCGTCGGACCGGGCAATCGTTCCGCCCCGCCCGGATATCGCCGCAACGCCGTCGCCGAATGTGGCACACCCGCTCAGGGCCAGAGCGAGCATGGATGCGATCGCCACGTTCCGAAAGACCGTGAGTTCATCCCCTCTCTTATTGACGCGGGTACGCGGCTGTCCTACGACAGCTGCGGTCCGCTTTTGCGCAAGATAACCTGTTCTCATGGCATCCTCTTCGGTCCGAACGCTTTGGTTCCTCTCATCCCTCG
>CAYJBG010000144.1:0-5074 GCA_964368085.1 uncultured Acidiferrobacterales bacterium | reverse complement strand
TTTTCGCGTCCACCGAAGTCAGGCGCTCGTCCACCCAATGGACGGGCAGATTGTAACGGGCCTGCAGGCGATGTCCAAACTTGCGCGCCGCCCGGGTCATCGCGTTTTCGCTGTCGTCCATATTGAGCGGCTGCCCGACGACCAGGGCGTGCGGCCGCCATTCCTTGACAAGACGGTCGATCAGGCTCCATTCAGGGGTGCCGTGGCGCACGCCGGCGGTGACGAGCGGCTGGGCGGCGCCCGAAGCCGTGCCGCCGACCGCAATGCCGATATGTTTCGTGCCGTAGTCGAAGCCGAGGTAGGTGCGCGCGCTCAAGGCCTTCAGGCGTGGCCCGCCTCGCCCGAGAGTGCGGCGAGATTAACGCCCAGGTGCTGCGCGGCCGCAGCCCAGCGCGACTCGACCGGGGTGTCGAACAGAATCTGGCTGTCGGCCGGGCCGGACAGCCAGGTGTTTTCGCCGATCTCGTGCTCCAGTTGCCCGGCCGCCCAGCCGGCGTAGCCGAGCGCCAGCAGGCAGCGCTGCGGGCCGCGGTTCTCGGCCAGCGCCAGCAGGATATCGCGCGAGGTCGAGACGCCCAGCGTTTCCGTGACGGCGAGCGTCGATTCCCATTTGCCGAGCGGCTCGTGCAGAACGAAGCCGCGATTGCCCTGCACCGGGCCGCCGATGTACACCGGCATGTCGCGATGCTGTGAAGCGCCGCCGTCGATGTCCATCTGTTGCAGGACATCGACGAGGCGCAGATCGGTGCCGCGGTTGATGACGATGCCCATGGCGCCCTCGCTCGAATGTTCGCAGATGAGCGTCACGGTGCGCGCGAAGTTCGGATCGCGCAGGCTGGGCATCGCGATCAGGAAATGATTGGCGAGGGAACCGATTTCGTGCATGTGCCTAGTATCCGGCACGCCAACGCCCGGCGCAAGGACGGGGCGGCTAGTCATTGCTGCTGGTGACGCCCGCCTCGTGGAATTTCCAGGTGCGGGTGATGTGCAGAATGTCGACATCGGCGCGCATGTCCGGCGGCAGCGGCGCGTACGGCGCGGCCAGCTCGACGATACGCGTCGCGGCGTCGTCCAGGATCTTGTGTCCGGAGGGCCGCAGCACCGCAATCGCGTGCAGTGTGCCGTCCGGATTGATGGCGACATCCAGCACCAGGCTGCCGGCGATGTTCTGGCGCTTGGCCTGCTGCGGATAGTTCAGGTTGCCGATGCGCTCGACCTTGGCGCGCCACGCATCCATGTACGCCGCGTACTTGTACTCCTGGGTGCGCGCATTCAGATACTTGTGGCGCGGCATCTGCTGGTATTCCTGGAAGCTGCGGTTGATCTCGGCATTCAGCCGGGCGCGCTCCGCCTCGCGCACCCGCTGATCCGGCAGGCCCATGCGCTCCGGCGCGACGCGCTCTTCCTTCATCGAAGGGCGCGGTTCGCGGGACCGCACCGCGCGGCGCGCCTCGTCGCCGGTGACGAGCGCGATCAGGTCGCTCAAGGACTGCACGCGCCGCTGCGGTGCAGGCGTTGCGACCGGCAGCGGGCTGTTTTGATCGCTCATTTCCAGCACTGGCAGCGGACTGCGCGCGATGTCGCGCGACTCGCTGGCCCCGCCGCCGTCCTGGTTGGCCTGGGCCAGGAACTGCGGGTCGTGCGGGGTGCTGTCGCTGCGCGTCTGGACCAGCGTGATTTCAAGGCTTTCGGCGCCGGGCAGGCGGATGCGCGGTGCGCTGAAGGTGACCCCGAGGATCACCACCATGTGCACCAGGATGGAGGTGAACAGCGCGAGACCGAGGCGGTCGGTGGCGGAGAAGTCGTAAGCGGTCTGGGCGATGCGCATCACGAATAGGGATATTTTTGTGCAGGCCTGCTTTGCTTAAATATAGGGGTTATTTTTTGTGCAGGCCTGCATTCCTTAAAATGGCAGCGGCCGCCTCAATTTCGCGCGCCGCGGCCACCAGCGCCAGGCGTGCGATCACGCCGTAGGCATAGAAGCGGTTCGGGCAGGCGTCCGGCGCTTTGTTGTGATCCGGGCTGATGCATGACTCGGCAAACGCCAGCGGTTTGAAGGTCATGCCCGGGGCATTCAGGTTTTCGTCGGTACCGCGCTCGGCGTGTACCCGGTAGAAGCCGCCGACCACGAAACGGTCGATCATGTACACCACCGGCTCGGCCACGGCTTCTTCCCAGGTCTCGAGGGTGTATACACCTTCCTGAACCAGCACCTCGGTGACGCTGAAGCCCTCTTTGCCGCGCGCCATTTTCGTGCGTTGTTTGCGGTTCAGGTCGCGCACTTCGTCCGGACTGCGCACCGTCATGATGTTCATGCCATAGGTGCCGGCATCGGCCTTGACGATGACGAACGGCTCCTCGGAAATGCCATGGGTGCGATACTTGGCGCCGATCTCATCGAGGAGCTCATCCACATAGTGCGCCAGGCAATCCTCGCCCGCGCGCTTTTGGAAATCGATTTCCCCGCACTTGCGGAACGCGGGGTCGATGAGCCATGGATCGAGATTGGCGATGGCGGCGAACTCCTGTGCCGCCTTCTGGTAGAGAGCAAAATGTTGGGACTTGCGCCGGTTCACCCAGCCCATGGACAGCGGCGGTACCACCGGTTGTTCCAGACCCAGCAACACCTCGGGCACCCCGCCCGACAGGTCGTTATTCAGCAGCACGAAACAGGACTCATGGCCGCTTACCCGCACCTTGTTGCCGTGGCGCGTCAGCGGTGTGAGTGTGAGCGTCCGCCCGGAGGGCAAGGACAGGGTCTGCGCGGCGGTCAGTTCCGGCAACAGCGAACCCACGTTCACATGGAAGCCGGCCAGTTCCAGCACCTGTACCAGACTGGCCAGGCTCTCCAGGTAGTAGGTGTTGCGGGTATGGCTTTCCGGGACCACCAGAATGCCACCGGCCTTGGGGCAGACACGCTCCACCGCGGCCTGGGCGGCCTGGATACAAAGCGACTGAAAGGCCGGATTCAGGTTATTAAAGCCTGCCGGGAACAGGTTGGTGTCCACCGGCGCCAGCTTGAACCCGGCATTGCGCAGGTCCACGGAGGCGTAAAACGGGGGCGGCGTGGCCAGCCACTGGGCGCGGAACCACTGTTCTATCTCGGTCCGGCGGGCGAGCAACTGTTCCTCGATTTTGCTCGCCGGACCGTTCTGCGCCGCAGTGAGGTGCGGAACCGCCTGCAGATGCTCAATAGCCATGCCATCCTCCAAAAAATGTACTGGCCAATGGTATCCCATCCCTGGCGGGTCTAGAATGGAAGAGAAGTTCAGAAGTTCTTCCTGGCATGGTTCGTGCAAACTCCAATTCAGGCAGTTTTTCCGGAGCAGGCGCGTCGGGCGGGAGCCGGAGACGGCTACAACGCCTGAAGAACAGTGCTTTGCGCGGGATCATAGTGACAAGACAGACGAAGCAGGGCTTCAAAATTCAGGATTTGCCCCATTTTCGACCTTGGCAACATGGATTTTTCTGATATTTTATGCTAATAAATCATTATACTAGGAAAGGATTTCAAGAAATTACATTTAAACCTTTCCCGGGTCAGGCCCGAAGCGGCGGACGAGCAGCTAAAGTTTCAAAACAGGACCTTGTTAAGTCCAGCCGGATTTCGTGGGGTAGAGCGTGAACATCAAGGTGATGGTGATCGACGACAGCAACACCATCCGCCGGACGGCAGAGGCCTTGCTCAAGAAGGCCGGTTACGACGTGCTGACCGCGGCAGATGGTTTCGAGGCGATGTCGCTCATCACCGACAACCACCCCGATATTATTTTCGTGGACATCATGATGCCGCGCCTGGACGGCTACCAGACCTGCCAACTGATCAAGAACAACAAGAAGTTCCGCGACACGCCGGTGATTATGTTGTCGAGCAAGGATGGTCTGTTCGACCGGGCGCGCGGCCGGATCGCTGGTTCCGAGGAGCATGTCAACAAGCCATTTACGCAGGAAGAATTGATTGGAGTGATTGCGAAGTACGTACACTGACTGTGTGCTGCAACCGAACGTCGATGTGAACATTAAACAAATAGAAGTAACGGCCGGAACTGAAAAACGGACAACGAGGTTCTAAGAACATGGCGATTAAAAATGTGATGGTCGTGGATGACTCGCCGACCGAGGTGCATGTGCTGCGCGAAATGTTGGCGAAGAACGGTTATACCGTTTCCAGCGCCAGCAGTGGCGAAGAAGCAATCACCCGGGCCGCGTCGGAAAAACCCGATCTCATCCTCATGGATGTGGTCATGCCCGGCATGAGCGGTTTCGAAGCGACGCGCGCGATCACCAAGAACCCGGCCACCGCCAGTATTCCGGTAATCATCTGCACCACCAAGGGTCAGGAGACCGACAAGGCCTGGGGTCTGCGTCAGGGTGCGAAGGACTACATCGTGAAACCGGTCACCGAGAAAGTACTGATCGAGAAGATCAAGGCGCTCTGACATGGCCGCGCCGCGCATGGATCCGCTCGCCCTCCTGCACCAGATGCAGGAACACAGCCGCCGCACCGCACCGGGTCTGCCGGAGCAGGTGCAGGCGGCGCCGCTCTGGTCGGGGCTCGGATTCCGGGTTGCGGATTTGCAGATGGTCACGCCGCTCGACAGCGTGTCCGAAGTATTGCCCTGTCCGCAGGCGACACCGGTGCCGGGCACGAAACGCTGGCTCAAGGGGATTGCAAACGTGCGCGGTACGCTCGTCACCATCGTCGATCTGCCGGAGTTCTTCGGCAAGCATCCGGTGCGGCTCGACGAGCGTTCGCGGCTTTTAATTTTGAACGTTCCAGGCCTGAGCGCGGCGCTGCTGGTGAACGAGGTAGTGGGTTTGCGGCATTTCGATGAAGAGCGGGAAAAACAGAATATCTCCGGTCTGGATGACCCGGCGTTTGCGCACGTATCCAGGGCGTTTCTTCGAGAGAATGTGGTGTGGGGGGTGTTTGACATGCATTCGCTTGCGCACAGCGAAGTGTTCCGGCATGTGGCGATCTGAGGAAGCAAGCCTGCTCGTCATTCTTCCGGCCATTCCGCCGACCGCCATGGATGGCGGCCGCTACGGGCTCCTGCCCTCTCGCGGCATTACT
>CAYJBG010000143.1:0-5117 GCA_964368085.1 uncultured Acidiferrobacterales bacterium | reverse complement strand
TGTAGCGCAGATCGACGCGCTTCACGCGCGCCGCCTGCGCGGCCAGCGCGCGCGGGTAAGCGCGCGCGAAACGTTCCACTTTCGATTCAGGTTCTTCGCGCCCCAGCGTCAGTGCCAGTCCGTTGTGTAAAACAATATTCCATGCATGCCGGTCGGTGAGCGTGAGCATGGCGATTTGCAGTCGCACCGGCGCCAGGATGTCGTTGAGCTTGCGGTGGTGCTCGAGCACGCGTGCCTGCAAGCCATCCGGCCCGGCGAGCAGCGGCAGATGCGCCGGGCCGTCGTGCCCGTGCAAGTTCACGTAGTCACCCTGGGCATTTATCCAGCCGCTCTTGCCCCAGCGCGCCACCAGTTGCTGCTCGCTGAAACGGATGTGCACGCCGTCCGGCCAACGGCGCCGCACCGTCACCTCATGCACCCACGGTACCGTGTGGGCGCGCGCGCGGATGGCATCGAGATTGAGCAAAAAGAAATTGCCGCGCACCGTTTCCACGACCGCCGCCGCCAGCACCTGCTGGTCCACATGCCGGAACTCGCCCTCGAAACTCATAGTGCGTACCGGAAAACTTTCCGGCCGCAACAGGGTGTCTGCGGCAAGCAGAACCAGCGTGGCAAGCACGAGCGCACCGCAGGCGTACAGCCCGGCGCGCCAGGGGCGTTCGACAAGGTGTTGCTGCAACGCATCAAACGACTGCATCGTTTCGCTCCCGGCTGGTTCCCAGAATTTTCAGACAGAGATCGTCGAAACTTAAGCCCGCCTGCTTCGCCGCCATCGGTACCAGGCTGTGGCCGGTCATGCCCGGCGAGGTGTTCACTTCAAGGAACGATGGCTTGCCATCGCGCGCCAGAATCACATCCACCCGCCCCCATCCGTGGCAACCGAGAATGCGATAGGCCTTGAGCGCCTGTTCCTGAATCGTTTTTTCTTGGCGCTCCGGCAGACCACTCGGGCAGAAGTACTTTGTTTCGTCGGAGAAATACTTGGCCTGGTAGTCATACAGTCCGGACGACTGGATGCGCACCAGCGGCAACGGCGTGTCAACGAGGATCGCCACCGTGAGCTCCGCGCCTTCGATGAACTCCTCGGCCAGCACCAGCGCATCGCTCTTTGCCGCCAGCGCATACGCCTCCGGCAGGCGTTTCGCCTCCGTCACCTTGCTCAAACCTATCGTTGAACCTTCGCGCGCCGGTTTCACGATGAGCGGCAGTCCGAGTCCCTGCGCAACCGCCGCGTAGTCGCTGCCCGCCGCAAGCAACGCATAGCGCGGCGTGGGAATGCCGATCGCCTGCCAGATGAGCTTGGTGCGCCACTTGTCCAGGGCGAGCGCCGAGGCCAGCACGCCGCTGCCGGTATACGGAATGTCGAGCAGTTCGAGCGCGCCCTGCACCGTTCCGTCTTCGCCGTAGCGACCGTGCAGGGCGATGTGGGCGCGCGCGAAACCCTCGCGCTTGAGGTCCTCGAGCGGGCGCGCGGCCGGATCGAAGGCATGGGCGTCCACACCCTGGCGCTTGAGTGCCGCGAGCACGGCGTTGCCGCTCAGGAGCGAGATCTCGCGCTCGGCGGAACGTCCGCCGAGTAGAACTGCCACTTTCCCGAAGTCTGATGGCTTCATATGAAACACCCAAAGGCAGCCACAGATAAACGCAGATAAACCCAAACGAGAATTAACTCGTCCTGGTTTTCATATCTGTTTCCATCTGTGTTCATCTGTGGCTGTATTTATTTTTCACCGATGATCCGCACTTCCGCTTCCAGCTTGACGCCTTGCGCCGCGTACACCTTGTCCCGCATCACATCGATCAGCGTCTCGATGTCCGCGGCCGTGGCGCCGCCGGTGTTAATAATAAAATTGGCATGCAGCTCGGACACGCAGGCACCGCCGATGCAAAAACCCTTGAGGCCGGTGCGCTCGATCAGGCGCGCGCTGTAGTCACCGGGCGGATTGCGGAATACCGAACCGGCGTTCGGCCATTGTGTGGGTTGGGTGGCGCCGCGCTTGGCGAGCAGCGACTTGATGAGCGCCTGACCTTGCGCTTCGTTCCCGGGCGTGAGCCCGACGTGTACGGCGATGAACCACTCGCCCGCCGGTCCCGCTACCTCGCGATAGCCAATCCGGTAGTCGGAAGGCAGGCGCGTGCGAAGGCGGCCCGCGTGGTCCATGGTCTCGACCGCGGTCACGACATTCCAGGTCTCGCCACCGAAGGCGCCGGCATTCATGGCCAGCGCCCCGCCGACCGTGCCCGGTACACCGGCCAGAAATTCCGCGCCGCGCAGCCCCTGCTGCACGCTGAAGCGTGCGAGCTTGGCGCTGGCCACGCCGGCCTCGGCGCGCACCGCGTTATCACCGATGCGTTCCAGTCCGTTCAGTTTGCCGCTCAACATGATCACTGTGCCGCGCACACCGGCGTCACGCACCAGCAGATTACTGCCCAATCCCACCCAGTAGAGCGGCTCGTTCTCCGGCAGCGCCTTTATGAACGCCGCCAAATCTTCCACGTCCGCCGGTTCGTAGAGGCGGTCGGCCGGGCCGCCGACGCGCCAGCTGGTGTGCTTGCTGAGCGGCTCGCGACGCTTGAGCACGCCGCGCAGGCCACTGTCGTTCTTGCCAGCGGCCATCATTTCTTCTTCCCCAGACGCTGCGCGAGGCCCGCCGCCACTTGGCCGATGCTGCCGGCGCCAAGGGTGAGTAACAGATCGTTGGCACGCAGGGTATCGGCGAGGAGCGCCGGCAATCCATGCACGTTCTCGACGAATACCGGATTGGCGCCGCGCGCGCGGATCGCGCGGCACAGTGCGCGCCCGTCGGCGCCACTGATCGGTGCTTCGCCCGCGGCATATACCTCGGTGACGAACAGCGTGGCGCAACCTGCCAGCACCGCGCTGAAGTCGTCAAGCAGATCGCGCGTACGCGTATAGCGATGCGGCTGGAAGACAACCACAAGACGCCGCGTCGGCCAGCCGTCGCGCGCCGCTTGGAGGGTGGCCGCCAGTTCGCGCGGGTGGTGAGCGTAGTCATCCACAAGTAAAACATCGCCGCCCGTGACGGGAAGGTGGCCATTCACCTGGAAGCGCCGGCTGATGCCGCCAAAGCTGGCGAGTCCCTCGCGGATCGCCGCCTCGGGCACGTTGAGTTCATTTGCCACGGTGATCGCCGCAAGCGCGTTGAGCACGTTGTGCCGGCCCGGCTGGTTCAGTGTGATGGGCATCGGCTTGCCGTTTTTTCCGATGGTCATGCTAAAGTGCATCTGCATGCCGTCTTGGGTGATGCCGGTGGCGCGCACATCCGCGTCCGCTCCGGTGCCGTAGGTGCGCACCGGTTTGTGCACGTAGGCCAGGATCTCGCGCACGACCGGATCGTCGGTGCACAAAATCGCGAGCCCGTAGAACGGCAGGTTGTGCAGAAAGTCAATAAAGGCCTGCTTCAGACGGTTGAAGTCGCCGCCGTAGGTCTCCATGTGATCCGCGTCGATATTCGTCACTACCGCCATGAACGGTTGCAGATGCAGGAACGAGGCATCGCTCTCATCGGCTTCCGCCACCAGGTACTCGCCGCGCCCGAGACGTGCGTTGGTGCCGGCGCTGTTGAGACGCCCGCCGATCACAAAAGTCGGATCGAGCCCGCCCTGCGCCAGCACACTGGCCACCAGGCTCGTGGTGGTGGTCTTGCCGTGGGTGCCGGCGATGGCAATGCCATGCTGCAAGCGCATCAGCTCACCCAGCATTTCGGCACGCGGGATCACCGGAATCCTGGCGGCGCGCGCCGCCTGCACCTCCGGGTTCGTGTCCTTCACCGCTGACGAAATCACCACCACGTCCGCACCGGCAATGTGCGCCGCGTCATGGCCAATGGTTACGCGGATACCGAGACCGGTGAGGCGTCTGGTGTTGGCGTTCTCGGCGCTGTCCGAACCGGACACGCTGTATTCGAGGTTGTGCAGCACCTCGGCGATGCCGCACATGCCGACACCGCCGATGCCGACGAAGTGCACACGCTTCACCCAGTTACGCATGCGCCGCCTCCTTGCAAAACTGCGCCACGGTCTCGGTCGCATCGGTGGTCGCGCAGGCGCGCGCATTCACGGCCATACGCAGTAGCAATTCACGGCTGGCGGCAAAGCTTGTGAGCAATTCGGCAAGGCGCGCGGGCGTGCACTGCGGCTGCGGAAGCAGCACCGCCGCATCGCGCGCTTCCAGGAAGCGCGCATTCGCGGTCTGGTGATCGTCGGCGGCAGCGGGAAACGGCACCAGAATCGCGGCGACACCGGCGGCGGCAAGTTCGGCGATGGTCATGGCGCCGGCGCGGCACACCACCAAGTCCGCCCAAGCGTAGGCGACGGCCATGTCTTCGATGAAAACGGTCACCTTGGCATCTGGCGTAACGTCTCGATAGGACTCGGCAACGGATGCTTCGTCGCGCTTGCCGGTCTGGTGCCATACCTGCGGACGGCTTGGCTCGGACAGAGCGCGCAACGCCTGCGGCACAATTTGGTTAAACACCTGCGCACCCTGACTGCCGCCGACGATCAACAAGCGTAGGCGTCCGTGATGCGAAGCCAAGCGCAGCTCCGGCGATGGCAACGCCACGATTTCCCGCCGCACCGGATTGCCGACCACGCGCACCCCGTGCCGTTCGCCGAATGCCGTGGGAAACCCGGCCATCACGACATCGGCAATCTGCACGAGCCAGCGGTTGGTGAGCCCGGCGATGGCGTTCTGCTCATGAATCAGGAGCGGAATACGCAGCGCACTCGCCATCAAACTACCCGGGCCGGAGACGAAGCCGCCCATGGCCAGCACCGCATCCGGTTTGATGCGGCGCAAGAGTCGCAGCGCCTGGAACATGGCGATATTGAGGTGCATGGGCAACAGCAACCAGCGCAACCATCCGCCGCCACGCAGGCCACGGATGTTGATGTACTCGATCTCAAAATCCGCGGCCGGCACCACGCGCGCCTCGATGCCCGCGCGCGTACCGAGCCACACAATCCGCACACCCTGATCGCGCAGCGCGCGCGCCACCGCGAGCGCCGGGAACACGTGCCCGCCGGTGCCACCGGCCATGATCATCATCGTGGTCATGCCGCACCCACCTTGTGGCGGCGTTGCTCGCGCTCGA
>CAYJBG010000142.1:0-5198 GCA_964368085.1 uncultured Acidiferrobacterales bacterium | reverse complement strand
AGTAATGCCGCGAGAGGGCAGGAGCCCGTAGCGGCCGCCATCCATGGCGGTCGGCCGGAAAACTGCTCCTGCGTTTTCGGCACTTCCGCCATCCATGGCGGTCGGCGGAAAAGCTGCTCCTGCGTTTGTCCCCGTAGGGACGGCTTCGCGCTCCGCACTTCTGCCCTCCATGGAGGGAGCAATGCCGCGTGAGGGCAGGAGCCCGAAGCGGTCGCCATCCATGGCGGTCGCGAGCGCGGCGCCAAGTGCCTCCATGTCCGCAGCCGTGGCGGCGCGCCGTTTAAGCAGCATGTGCGGCGATGCCGTTGATAATGGTGCGCAGCGGCAGGAGCAGATCACCGGCCATGAGCCCGCGTTCACCCGCAGAGGCAGCGCAATCCCCGGCCGTGGCATGTGCCCACACGCCGAGGCGCGCGGCGTCATGCGGCTTCAGGCCCTGGGCGATCAATGCTGCAATCACGCCGGTGAGGACATCGCCGCTGCCACCGGTCGCCATGCCTGGATTGCCGCGATCGCACAGCCACAGCGGCATATCCCTGGAAGGCGGGAAAACTGCTCCTGCGTTTGTCCCCGTAGGGACGGCTTCGCGCTCCGCACTTCCGCCATCCATGGCGGTCGCGACGAGTGTGCCGCTGCCCTTGAGCACGCACACGCCGCCATAGCGGCGCACGATGGCCTGCGCCGCCGCGAAGCGGTCGGCTTCGATCTCTGCTGTTGCTACGCCCAGCAGGTGCGCCGCCTCGCCCGGATGCGGCGTCAGCACCCAATCGGCGCGAGCAGACGGTTGCGCGGCAAGCAGATTTAGCGCATCGGCATCCACCACCAGCGGAACCGTGGCGGTCAGCACCGCCTGCCACAGTGCACGTCCCCATGCTCCCTGCCCCAAACCCGGTCCGATGGCGAGCGCCTGCGCGCCGGCCAATAACGGTTGCAGCGCGGACGCATCGCTCACGCCATGCGCAATCAGTTCCGGCCGCGCCGCTCCGATCAATGCGGCGTGCACGGGATCTGTGGCCAGGACGACGAGACCGGCACCGGCGCGATAAGCGGCCTCGCCGGCGAGGCGCACCGCCCCCGGCATGCCCGGCTGCCCGCCGACAATCAATACACGTCCGGCATCGCCCTTGTGCGCATGCCGCGTGCGCGGCGCAAGCAGTCCACACAGGCTGCACTCTGTGATACGGCGTGCCAGCGGTGCAATACCGTCGAATACCACACTTGGGCCGCTCTCGCACGTCCATGTGCTTCGCGGCACTTGGGCTCCTGCCCAGCGTACGCCGAGATCGTCGAACAGGATCAAGCCACAGTGTTCACGACCTTGAGCGGTGAACATCCCGGCCTTGAGACCGATGAAACTCAGCGTCACCGACGCGCGTACCGCAACGCCCAGCACCCGGCCGGTGTCGGCATGCAGGCCGGAGGGAACATCGAGGGAGAATACCGGCCGGCCGCTCGCGTTGATGGCCTCGATGGCGGCACGCCATGCGTCTTGCAGGGGGCGTTCCAGGCCGGTGCCGAACAAGGTATCGACGATCACGTCGCACTCGCATAGCTGCTCGGTTGCAAACGGGAGCGTTGCCCCACCCACTTTGCACCAAGCATGGTATGCAGCCGCGGCGTCGCCGCTTGGTTTTGCGGCGATCGCCGGACTTAGCGCAATTACCGCAAGTCCGGCCTCCCTGGCCCGGCGCGCAACCACAAAACCGTCGCCGCCATTATTGCCGGGGCCGCATGCCACCGCGATACGGCGGGCACGCGGAAATCGTTCACGCAGCAAGGCAAATGCGGCGCTGCCGGCGCGCTCCATGAGAACGCCGTCCGCCAGGCCAAACTCACTGGCGCCGCGCCGCTCGGCCGCGCGGTACAACGCTTCGGGGAGATGATCCATGCGGCTATCATAGTGGCAGATGCACAACGCTCAAACCGCCTCGGTCGATTACACCACCCTCACCCATGACATCAAGGCGTGGGGGCGTGAGCTTGGCTTTCAGCAGGTCGGTATCGCCGACACCGCGCTCGACGAGGGCGAAACCCATCTCCTAAACTGGCTGGCCGCCGGCCGCCACGGCGAGATGGGCTACATGGCGCAGCACGGCACCCGCCGCAGCCGTCCGGCCGATCTCGTGCCCGGTACCTTGCGTGTGATTTCAGTACGCATGGATTACCTGTCCGGCGCTGCGGCGCCGGCCGATGCGGTGCTGCACAACCCGGCGCTCGGGATGATCTCGCGCTACGCACTCGGACGCGACTACCACAAGCTGCTGCGCGCCCGTCTCCAGCGGCTCGCCGACCGCATCGCCGCGCGCGTCGGTCCATTCGGCTATCGCGCCTTCACCGACAGCGCGCCGGTGCTGGAGAAGGCGCTCGCCGAAAAGGCCGGGCTCGGCTGGATTGGCAAGCACACCAACCTGCTTCAATATGACGCCGGTTCGTGGTTCTTTCTCGGCGAGCTTTATACCGACCTGCCGCTGCCGGTGGACGCGCCGGCATCGAATCACTGCGGCAGTTGTCACACTTGCATCGACATCTGTCCGACGCAGGCAATCGTCGCGCCCTATAAACTCGATGCCAGGCGCTGCATTTCCTACCTCACCATCGAACTGCGCGGACCGATCCCGATCGAGTTGCGGCCGCTCCTGGGCAACCGCATCTACGGCTGCGACGACTGCCAGATGGTTTGTCCCTGGAACAAATTCGCCCAACTGACGGACAAGGATGACTTTACGCCGCGCCACGGACTCGATGCACCGAAACTTGTAGATCTGTTTGCGTGGAGCGAAGACGAGTTTCTCAAAAAAACCGAAGGCTCGGCGATCCGCCGTATCGGTTACGACAGCTGGTTACGCAACATCGCCGTCGCGCTGGGCAATGCGCCGACCGACGCAAATACCGTCGGCGCGCTCAAGGCACGTATCGATCATTCTTCAGAGTTGGTGCGAGAGCACGTACGCTGGGCGTTGGCCCAACATAAATCCGCCGGATAATTTACTACACGCGGCGGCCGCTCTCGGCATCCTGCGCTACGCGGCACTTGCACATCCCGGCGCCATTCGCATGGCGCATTGCACCCTACTCGGCTAAGTGCGTGGTTTCGTTACGGGAAATCAGGCCCGGCCCTATCGTTTTTCCTTATAATCCTGCCGTGGCGGAAATTCGCCCAGTTGCATCTATAATCAGGTATTGGTGTTTGAGTATGGACGGAACACAATATCCGCGCGCCTGACTGGCTGTTAACAAACCAGGCATTTTTCTAAACTGCCGCTGTTCTCAACGTGGAGGTTCTGCAAATGGCAACCAAAAAGAAGGCCAAAACCAAAGCAAAGAAAAAATCGAAGAAAGTCTCCGCCCGTAAGATGGTAGGCCGCAAAAAGGTCGCGCCCAAGACTAAAGCCAGGCCAAAGGCAAGGAAGAAAGCAAAGGCCAAGGCCGCTCCCAAGACAAAACGGGCCGCCACCCGTGCGTCGGCCGCCCCCATGCCGAAACCGGCCGTCCCGACGACACCGCCTGGCACAGCGCGCATCGGAGTCGTCACACATTACTTCCCGCATATCTCGGTCGCGATCGTGCAACTTGAGACCGGCAGTCTGCGCGTGGGCGACGTTATTCACATCAAGGGCCACACCAGCGATTTCACGCAACGTGTCGAGTCGATGGAAGTCGACCATGTGCACGTGAGCGAGGCCCGACCCGGTCAATCGTTCGGACTGCGCGTGAAGGAACACGCCCGCGAACATGATGTGGTCTATAAGGCCAAGCAATAACGCGGCGCACGGAAAAGCCCGCGTAGGGCGCAATGAACGAAGTGAATTGCGCCGGATGTCTTTGTCGATCGATCGGTGGGTTACGAGACTAGGCGCCTAGCCCGCCGATCCCACACATGTTGATGGGTCACTACGCATCTCTTCGTATTGTCTGAGGCGATACAACCGCCCTCAGCCTACCCTCTCTCACAGGGAGAGGGGATAACTATTTGAAGAAATTCTCCCGGTAATATTTAAGCTCGGCAATGGACTCAAGAATATCGTCCAGAGCCTTGTGGGTGTTCTTCTTCTCGAAGCCGGCGCCGATCTCCGGCTTCCAGCGGCGCACCAGTTCCTTGATCGAACTCACGTCAAGATTGCGGTAATGCAGGTAGGCTTCGAGCTGCGGCATGCCGCGCGCCAGAAAGCGCCGGTCCTGGCAGATGCTGTTGCCGCACAGCGGTGATTTGTTTTTCGCCACGTGCTGCTGGATGAAATCGAGCGTTTGGCGTTCGGCGTCAGTTTCACTCAACGTCGATTCGCGCGCCCGCTGGGTGAGGCCGCTGCCGCCGTGGGTGCGGGTGTTCCATTCGTCCATTGTGTTCAGCACTGTATCCGGCTGATGTACGGCGAGCACCGGTCCCTGGGCGATCAGTTCAAGCTGGCTGTCTGTAATAACGGTCGCAATCTCAATGATCTTGTCCGTGTCTGTATTTAGCCCTGACATTTCCATGTCTATCCACACCAGGGCGTTTGGGTCTTGCGGCATAAGTTTTCTCGTGAGGTTTGTCGGGCGAACGGTTGCGCTTAGAATCCAGATTCGTTCATGATAACACGCCACCACGTCCTCTTACCCGGAGAACCATGTCCTCACTGCTCTTCACCCAGATTTTCCTGACCCTGCTCGCCGCCACCCTGCTCACGCGTCTGTGGCTGGCGCGCCGGCATGTCCGGCATGTCCTCACGCACCGTCGCCGCGTACCCAGTCCGTTCCGCGGTAAAATCCGGCTCACGGCGCACCGCAAGGCCGCCGACTACACGGCGGCAAAGACGCGCTTTGCCATGCTGGCCGTTGCGATCGATGCGCTGCTGCTGGTTGGCTGGACGCTGGGCGGCGGCCTTGAGTGGATTGACCAGACGTGGCGCACGGCTGGATACGGTGAGCTTGTAACCGGCACAGCGTTTCTATTGAGCGTTTTTCTGATCATGGGCCTGCTCGACCTGCCGGCGACGCTCTATCAGACGTTTGGAATCGAACAGCGCTTCGGCTTTAACCACTCCGCACTCGCCCTGTTCTTTGCCGATCTCCTGAAGCAAACGCTGCTCCTGCTCGCGCTCGGCGCACCGCTGGCGCTGGCGGTGCTCTGGCTGATGCAAAGTACCGGAACCTTGTGGTGGTTGTACGTCTGGCTGCTGTGGTCGGGCTTTACCCTGCTCATGATCTGGGCGTACCCGGCG
>CAYJBG010000141.1:0-5210 GCA_964368085.1 uncultured Acidiferrobacterales bacterium | reverse complement strand
GTGGTTTTGCCGGAGCCCTGCAGGCCGGCCATCAGCACCACCGCCGGCGGGCGCACCGCTAGATTCAAACGCTCGTTGTTCTCGCCCATCAGGGCGACGAGCGCGTCGTACACCAGCTTGATCACCGCCTGCCCGGGCGTAAGGCTGGCCAGCACCTCCTGACCCGCGGCCTTGGTGCGCACCTCCTCGATGAACGCCTTCACCACCGGCAGCGCCACGTCCGCCTCCAGCAGCGCCATGCGCACCTCGCGCAACGTGTCGCTGATGTTTGCCTCGGTGAGGCGCGCCTCGCCGCGCAGGCGCTTGAGCGTGGCCCCCAGCCGGCCGGTCAGGTTCTCAAACATAGTGGATGTCCCGGGGAGCCGGATAGCTCAATAAAAAATCATTTAGCCGCAGATGAACGCGGATGAACACAGATAAGTTAAGTAATGAATAATTACGAAATGGGTTTTTGATCCGCGTTTATCTGCGTTCATCTGCGGCTAATCTTCATATTAACTATGACCGGTAGAATGGTGTGTTATGCAGCCGCTGTGTCAGAAAGCCATGTAGGGTGGGCACGATTCAGTGCCCACGGGTTTGAATGCCGCGTGGGCACAGAACCGTGCCCACCCTACCAGACTTAAATGTTATCCAGAATTTTATTTCGAAGCGGGTGCGCGCGGGCGCGCGGTCGGCTTCATCACGCGTTTCCCTTTATAGTGGAAAGAATCGATTACGACCCCGGACGGATCGGCAAGGTAAGCGGTGTCTTCCCGTTTGTCCCATGTCATGCCAGGCCAGTGGACGATCCTCGTTCTATTACCATCTTTGCCATTTGTGCCCGCTGTGCCGGAAATAATGAGCGTGTAACCTGGGTCTATGGCGATGTCGGAAAAGAGATAGCTGTGTCCGCTCTCGTTTGACAGCACATAACCGGCCAAGCGGGCCTCTTTGTTGCCGAGATTTGCGATACGCACGTAGGGCGCATGCGTATCGGGGTTTTCCGGATCAGCGGGGTGCACGCTGGTGATTTTGATATTTTTCTTATCACCCCAGCTTGACCATATACCGGCCCTGCGTTGCTTGGCCTTTTCCTGCGTCTCCAGGAGCAGGGCATTGTGTCTGTGTTTCGGGCCGATAAAGAAGGCATGGGCCAGGCCCTCTTGCACGAGCCGGGCGTTGACCATCTGGTTTTCGACATAGACATAGGCCAAGAGGCGCCCGTAGGAATCAGACCTTTCCTGATCGAATTCGAGGCGGATTTCCCGGCCCAGGACGAGCGACTCATTGAATCGCTTGGCCTTCAAATAAAATGGTTCTTGATATTCGGGGCTGTTGATTCCCAGATACCGGATCTTGCGGCCGTCCTCGAGAAGCACGGTGTCGCCATCGTATACTCGCTTGACGCGCACAAGCTCTTCCGTGGTCACCGGGTCGCCCACAGTCGGGGTGCTGGTGGCGATCAGTATTAATAGCCAGATCGTGCGAGAAACGGCGGCTTTCACATGTGCTCCTGGTCTGATTCTGCGTCAAACCCGCTGTATGCCTGATGGCACCGTGGCGCCGGGCATCCCGGGCCAGCGTGCTTACGACCGCCATGGATGGCGGCCGCTTCGGGCTCCTGCCCTCTCGCGGCATTACTCCATCCATGGAGGGCAGAAGTGCGGAGCGCGAAGCCGTCAGTGAATGAAGCCTCATTCACTGGACAAACGCAGGAGCAGTTTTTCCGCTTCCTCATAACTCAAACACCATCCCCGCGCGCAGTGCCTGCGGCGGGTTGTTCGGTAGATGCCCGCGGATCTCGGCCATGATCGCCTCTTCCTCGCCGGGCATGAGATGGGTGATGTAAACGTCCGCTGTGCTTTTCAGTTTCTTCAGCTCCTGCGCCAGCAGGCGCGGGCACAGGTGACCGGACAGACGACTCAAGGCCTCTTCCTCGTCGAGAAACGAGGTCTCGATGACCGCGTGGCGCAGATCGGCGCAGGCGTTGAGCGCCTGCCAGTACGTCTCGGTGCTGCACGTATCGCCGCTAAACGCGAAACTCGCGCGGCCGCTGCCGAGGAGGTAACCCACCGCCGGAACGGTGTGGTTGACCGGGATACTGCGCAGCCTACGGTCGCCGAGCGTAATGTTTTCCCCGGGCGCCAGTGTTTCAAAACGTAGATAGGGATTCTGGCGGGACGGGATGACGGCGAAGTCCGGCCACAGCGCATTGTTGAAGACATGGTCGCGCAGCACGTCGAGGGTCGCGGCCTGGGCATGCACGGTGAGCGGCTTGGGCGCGCGCCGGCTGCCGACGCTGTCCAGCAGAAACGGGATGCAGGCGACATGATCGAGGTGCGAGTGGGTGAGGAACACATGGTCGATCGCCACCATCGCCTCAAGCGACAGGTCCGCCACACCGGTGCCGGCATCGATCAGAATATCGTCATCCACCAGCAGCGCCGTGGTGAACGCGCCGTCGCCGATACCGCCACTGCAACCCAATATCCGGATACGCATCGTTCTAGTCTGTCCGATTTCCCCGCTGCTTGCCCCGACCCGCTCCCCTTCATCGGCAGTTCAAGCTGTGCCATGATGCCATGTATGCATCAGTGGCGGACAACCCGTACCTGTATAATGAAGCCCTATGCTGTACAGGGACGTACGAATGTGCCGCACATGGACGTGCCAATGCCGCGTGCGCAGGATGCGCAGGAGCGGCCCGCGAGCGCAGGATGCGCAGGAGCGGCCTTCGTTCGTCCTGTCATATTATGACCAGCGCCCTGCTTCCAATACCAGCCGCCGCCCTTTACTTAAGCGCCGCCGGTCTGCTGTGGCGCGGCCTGCGGTCCGGCAGCCCCCTGCGCGGCGGCGCCCGCACCGGGCTGTTCGCGCTCGCCGCTGGCGCCCTGGTTCTGCACGCCGCCTTGTTGTATGGCGATCTGTTCCAGGGCGGTCTTAACCTCGGTCTCACCAGTGCCGCTTCGCTCGTGGCGTGGGCCGTTACGCTGCTGTTTCTGGCCGCCGTGCTGTTCCAGCCGATTGAATCGCTCGGCGTCCTGATTCTGCCGGTGGCGGCGGCCACGCTGCTGCTCGAGTGGCTGTGGCCCACGCACCACTTGACCCTGCCGGGTGCAAGCCCGGTGCAGGCGGCACACATCGTGATCTCGCTCGTCGCCTATAGTCTCCTCAGCATCGCCGTGGTCCAGGGTCTGGTGCTTGGGCTGCAGGAACGCGCCCTGCATCGCCGCCAGACCGGCGGCTTTCTGCGCAGCCTGCCACCGCTCGAAACCATGGAGCACCTGCTGTTCCGCATGATCGCGGTCGGCTTCGTGCTGTTGACCCTCACCCTGGTGAGCGGCGTGTTCTTCTCCGAGGAGTTGTTCGGCAGGCCCTTGCGCTTCACCCATCATATTGTGCTGTCGATCGTCGCCTGGGCGATCTTCGGCGTGCTGCTCGCCGGGCGCCGCCGGTACGGATGGCGCGGGCGCACTGCGGTGCACTGGACGCTGGCCGGCTTCACGTTGCTGGTACTCGGCTATTTCGGAAGTAAATTTGTGCTCGAGATACTGCTCGGCCGTACCTCCTGACGTCTCCGCGAAAACGCGCTAGAATCCATAACCTCTACAAACCGCATCATCGGTTTCAGAACCGCAAATACCAAACACATAGAAGCTGTATGGAGCAGATCGCCCGGACCCTGTACTGCAATCCCATCTGGTCTCGTATTTTTCCGTTCCTGCGCTGGTGGCCGTTGGTCACCCGCGCTACCCTCAAGGCCGATTTTATCGCCGGCCTCACCGGCGCGGTGGTGGTGCTGCCACAGGGCGTGGCCTTCGCCATGATCGCCGGCCTGCCGCCGGTGTATGGTCTGTATACCGCCATGGTGCCGCCGATTATCGCCGCGCTGTTCGGCTCCTCGCGCCACCTGATTTCCGGACCGACCACGGCGATCTCGATCGTGGTATTCGCCACGGTCGCCAAATTTGCCGAGCCGGGCAGCGCCAAGTTCATCCAGATGGCCCTCACCCTCACCTTCCTGGCCGGGGTCTATCAACTCGCTCTGGGCCTGGCGCGCATGGGCACGCTGGTCAACTTCATTTCGCATTCGGTGGTGGTCGGTTTCACCGCCGGCGCCGCGGTGCTGATCGCCACCAGCCAGTTGAATCACTACTTCGGCATGCACATCCCGTCTGGCGAATCGTTCTTGCATACCTGGCGCGATATCTTCCAGCAGATCGACGGCGCCAACCTGTACGTGACCGGCATCGCCAGCATCACGCTGGTGAGCCTGATCGTGCTCATGCGCTTCAAACCGCGCTGGCCGGTGATGCTGGTCGCCATGGTCATCGGCAGCGTGGTCGCGATGCTGCTCGGGGTTGCGGCGCACGGTGTCCGGGTCGTGGGCCAACTGCCCCAGCAACTGCCGCCGCTCAGCATGCCGGACCTGCACCTCGCCGCGCTCAAGCAGCTCGGCAGCGCGGCGCTGGCGATCGCCATGCTGGGCCTGGTCGAGGCGGTATCGATCGCGCGTTCGGTGGCCGCCAAATCCGGACAACGCATCGATGGCAGCCAGGAGTTCGTCGGCCAGGGTCTGGCCAATGTCGTCGGCAGTTTTTTTTCGAGCTATGCCTCGTCCGGTTCCTTCACGCGCAGCGGCCTCAACTACACGGCCGGGGCGGTGACGCCGCTATCGGCGGTGTTCGCGGCGCTGACGCTGGCGTTGATCGTGCTGCTGGTGGCGCCGCTCGCCGCGCACCTGCCGATCGCCGCCATGGCGGCGGTGTTGCTGGTGGTGGCCTGGCGGCTCATCGATTTTCACCACATCAAGGCCATTCTCATCACCAGCAAGCGCGAGTCGTCGGTGCTGCTCACCACCTTCTTCGCGACCCTGTTCGTGGAGCTCGAATTCGCGATCTACGCGGGTGTGATGCTGTCGCTCATCATCTATCTGATGCGCACCTCGCAACCGGCGGTGGTCACGCGCGTGCCCGACCCGGGCAGCCCGAACCGCCACTTGGTCACCGACTCGAAGTTGCCGGAGTGCCCGCAACTCAAGATTGTGCGCATCGACGGTTCGCTGTATTTCGGCGCGGTCGACCACGTGCAGGAACAACTGCACCGGCTCAACGAGCAGAGCCCGCAACAGAAACACCTGCTGCTGATCGGCAACGGCATCAACTTCGTGGATATCGCCGGCGCCGAGCTGCTGGCCGCCGAGGCGCGCAAGCGCAAGGCGCGCGGCG
>CAYJBG010000140.1:0-5227 GCA_964368085.1 uncultured Acidiferrobacterales bacterium | reverse complement strand
TCATCGAGGATGCTGCGCGCGCCCTCAGCGTCACCCATGTCGATATAGGCCTTGGCAAGGTCGAGCTTGGTGGTGGTTTCGTCCCAACCCGGCAGCGCGCCCTCGGACGCCGCCCCTTCAAGCGAAATTTCAGTATCGGCCGCACCGCTCGATGAAAAGTCAATCTCGTTACTGGCAGCGGAGCCATTCCCCGAAGTGGAGAAATCCATGCCTCCGGAGGGTTCCGACACGCTCGGGCTATTAAAATCAATGAGATTGGACGAGGAATCTTCCGTGGGTGCTGCGATGCTGAAATCCATACCCTGATCCAGTCCCGAGGTTCGCCCCAATGCAGGGGCGGCGCCAGCCGTACCCATGTCCATGTCAAAGGTCATTTCCAGCGACGGCACGTCCGTCTTCGTCGGCTTGGCGTCAAAATCGAGATTGAAATCAAGCCCGGACGAGGCCGGCGGCTCTGGCTGAACCCGCTCCAGCCCCTGTGTCGACAGCATGTTGGCGTCAGCCAAACCGGGCTGCGCACCAGACGCCAGCAGGGTGGTGACAGCCGCGGCACCGCGCGCCTCCGGCTTGCCGCCACGGAACATCGGATTGTTGGGACTGAGTTTGCGGCCCATTTCCTCGGCCTTGATCCAGATCTTGCCGCCCTTGCCTTCGAGCGCGGCATACAACTCTTCGGCCAGGGTCTCAAATGCGGCAACGTCGTTGCGCTGAAAATAGATTTCGAGCAGCTTGCCCTTGAGCTCCTGACGCACCGGATCTTTGACGATGGCGTCCTTGAGAATTTCCTCGGCCTGCTCGTCGCGCCCATAAGCCAGATACACCTCGGCTTCGGCAATCGGATCCACCTCGTCGGTGTGGATGTTGCCCAAACCGCCCTGACTGAAATCGCTCAGGAACGAGGTATCGCTGGCGGCCGCCTGACCGCTGGTGTCGGTGTCAGTAATACCGGCCTCAATACTGGCTTCACTCGACATGCTGTTACTGCTCAGGATGCTCTCCGAGAATTCGCGTGACGCGCTGCGCCGCCGGAAGGCGTACAGGCCGCCCACGCCGGCAGCGAGAACCCCAAGGACGGCAAGCAGCGGCAAGGTAAGAGGGTTATCACTGACGCTGGCATAAATTCCATCAAGGAGTCCTGCTTCCGGCGGAGCCGGTGTGGGTGCCGGCTTTGCCACCGTAACGGGCTTCTTGGCCGCAGCGCCCCCGGCAGCCGGTTTCGGCGCTTCCACAGGCTTCGCCGCCTGGGCAGCCTTGGCTGCCGCCGCCGCTTTCTCTTGCGCCGCTTTCACCTCACTTGCCTTTTCCTGCGCTGCCTTTTCCTGCGCTGCCTTTTCGGCGGCGGCCTTGGCCTCGGCGGCCTGCTTCTCCACGGCCTGCTTCTGGGCCAGAGCCAGATCCTTATTCTCCAGATCAACCAGGCGCTCGGTACTCTTGACCTGCTCTTGCAGCTTGCCGAGACGCTCGCGCATCTCCTTGTTTTGCATCTGCTTGGATTCGATCGCCTCTTCCAGCGTGGCCACGCGCTCGGTCAATGCACGCTGCTCTATGGCGTCCTTCTTGGTTTCGACGCCCGGAGTCTTGGTGGTTTCTTCCGCCACTGCCTGCTCGAGGTTGGCGCGCACGATCTTGAGCAGGTCCAACGGCGCGGCTTGGCCGGAGACGGCTGGCTTGTCCTTCCCGGTCTTATCGGCCTTGACAACTTTCTCTTGCCTCTTGGCCCCAATCTTCTTCGTTTCCTGTTTCGCCGCTGCCTTGGGTTCGCCGGTCCCGGCGACTGTGACGGCGCGGCTGGCACCCGCCAACTTCAACTTATACTCCTGCCAGGCATCGTACTGTGCGCTGTATTCCTTGGCGGCCTGCGCTTTGGGGAGGGCGGCGATAGTTTCGTGCTCCGGCACCTTGAGGATCTTGCCGGTCTTGAGATTGTTCACGTTGTTTCCAAAGAACGCCGACGGGTTTGCGCGCAACAACGCGAGCATCACCTGCTGAGCGCTAAGGCTCTTGTCGACATTCAGTCTGCCTGCCACCCGGTATAGCGTTTCACCGGTCTTGACCGGGCCATACTGCGAAAGCGCCGGGACCACGGGGACGGGTAATGGCGCAAGTTCGCTGACCACGGCCGGCGCGGGCTGCTCCGCCTCGGCGGCGGCAGAAGTGGATCCGGCCGGAACAGCGCCAACCGCCGGATCGATGGGCGCCACTGCAGCTGGTGGTGCGAAAGGTTCAATGACCGCAGCCGGTTCTGCCTGGGATACCTGCGCATCACCCGGCGCCACTGGCTGAATCGCGGCCGGCTGTGATTTTTCAGCCACTGCCACATCCGCAACTGGATTGAGCGGGTCCGTGCTACCGAAAGGCGGCAGGATTTCTTCCACCGGTGCAGACTCAATTGCGGCGATTTCCGGAACATCGATATCCGCGGGCCTGCCGGCCACCCACTGCGGCGGATCGAGCAAGGCGCTGTACTCACGGATCAGACGTCCGCCGCTCCACTCCACCTCGATGAGGAAATGCACAAACGGCTCACGCACCGGCTTGTGGGTGACAAGCTTGATAAAGTGTCGGCCGTTCGAGTGTTGAATGACGCTGTAGGTGATGTCGAACAACAAGGCATTGCGTTCGACACCGGCAATATCGAAATCTTCGCGCGAGGCGAGCGAGGTTTTGAGGGTCTTGAGTTCCTGGGAGGTGGAAGAAATAAGCTCAATCTGGCCATTGAGCGGTTCATCCAGACCGGAATTCACCACCAATCGTCCGAGGCCGAGCGCCTGAACGCCCATCGGTGTCGCCACCAGCAACGCGGCGAACAGAAGTCGTAGCGTCACACGGACACCACGATGCGTCTGTTGCATCGGCTTCACTCCTGTGTTTTCGTGCTGTAGCTCTATATAGCTATTTTTTTGCAAGCTTGCTTTCCATTTTCAAGATAAGCTTTAGTTACTTGGAGTTATGAACGTATAGTAGTAATAATGTTTACGAAGCACAAGTAACTATAGCTTACAAATAAGCTTTCACCAATATTTCCGAGACCGGGACGGTATCTGGACCAAGCCCCGCCGGATAGGTCCATACATGGAAAGCAAGCTTGCACAAAATAGCTATTTTACGGGATTCGGGCCCGCCGCCCCGACTGGCGTTGGCATTTCCCCAGGTTTACCGGCTTATCTGGAGTCCTTTCCAGCATTCGCGGGGCGTGCCCACCAACAGCCGGGTCAGCGCGACGTGGGGCAGACTGGATCCGGTCCACGCGAGAATCCCGGTAATCAACCAGTCCACGTCCATCTCAAGTTCTGTATAGCCGCAGTCCGGCGCGACTTCAATGCAGAAAATGGCAGTCACTCTTCGAGCAAGATGCGCAACATGCGGCGCAGCGGCTCGGCCGCGCCCCACAAAAGCTGATCGCCGCAAGTGAACGCGGTAAGGTACTCGGGTCCCATGTTCAGCTTGCGCAGACGGCCGACCGGCACGGTGAGCGTACCGGTCACAGCCGCCGGAGAGAGTTCGCGTATCGAGCTGTCGCGGTCGTTCGGCACCACCTTCACCCATTGGTTGGCGGAAGCCAGCATGCCGTGGATCTCGTCGAGCGGCACGTTCTTGGTGAGCTTGATGGTGAATGCCTGGCTGTGACAGCGCATGGCGCCGATACGCACACACACACCGTCGATCGGGATGGGCCAGGCCTCACGCCCGAGAATTTTGTTGGTCTCGGCCTGACCTTTCCACTCTTCCTTCGATTGGCCGTTATCGAGCTGCTTGTCGATCCACGGGATCAATGAACCCGCGAGCGGCGCACCGAAGTTCTGCTTCGGGAAGCTGTCAGCCCGGATGGTATCGGCCACGGTCTTGTCGATATCGAGAATGGCCGAGGCCGGGTCGTCGAGTTTCGATTTCACCGAAGCATGAATGGCGCCCATCTGGCTGATCAGCTCGCGCATGTTCTGAGCGCCGGCGCCCGAGGCGGCCTGGTAGGTCATCGAGGTCATCCACTCAATGAGCCCTTTCTGAAACAGCCCACCGAGACCGATGAGCATGAGACTCACCGTGCAGTTGCCGCCGATGTAGTTCTTCGTGCCCTTCTGGATGCCATCCTTGATCACACCCATGTTGACCGGATCAAGAATGATGATCGCGCCCCTGTCCATGCGCAGGGTCGAGGCGGCATCGATCCAATAACCCTTCCAGCCGGCAGCGCGCAGCTTCGGAAAAATCTCGCTCGTGTAGTCGCTGCCCTGGCAGGTGATGATGATGTCCATCGCCTTCAGCGCATCGATGCTCCTGGCGTCCTTGAGCGGCGACACGTCCTTGCCAATTGCCGGGCCCTTGCCACCGACGTTCGATGTGGTAAAGAACACCGGATCGATATGATCGAAATCCCGCTCTTCCAGCATGCGGCCCATCAGCACCGAGCCCACCATGCCGCGCCAGCCAATCAGTCCCACCCTCTTCATTCGTTATGCCTCGCAGTCATTCATTAATGGTAATAACGCAGAGAGCGCAGAGGCGCAAAGGACGCGGAGAAATTCTTGATCAGAAAACTCTGCGATCTCTGCGCCTCTGCGTCCTCTGCGCTCTATTCCAAAAAGCTCTACGCAAGCGCCGCCGCCACAGCATCGCCCATTTCCTTCGTACCGACCCGGCGCATGCCATCGGTGTAAATATCCCCAGTGCGCAGCCCCTGATCGAGCACCCTGGACACCGCCTTTTCAACACGCTCGGCCAGGGCCGGTTCGTTCAGTGTATAACGTAACAACATCGCCACCGACAGGATCGTGGCGAGCGGATTGGCTATGCCCTTGCCGGCGATGTCCGGCGCCGAGCCGTGAATCGGCTCGTACATGCCCTTGTTCGCGCTATCCAGCGAGGCCGAGGGCAGCATGCCGATGGAGCCGGTGAGCATGGCCGCCTCGTCCGACAGGATATCGCCGAAAATATTGCCGGTGACGATCACGTCGAACTGCTTGGGGGCGCGCACCAGTTGCATGGCGGCGTTGTCCACATACATATGGCTGAGCGCCACATCCGGATAATCCTTCGCCACCTGAATCACCACCTCACGCCACAGGCCTGAGGTCTCGAGCACATTGGCTTTCTCGACCGAGCAAAGCTTTTTGCTGCGCTTGCGCGCCGCCTCAAAGCCCACGCGCGCCACCCGCTCCACTTCGTGCTCGGCGTACTTCATGGTGTTGTAACCCTCGCGCTCGCCATTCGGCAGGGTGCGCACACCGCG
>CAYJBG010000139.1:0-5352 GCA_964368085.1 uncultured Acidiferrobacterales bacterium | reverse complement strand
AAGGTTAAATCTGCGATTCGCTGGCCGGTTTCGGATAAATAACCTATAAATCAACCTGTATAGTCTCACTTTGTCGGGATTGACAAGCAAAAGAGCCAGGGCTGCACGGGACTCAAATTATGGCGGGGGACAAGGCAACACGTGTACTCGTGGTGGACGACGCGCAGGTCATGCGCCGCGCCGTGGAAAAGATGTTGCGCCCGGACTACGAGGTGGTGCTGGCGAACGACGGAGAGGCCGGTTGGGAACTGCTGACACGGGACGAGCAGATCGAGATGTTGATCACCGACATCCAGATGCCGCGTCTCGACGGATACGGACTGATTTGCCGGGTGCGCGCCGATACCAAGGCGCGACTCCGCGATCTGCCGATCATCACCATCACCGGCGCCGAGGACGACGAAACACGCATTCGCGCCTATGCCTGTGGGTCCACGGACTTCATTATCAAACCGTTCGACAAGAAGCTTCTGCACTCGCGCGTGCATGCCTATCTGCGTCTCAAACAGGCGAGTCTCTTGCATGCCGCTGCGGGCAGAAATGACACGCGGGCCGTGGATTCGCTGACACGCCTGAGCGGGCTCGGCGGTTTTCTCGAGGCCGGCAAGGTTTTATTCGCGCATTCGCGCGAACGCGTTCAGGATATGTCGGTGGCCGCGCTCGATATTGACGACTTCGCCGCCCTGCGCCGGCAGCTCGGCGACGCCGCCACGGAGCAGATGCTCGTGCGCGTCGCGGGAATTCTCACCGCGATCATGCGGCGCGAGGACATGGTGGCGCGAGTCGGCCAGTCCGAATTTGCCGTGCTCATTGCGCAGGCAGATCGCGCACAGGCCATGGTGCTGTGCGAGCGTCTGCGCGAACGCATTGCCGCGGAGGCATCGGCCGTCGGCAGCAGTTCGGGCCCGGTATCCGCGAGTTTCGGTCTTGTCACGCTGAGCACCGATTCCCCGGAGACTTTCGAAAAATTTCTGGTCCTGGTGGAGCAGCGCCTGAGCCAAGCGCGTTCGGATGGTGGAAACCGCGTGGGCGTCACCTTGTTGAGCGATGTCATGCCTGGACCGGAAGAGGTGGTGCTCACCACGGTAACGTCGGGCTTCGAAGCGGAAGCGAACGAGGCGGGCGAGATCGAACTCAGCGCCGACCCGGGAGACCTGTCGGTGGCGGAGCTCGAGGCGCTGGTGCGCGACGAGACCGTTCGCCTGAAATCCAGATCGCGCCCGACACGGTCTTGAGTTGATGCTTCCCTGATATCCCATGTCCCGTCATCTTTTTGGGCATGGGTTTTGCAGGTTCCATCTAGAAACCAGACACGTTTGGGACCCATGACCATGTCCGCCGCAAACCTCCGCTCACCTGTCCTCAGCCTTCAGGCCAAGCCGCGCGTACTGGTTGCCGACGATTCGCGTGTGGTCCGGCTGGCCATCAAGAAAATTCTCGGTACGGACTACGAACTGGTCGAGGTGGGAGACGGAGCGAGCGCCTGGGATCGGGTTCGCGCGGACTCCGAGATCCAGGCGTTGGTCACCGACATCGAAATGCCGAACATCGATGGCTACGAACTCATTTGCCGGATTCGCGCTGCCGAGGAAACACGTGTGCGCGAACTGCCCGTGATCGTCATCACCGGCGCGGAGGATGAGGAGACCAAGCAGCGCGCCTTCGCCTGTGGCGCCACCGATTTCATCATCAAGCCGATCGACGCCATCCAGCTTCAGGCGCGCGTGCAGGCGTATGTACGTTACGACCAGAGCACGCGCAAGCTGGCAGAGAAGTCAGCGGCACTGGAGGACCAGGCGATCATGGATTCGATGACCGGCCTGTGCAGCCGGCGTTACCTGATCCAGCGCGGCGAGCAGGACCTGGCGTTCGCGGTGCGGCGCGGCAACGACCTCAGTCTGATTCGCGTCGACATCGATCACTTCAAGAAGCTATACAAGGCCCACGGCGATGACGTCAGCGAGGCGCTCCTTGTGTGGTTCGGCAAGTTGTTTCTCGACACCGCGCGCACCGAGGATACCGTGGCGCGCGTCGGGGGCTCACAGTTCGCCATTCTGGCCAACGCCACCAACATCGAAGCCGCTACCACACTCTGTCAGCGTTTGCAGGAGGCGGTGGCCAATCAACCGTATCGCCATGGAAACGTAACGATACCCATTGCCCTGAGCATGGGTATGGCAAGTCTGGCGCAAGATCATCAGGACAATATTGAGGAGCTTCTCAAGCTCGCGCATCAGCGACTCTGTCATGCCCAGTCCGAGGGTGGCGATCGTGTGTGCAGCTCGATTCTGCCCGATATGCAGGTGATCGAGGAGGTGGTAGCGCCGCTGGTCGAGACCCCGGCAGACATTCTGCCGTCACTGCCGGAGCCTGTCGCAGAGCCGACTTACGCCGACACTCTGACGGTTGGGGAACTCGAGGAAATTGTGGGTGTGGTAGCGCCGCTGGTCGAAACCCCGGCAGACATTCTGCCGTCACTGCCGGAATCGGTCCCAGAACCGGTTTACGCTGACATGCTGACGCTCGCAGAACTCGAAGAAGTTGTGAGTCAGGAAGCCCAGTGTGCAGCAGGCCAGAGCGATGAAGCAGGGGTCGACCTTCCAGCCGCAGTTTCTGTTATGGAAAACCCTTCCGCGACCACGCCAGAGTTCGTGCCGATGCCGTCGGGTGACCCGCTCAGTATCGACAAGGCACTGCACCTGCTGGCGCTTGGCCGGATCGATGTGCTTGCCCCCTTCCTCGACGCACTCCTGCACAAGGTTCAGCCACTGCTGGATTATGCCGCGCAAGTCCGGAACCACAACACCGGTCGACCGGGCGACGAAAAAACCAGATAACCCTGCGCAGCGTTGCAGGACGACAAAGCGTTTTTATTTGCCTGCGGGGCTGCTCTGATTCACCTTCAGGCGCGATCAGCGGGAAAGGCAATTACTTGCTCCAGGCTTTTTGCCCCGGCCGCGAGCATCGCCAGCCGATCGAGGCCGAGCGCCACACCGGCGCAGTCCGGCAGGCCGGCGCGCAGCGCGGCCAGCAGGTGCGCATCCGCCGGCGCCTCCGCCAGGCCCGCCGCTTTTCGGCGCGCCCGGTCGTGTTCGAAGCGTCGTTGTTGTTCCCCGGCATCGCTGAGTTCGTGGAAACCATTCGCCAGTTCAATCCCATCCAGATAGAGCTCGAAACGCTCGGCCAGCGGCGGCTCGCCCGGACGCACGCGGGCGAGCGCGGCCTGTGAGGCCGGGTAATCGTAGAGTAGCGTGATGCGTCCGTGCCCAAGATGTGGCTCGATGACGTGGGTGAGCAGCAGATCGCGCAGCACATCTTGATTCTCGTGTGCGATATCAAAATTAGCCTGGATTCCGTGTCGCGTGACAGCGCCGGCGAGTGTCTGAATGTCCGCCGTGTGCGGGTCGATGCCGCAATGCCGCTCAAACGCCTCTCGGTAGCTGAGCTTCTCGGCTACCGCCAGTGTCCGGTACCCAGTCAACACTTCAGTAACCAGCGCCACGGCCTCGTCCATCAACCGATGGTGGTCGAAGCCGACGCGGTACCATTCGAGCATCGTGAACTCCGGATTGTGCAAACGCCCGGACTCGCCATCCCGGAACACTTTACAGATTTGGTAGATCGAGCCGGAGCCCGCCGCCAGCAGCCGCTTCATCGGGAATTCCGGTGACGTGTGGCAGTAGAAAGTTTGTCCGCGCGGAAACCGGGGACCGGTGTAGCGTGTGCTGAAGCTCGCGAGCGCGGGGTCGGTGCTGGCGGCGGCGGAGAAAACCGGCGTTTCCACTTCCAGTACAGTGCGTTGCGAAAAGAACGCGCGGATGCGTTCCAGCATCCGCGCGCGGAGTTTCAGGACTTCCAGCGTGGCGCTCGGACGCCAGTTATCAATCATAGGGCCGAGGGGCGAGGACAACGGCAGGGGCGAGGGCGATCAGGTATTTTTCCATCCCTCGTATCTCGTCCCTCGTCCCTCGCCCCTGTCTCGCGCGCTAGGCGCGCGAGACGTACTCGCCGGTGCGGGTATTGACCTTGATAGTCTCGCCGTTCTGGATGAACAGTGGGACGCGCACCACCGCGCCGGTCTCAAGCGTCGCCGGTTTGCCGCCGCCACCCGAGGTATCGCCCTTTAGGCCCGGATCGGTTTCCACGATCTTGAGGTGTACGGTGTGCGGCGGTTCGACACTGAGCGGCACGTTGTTCCAGAGCGTGATGATGCACACATCCTGCTCCTTGAGCCACTTGGCGGTATCGCCCACCGCGGTCTTGTCGGCGCCGAACTGCTCGAAGCTTTCCGGATTCATGAAGTGAAAGAACTCGCCGTCGTTGTAAAGAAACTGCATCTCCACGTCCACCACGTCCGCGGCTTCAAGTGTGTCGCCCGATTTGAAAGTGCGTTCGATGATGCGCCCGGTCTTGAGGTTGCGAATCTTCACGCGGTTGAACGCCTGGCCCTTGCCGGGTTTGACGCATTCGTTCTCCACGACCGCGCCCGGGGAGCCGTCGATCATGACCTTGAGGCCGGACTTGAAATCATTTGTGCTGTAGCTCGCCATGAGACACCTTTCGATAGAAATGAAGATTTTCACCAACTTCCCCTCTCCCTCTGGGAGAGGGCAAAGGGTGAGGGCTTCCTTTTGGAATGTTCACTACTTCCACTGCCCTCACCCTCATTCCCTCTCCCGGAGGGAGAGGGAGGCGAGCCGAGCGCGCTATGCGCGGCTCAGGTAATATCGGGCGCGCCATGATACCCGGAACCGCGAAATTACGGCAGACACCCCCCTGGCAAACGGAACTCGCCCGCGTCGTGACCGAGCCCGGCGAACTGCTCGCGCTGCTCGGCCTGGGCGAGGAATGGCGGGCCGCCGCCGAGGCCGCCGCCAAAACCTTTCCCCTGCGCGTGCCGCGCGGGTTCGTGGCGCGCATGCGGCGCGGCGACCCGCACGATCCGTTGTTGCGTCAGGTGCTGCCGCTGGCCGCGGAGCTGGTGCCGGCCCCCGGTTTCGGGTCTGACCCGGTCGGTGACCACGCGGCCCTGCGCAGCACCGGCGTGCTGCACAAGTATCGAGGCCGGGTGCTGCTCACCGCGACCGGCGCCTGCGCCGTGCACTGTCGCTACTGCTTCCGCCGCCACTTTTCCTACGAACAGGCGAACGCCTCCGCAGACGGCTGGCGCGCCGCACTCGACTACATCGCGGCCGATGCTTCGATCGCGGAAGTAATCTTAAGCGGCGGCGATCCACTGACGCTGTCCGACCGCCGGCTTGCCGAGTTCGTGCGATCGTTGGCGCGCATCCCGCACGTCACCCGCCTGCGGCTGCACTCGCGCCTGCCGGTGGTGCTGCCGGAGCGTGTGAC
>CAYJBG010000138.1:0-5405 GCA_964368085.1 uncultured Acidiferrobacterales bacterium | reverse complement strand
GCAGTTTCAAGGAGGGTTGCCCGTGGGCCTGTTGCACCGAGCCAGACAAACCGGCGCGCGCTGGGTCGCCGTATTCAGCTGTTGCCTGATCCCGTCAGCCGCCGCGCTCGCCGGGCCGGAAGCGCCGCCGGCCCTGACCGAAACGGTGGTGACCGAACCGGTCTTCCACGGCAAGGCGCATGTCTTTACCGCCGGGCGGCAGGACGCGCCGACCGTGGTGCTGGTGCACGGCATCGGCGACAAGGGCGCGCGCGACTGGGATGGGTTGACCGCCGTGCTGGCGCGTGATTTCCATGTCGTCAGCTTCGATCTGCCCGGCTTCGGCCGGTCGAGCAAGGGCAACCAGCCGTACACGCCGGAAAACTATGTGGCCTTTCTGCGCTACCTGGCGGTGGAGCAGGCCTGGGCGCCGCCTTTTTTTCTGGTCGGTCATTCCATGGGCGGGGCGATCGCCTTGCGCTATGCGGCGCTCTATCCGCAAGACGTGACCGCACTGGTGCTGGTCGACGTGCCGGGCATCTTGCATCGCCTCGCCTACAGCCGCTACATGAGTCACCTTGGTATCGACTTCTTGCCGAGCCTGTATCGCGCGCAGAACGATCACTTGTCCAACCTCGCGAGTAGTATCTTCGGTCTGGTGGAGAGGGCCCGGCCCGCTCCCGAGGCCATCATCGCCAGCCCGAAGCTGCGCCAGAGTTTTCTGAGCAGCGAACCGGCCCGGATCGCGGGTCTGGCGCTCGCGCTTGAGGATTTCAGCGCCGACATCGCACGCGTTGAGGCGCCGACCCTGGTGCTGTGGGGCGGCCGCGACGAACTCGCGCCGTTGCGCAACGGACGCGTGCTGTCTGCAAATCTGCCGCAGGCGCAACTCGAAGTGTTCGAGGCGAGCGGGCACACCCCCATGGACGACGTGCCGGACAGCTTCACCCGGCGAGTTGCCGCGTTCCTGCGCACACCGGTGCTGGACCGGCGCAACGCCATTCTGCACCTTGATCTGGTCTGGCCGACGTCGACGCGCACGGCGAGCTGTAACAGGCGGCGCGACATGATCTTCGAGGGTGACTACGACCGCATCACCATCCGCCGTTGCCGTAACACGCAGCTGCGCAATGTGCGCGTGCGTGAACTGCTTATTACGAACGCGGCGGTGAGCATCGAGGACAGCTGGATCGGCGGCGCGAACGGCGGGCTCATCGTGGACGACGCGCGCGTGAGCATTACCAGCAGTGCGATCGAAGGGCGGACCGCGATCACCGCGATCGCCTCGCACCTCGACATCGCCGGCAGCCGGATCGTTGGCATGGAGGCAGCGCTGGTGGCGCCGCGCAAGTCAGAGGTGCTGTTTTCGGTGAGCCGGGTGCAGAGCCCGCATTTTCGCGGCAGTTTGCATGAACTGCGCATCGTCGCGCCCGGCAACCCGCTCTAGCCGCTCCGCGTATCCTGTGATGCACAGGGATGTGCGAATGTGCCGCACAGGGATGTGCCAATGCCGTGCCGTACAGGGACGTAGTAATGCCGCGAGAGGGCAGGAGCCCGAAGCGGCCGAGCGCAGGATGCGCAAGAGCGGCCGCTCACGCGACCCACAGGGACGTGGGAAGTGTCGCGGCAGGCAGGAGCCGAGAGCGACCGGCATACACTCCATCCCTGGAGATAGCCGGTTACCGGACGAGGCTGCCCGGAAAACCGTCGGCACAGGGTTCTACTCGCGTTCGAACACATATCCCGAGTAGCGGATGCGCAGCCGGTCGCCGTCCGTCAACATGCGTGCCACGTCCCCGACGTTGCGCCCGAGACCGAATACGTACGCATCGCTGTCGGAGATCGGCATCACGACCACCTTTACGCGCCGGTTCTCGATGCCCGATATCCGGATGTCCATGAGCAGTTTCCCGTTCTCGATGAGCATGCGGCAGCGATCGAGATCCACGAGATACTCGGCATCCGGATTGAGGATGTGGTAATCGCCGACGCAGCGTCGCCAGGCATCGGGGATGGAATAGGATGGTATCCGCTCGGCTGGAGTCACGACCCGGTCGCGCAGCAGCGCGAACGTCCGCCCGCCCACCTGCGCAAACTCCACCGGTGGAAACGGGATCGGCACCGACTTGAGCCCGAGCAGATTGAACTCGGCGCGAAACCGGTTCGGTGCCACCGGCACGAGATCGAGCACATGTTTGAGCACGTGCAGTTTCAGGCGTTTCTTCCCAAGCGAAATGCGCGCCAGCGATCCCATGAGACTGAGGTCGCCCACGTGCCGCGCAAGTGTCTCGCGCGCCACGGGAATTTCCGGCGCGCGTGCCTTGACCGGCGCAGCGATGCCATGCCGGATTTCGAGCGCGAGCCGCAGCGCCTCCTCGGCGGTTTCGTACACCAGGCTACCGGCGTTATCGGCGTTGGCGAGCACCACCACGCCGAGCTTCTTGTCCGGCAGCAGCGCGAGTTGACTCAGGAACGCCTTGGTGCCGCCATTGTGCCAGGCTTGCCGCCCGCCGCCCTCGATGGGCAATCCGCTCAGCATCCAGCCAAGACCGAAACGCTGACCGAAATCGAGCGGCCGGTCTGCGTATTGTGGCTCAAGCGTCGCGCATAATTCTTTTTCGCCCAGCACACGCGTGTTATCGAGCACGCCGCCGGTGAACACGCAGCGCATGAGGCGCGCGAGATCGAGCACGTTGCTGTACAAGCCGCCGGCCGGGATATCCCGGACCGGCGTGGGACTCACGGGCGCGTCGTGCACGTAACCGCGCGCCAGCTGCGCCCCGATCACACCATCCAGCGCAAAGCCGGTGTGCTGCATGCCGAGCGGCGCGAGCAACCGGCGCTGCACGGCTTGCGCGTACGGCAGCCCGGTGAGGCGTTCGACCGTGAGGCCGAGCAGGTCGGAGCCGAGGTTCGAGTAGTTGAAGACCGTGTGCGGCTCGAAGGCGAGATGTTCGTCGTTTAGTTCATGCAGCAGTTCGGTCAGCGACCGGTCCGAGAAAAAACCCTTGAGCAGGTAGGTCGGCAGGCCTGCGTGGTGGCAGAGCAGGGCGCGCGGCGTGATCGGCGCGGCCTGCGGCCAGCGCGTGTGCATGGAGAAGTCCGGGAGATAATCCGTGATTGGCCGATCGAGGTCCATGCGCCCCTGTTCCACAAGCTGCATGACCGCCAGCGCGTTCAACACCTTGGTGATCGAGCCGATCTGGTAGACGGTTTCGGGCGCGGCGGCAATGCGCCGCTCACGGTCGGCGTACCCGAAGCCCTCCGTCCAGATCACGTCCTGGTCGGCGACCAGTGCGATACTCAGGCCGGGGATGCCGGCCTTGCGCATACCGCGACCGATGAACCAGCGCAGGTGACTCTTAAGATATTCCCAGTCGCCGGCCGTGAACGTCTGTGGGCGTTGCGGCGGGCGCGGCAGATTCGCGGCGGCGAGCAGCGTGGCGCCAAGCCGGTGGGTGCGTCGCACGAAGCGGTTCAACATGGGTTTAAGAAACCTGCGCCACGAAATCCGGGGAGGAACCATCTCGTTCCGGTTTTACTATACACGGCCGGGGAAAATTGCCGGAACGGCAATTTGAAATCCAAATAAAAAGCGCCCCTCGCGGGGCGCTTTTTATACTGCGGAGAAAATAAATTATTTCGCCTTCTTGTCTTCGACCTTCTTCTTTTCCGGGCACTTCACTTCCTTGCCGGCCTTGTCTTTGCAGACTTCTTTCTTGGTTTCGGCAGCAGCCGGCTTGGCGGCGTCGGCGGCGAAAGCAGCGCCGAACACGAAGGTGAAGACCAGGGCGAGTACGGCGGACAGAAGCTTCTTCATGGACAGTTCCTCTGGGGTTGTGGTTTGACTGGCGGTCGCCGACATATGTCAGTTCCCGTCGTAGATCGTTAAAGCAATCGTCGTGCCAGACTGTGTTTATATATTGTTAATAAGTGAAATCAACAAGTTACGATAATTTTTCAGGAATAGCTTGGATAGGAAAGCTGGTAATTAACTACAAATTTTGTAGGATGCCACCACACAGGATCTTTCATGACACGCCGCTTCTTCGTCCTCAATCGCCTGCAACGCAAGGTGCTGAACACCATCCTGGTGATGGTGGTGGTGCCGATGCTGGTGGCCGGCATGCTCGCCTCCGAATGGGTGTCGTCGAATTTCGAGGAGCGCCTGCAACGCTGGATCGAGGACGCGGCGCCCGCCGGCAATACCTGGTTGCGCGCCTACCAGAACGACGCGGTCATGCTGGGCCGGGTGCTGGCCGATGACCCGGACTTCGTCGCGGCGCTCGACCGCGGCGGCCACATGGGCACGATGAAGCAGCCGGTGGCGCGCATCGCCAAGGAGCTGAATGTCAGCATCATGCAGGTCTACACCGCGCAACAAATCCTGCTGTATACCTCGATGCCGATCCGCATGAATGTCCTGTGGGAATTGGGCCAGACCCAAGCCGTAATGAAAGTGGTGGAAAAGAAGAAGGATCTGCTCGCGGCCGTGGGCATCACGCCGGTGCCGCGCCAAGGCAAGCCGCGCTACTACCTGGTGCTTGGTGGTTTACTCAACAATGATTTCATTGACGAACTCAACCAGCTCACCGGTTTGACGTCACGCCTGTACTACCGGGAAGGCGCACGCTTTTTTGACGTATTCACCACGCCCGGTAAGGTGGCAGAGCTTAAGGAACTGTCGAAAGAGGCCATGCACCGCATGGTGAAAGTCAAGAAGCCGTACTACAGTCCACGCGCCGAAGGAAACCGTTTTCGTGGCGTGTACACACCGGTGGTCGATTCCGAGGGCCGTGTCGAGGCGATTCTGTTCAGTGGACTGGAACGGCGCGGATTCGAAGAACTGCTGACCAATCGTCTGCTGTTATTCGCCGCCATCACCCTGCTGGGCGTGGCGATCGGCGTGGCGGTCGGCATTTTCCTCTCCCGGCTTGTGGTGCGGCCGGTGGAGCTGCTGCGCAACGGCGTCATGCAGCTCTCCGCGCAGAACTTCAACGCCTCGGTGCCGGTGACCAGCGACGACGAGGTCGGCGACCTGGCCAAGGCCTTCAACGCCATGGCCACGCGTCTGCGCGACGCGCGCGACGCGCAACAGCAGCGTTTCCAGAAGGACAAGCTGGTGGCGCTCGGCGAACTGTCGGCGGCGCTGGCACACGAGATCCGCAACCCGATCGGTGTCATCAACGCCTCGGCCGCGCTGCTCGACAAGCCCGGCCAGACACCGGACAAGCAGGCCGAGCTGACGCGCATGATCCGCGAAGAAAGTGCGCGTGTCAGCCACCTGATGCAGGACTTCCTGCAGGTCAGCCGTTTCCGCAAACCGAGCTTCGCGCTCATCGATCCGGCCGCGCCCATGGAACGCGCACTCGCCACGGCGCTGGCCGGCCGGGACAATGTGCAGGTCGAGAAATCGCTGCGCCACG
>CAYJBG010000137.1:0-5425 GCA_964368085.1 uncultured Acidiferrobacterales bacterium | reverse complement strand
TTGTGGCCGAGGGCGTGGAGAACAAGGAGACCCTGGAAATGCTCGGCGTTCTCGGTTGTGACAGCATTCAGGGTAATTTCCTGGGAGTGCCGGGGAATAGCACTGATATCAATCGGTGGTTCGGTGAATGTCCCTGGGCAGTCGGGGCCTGAACGCCAAAACCTGAACCGCGCACGTCATTTACCATCCCCCTGCAATGCATTCACCGACGTGCGGTCGCCAGCACCACTCTAAGATCCTGACACTTGACTGGCCTTGTCACAGCGTGGAGATAGGCGTCTATCCGGCAACGTAGTTAAAATGCTACCTTCACGCTTTCTCATGCCTGCCGGTTTGTGCAGGCGCAACAGCTTCCCTCGCCTGACTTTCGGCGATCCGGTGGTTTTTTCGGCTGCACCACTCACGGAGATCGCAATATGACTGAAACCGGCGCCGGGACGTCAAGCGCGCTCGCCACGGCGCTGCGGCGTGGCATGCAGGCCCAGCTTGCGGAATGGCGCGGCACGGTACAGGCGCGCGGCAACCGCCTCGGCTGGAAGATCGGCTTCAACGACCGCGCCTCGCAGCAGCGCATGGCGCTCACGGCGCCGGTGCTTGGTTACTTGCGACACGATCGCCTGCTGGAGTCGGGTGGTGTTTTCCGGGTGCCGGCGAATTCCACGATCAAGGCGGAGGTCGAGGTCGCGATCCGGATAGGTCGCGATGTCGCCGCGGGCGTCACGGCGGCGCAGGCCGAAAACGCCATCGCCGCACTCGCGCCCGCCATCGAAGTGGTGGACGTGACCCAACCGCTCGACGGCATCGAGGCGCTGTTGCGCGGCAACCTGTATCATGCCGCAGTGCTGATCGGGCCCGAGCAAAATGCGATTCCAGCCGCGCCGCGCCAGGCGATTCATGCGCGCCTGAATGTGAATGGCAAGCCTGTGCGCGAGAGCGAGGCGCTGCGCCTGCCGGAGCGCTTCGGTGTACTGGTGCAGTTGGCCGCCGAGACGCTGAGTCTGCATGGCGAGCAACTCGTATCCGGCGACTGGATCATCAGTGGCTCCATCGTTGAGCCGCTCGTGGTCAACCCGGGCAATCGCATCGATGTCGAAATGTCACCGTTCAGTCGCATTTCACTTGGCTTCTCCGGGCCATAAGACAGGCCGCTCGATGCGGACTGGTTCGCGCACATCACGACTCCATGGATGGAGGAGGTAGAGCGATGCACGGAGTGTTGCCGAAAGCGGCGTCGGGGACCGCCGCCGAAGAGGTAGTGTAATGCAGGAGCAATTTCCGAAGATCGCATTCCTCGACCGCAACACCTTCTCCGATTCCATCGGCTTTCCTGTCGCGCGTCTCGCTGCCGATTGGCAAGAGTATGCGCGCACCGCGCCTGACGAGGTTTTGATCCATGCCGCCAACGTCGAAGTGGTCGTGACCAACAAGGTAAAGTTGACCGCGCCGCTGCTTGAGAACCTGCCAAAGCTCAAACTTGTCGCCGTCGCCGCCACCGGTGTCGATCACATTGAACTTGAAACCGCCAAACGCCTGGGTATCGGCGTGTGCAACGTGCGCGACTACGCCACGCACAGCGTGCCGGAGCATGTATTCGCGGTGCTGCTGGCGCTGCGCCGCAACCTGATCGCTTATGCCGCTGCCGCCAGGAACGGCGCCTGGTCGCGCGCCGAGAACTTCTGTCTGCTCGACTGGCCGATCGAGGACCTGGCCGGTGCCACGCTCGGCATCATCGGTGGCGGCGCGCTCGGCCGGTCCGTGGCGAAGCTCGGTGCGGCCTTCGGCATGCGCGTGCTGTTGGCCGAGCGGCGCGGTGCGCCGTTGCGCCCCGGTCGTGTGGCGTTCGAGCAGGTACTGGCCGAGGCGGATGTCCTGAGCCTGCATGTGCCGCTCACGCCCGTGACCCGCAATTTGATCGGCGCAGCCGAACTGGCGCACATGAAACCGTCGGCTATTCTCATCAATAGCGCACGTGGCGGGGTGGTGGACGAATTGGCTCTGGTCGAGGCGTTGCGTGCCGGGCGTCTGGCCGGCGCCGCGGTGGATGTCCTCATCACCGAGCCACCGCCGGTGGATCATCCGTTGCTCAGCGCAAACCTTTCCAACCTGCTCGTGACTCCGCACATTGCCTGGGCGAGCCGTCAGGCGCAGCAGCGTATGGCGGACGAAGTGGTGGAGAACATCGCGGCCTTCCTGCGCGGCGAGCATCGGAATCGTGTTGTGTAATATTTTTTAGCCACAGATGAACGCAGATAGACACAGATGATTACTTCTTGCTGTTCCCATTTCCATCTGTGTTCATCCGTGTTTATCTGTGGCTGTCTTGGCCTTTTTCATTCAGACAAATGACCCTGCCGATCGAAGAAGCCCTGCCGCGCTTGCGCGCAGTGCTCGCCGGACATTCTTGCGCGGTGCTGCAGGCGCCGCCGGGCGCGGGCAAAACCACACTTGTTCCGCTCGCGCTGCTCGACGAACCGTGGCTCAAGGGCAAGAGTATTGTCATGCTCGAACCGCGCCGGCTGGCGGCACGCGCCGCTGCCGGGCGCATGAGTCAGCTTCGCAATGAAATTGTCGGCGAGACGGTCGGCTACCGCATCCGCTTCGAGAGCAAGGTATCGAAGGCCACGCGCATCGAGGTGTTGACCGAAGGCATTCTCGCCCGCCGCCTGCAGAACGACCCGGCGCTCGAAGGCGTGGGGCTGGTGATCTTCGACGAATTCCATGAGCGCCACCTGCACGCCGATCTGGCCTTGGCGCTCACGCTCGACAGCCAGCGCGGTCTGCGCGAGGATCTCAAGATACTGGTCATGTCCGCCACGCTGGATGGCGCGGCGGTGTCGCGCCTGTTGAACGATGCGCCGATCGTCACCAGCGAAGGCCGCCTCTTCCCGGTGGAAATTCGATATCTGCCGCGCGACCCCGAGGGCCGGTTGCCGGTCACCGTGGCCGCGGCGGTGCAGCGCGCCTTGGAGGAACAGGATGGCGATGCACTGGTGTTTCTGCCCGGCGCTGGCGAGATTCGCCGCACCCAGGAACTGCTGGAGGGGATGTTCGGTGAGAGCGTCCGGGTGCTGCCGCTGTATGGCGATTTGCCGTGGGAGCGGCAACAGCAGGCCATCGAAGCGGGTGGTGACCGGCGGCGCGTGGTACTGGCCACGCCGATTGCCGAAACCAGCCTCACCATCGAAGGTGTGCGCATCATTATCGATTCCGGCTACGCGCGCGTCCCGCGCTTCGATCCCGTGAGCGGTCTCTCGCGCCTCGTCACCCAGCGTATTTCGCGCGCCTCGTCCAAACAGCGCGCCGGCCGCGCCGGCCGCACCGCGCCCGGGGTCTGTTATCGCCTGTGGAGCGAAACCACGCAACGCGGGTTGATTCCGCAGGCGACACCCGAAATCAGGAACGCCGATCTGGCGCCGCTCGCGCTTGAACTCGCCGCCTGGGGCGTTGAGGAGGCAGCGAGTCTCGCCTGGCTCGATCCGCCTCCGGCGGCGTCGCTCGCCCAGGCGCGTGCACTGCTCACCGATCTGGATGCGCTGGATGCCGCCGGACACATCACCGCCGCCGGCAAGGCCATGGCGTTGTTGCCGCTGCATCCGCGGCTCGCGCACATGCTGCGCGCGGCGGAAAAAATACAGCGCGGCGCACTGGCCTGCGACATCGCGGCCCTGATCTCGGAACGTGACATCTTCAAGGCCGAGTCCAGGCGCAGTTGCGATCTCGTCGAACGCGTCGAAGTATTGCAGGATTTTCGCCGTGGCGGCCGCTCGGCGGCGCAGGCGCACGGCGGTCGCTCTCGGCATCCTGCCTCGCGCGACACTGGCGCGTCCATGCACGGCATCGATACCGGCGCCTGTCAGCGTTGCGAACAGGCGGCGCGCCAGTGGCGGCAGTTGATTCGTGCAGGCGAGGACGAAGCGCGCCGCGCCGAACCGGACGAGATTGGCCTGTTGCTGGCGCTGGCCTATCCGGACCGCATCGCCATGCAGCGTATTCCAAACGAATCCCGGTATCTGCTCGCCAATGGTCGCGGCGCGCGCCTGCCGGCGTGGGAATTGCACCTGAGCCAGCCGTTTCTGGTCGCGGCCAGCACCGATGCGGGTGAAGGCGAAGGCCTCATTTATCTTGCCGCCGCGTTGCGGTCCGAAACCCTGCGCCGGCATTTTGACGCGCACATCCGCACGACTGAAGAAATACACTGGGACGCAGGGGAGGAGGCCGTGGTGGCACGGCGCGTGGAGCGCCTGGGCGCGCTGACGCTGGATGAAAGCCCTATCCAGAACGGCGATCCGGAACTGCTGCGCGCCGCCATGCTCGAAGGTGTCCGGCGCATGGGTCTCGCGGCACTGCCGTGGAGCGACGAAGCGCGCGCCTTCCAGGCGCGCGTGCTCAGCATGCGCCAGTGGTTTCCAGAGGAAAGCTGGCCGGATGTTTCGGATACAGCGCTCACCGCCACGCTCGATGTCTGGCTCGCACCCTGTCTCGGCGGCAGCACGCGCCGCGACCATCTCGCGCGACTCGACATGCCAGCCATCCTCAAGGCGCAGCTCGACTGGAAACAGTGCCAGCAGCTCGACGGCGATGCGCCCACGCATCTCGAAGCGCCGAGCGGTTCACGCCTCAAGCTCGACTACAAACCCGGCGAGTCGCCGGTGCTGGCGGTGAAGCTGCAAGAGATGTTCGGGCTCGCCGACACACCGCGCATCGCGCGCGGGCGCGTGGCGGTGACGTTGCATTTATTGTCGCCCGCGCGCCGGCCGATCCAGGTCACGCAAGACCTGCGTGGTTTCTGGGCGCGCACTTATGCGGAAGTAAAAAAGGAACTCAAGGGCCGTTATCCAAAACATCCGTGGCCGGATGATCCGTGGAATGCGGCGCCCACAGCGCGCGCCAAGCGTCGAACATAGATGCCTGTATCTTATGCGTAGAGTGGGTTAGCCGCACCCCTCTCCCCTTGCCCTCTCCCGCTTGCGCGGGAGAGGGGGAGTTGGTGATACGGCGATAATAATATTGGCGGCTGACCCACCCTGCGTTTAGTAGTAATAGTCGATCACCAGTCCTTACGTCTCGGCAGCAGCCCGTGCAGTTCCGCTTCGGTCAGGTTGCGCCAGCGGCCGACCTTGAGCCCACCGAGCTTGACGTTGACGATGCGCACGCGCTGCAACCGGCGCACGTCGTAGCCGAACACCTCGCACATGCGGCGGATCTGCCGGTTGAGACCTTGCGTCAGAATGATGCGGAACCCGTATTTGCCGACGCGGCCGACTTTGCAGGGTTTGGTCTTGGTATCGAGAATGTGCACACCGCTGGCCATGCTTACGAAGAAGGCGTCGGTCACCGGCTTGTCGACGGTGACGAGGTATTCCTTCTCGTGGTTGTTTTCCGAACGCAGGATTTCGTTGACGATGTCGCCGTTGTTGGTGAGCAG
>CAYJBG010000136.1:0-5483 GCA_964368085.1 uncultured Acidiferrobacterales bacterium | reverse complement strand
CGGCATTACTCCATCCATGGAGGGCAGAAGTGCGGAGCGCGAAGCCGTCAGTGAAAGAGGCCTCATTCACTGGACAAACGCAGGAGCAGTTTTCCGGCCGCCGGCGCCGGTGGTGATGATGTCCGGTCACGGCACGGTCGAGACCGCGGTCGAGGCGATTCGGCTCGGCGCGTACGATTTCATCGAGAAGCCGCTCACCACCGCCAAGCTCTTGGTCACCGTCGAGCGTGCGCTGCAGAACGCACACCTGCGCCAGGAGAATCTGGGTCTCAAGCGGCGCACGGAGGTGGTGGCGGTGCCGGCCGGCAAGAGCAAGACAATGAAACAACTGCGCGAAACCATCGAGCGCATCGCCGCACACGACACCTGGGTGCTGATCAGCGGCGAGCCGGGCAGCGGCAAGGAGGTCGCGGCGCGTTATCTGCACAGCCGGAGCGCGCGCCGCGACCGGCCGTTTGTGGAGATGAGCCTGGCCACCGTGCCGGCGCCGAACCTGGGCGTGCAGTTGTTCGGCAGCGAAACCGGCGGCGAAACCACGGCCGGTGTGTTCGAGCAGGCGGCCGGCGGTACCCTGTTCCTCGACCAGATCGCCGACCTCGACCTCGCCACCCAGGCTCAGCTGCTCAACGTGCTCCAAGAAAAACGCTTCCTGCGCGTGGGCGGCAAACAGCCGGTGACGCTCGACGTACGCGTCATCGCCGCCAGTAACCAGGATCTTGAAGGCGCGGTTGTCGCGGGGCGTTTTCGCGAAGACCTGTACTACCGTCTGAACGTGGTGCCGCTCAGACTCCCGGCGCTGCGCGAGCACCGCGAGGACGTGCCGGAGCTGGTCGGCTTCTACCTGGACTGGATGGTTGAAAAGGAGCACCTGCCCTACCGGCGCTTCACCACCTCGGCGCTCAACCTGCTTCGCAACCACAGCTGGCCGGGCAATATCCGCGAGCTCAAGAACCTGGTGCAGCGCCTGCTGATTCTGACCCGCGGCGAGGAGATCGCGGAAACCGACGTGGCTGCGGCCTTCGGTGCTTCAAGCCCGGCGGTATCCATGGAGGCGACTCCCGTCCCGCTTTTCGATCTGCCCCTGCGCGAGGCGCGCGATCAATTCGAAAAGGCCTATCTCGAGCATTATCTCAAACGCGCCGGCGGCAACGTGAGCGAAGTCGCCGAGGCGGTGGGCGTGGAACGCACCCACCTTTATCGCAAGCTCAAGGGACTCGGCATCGACATCAAGGGAAATCGGTGAGCCGGACATGACCGTGGTGGACAACCTTGAAGCCCTGCTCGCCAAGGGCACCGAGCGCGCAGCCTGCCCTCCGGGGCACAACGCGCTGTTGTGCTGGGCAGGATGCCCGAATGCCGCGGAGCGCATGGATGCGCGAGAGCGGCCGATTCGGGCTGGCCAACGAATACCTCAAGCTCGGCCAACTCGAACAGGCCATCGGCCACCTGCACAAGGCCGTCGTCCACGACCCCAAGTACTCCGCCGCCTGGAAACGTCTCGGCAAAGCGCTCGCCGACGCCGGCCACGGCGCCGAAGCGATCAAGGCTTATGAGGACGGTATCCGTGTGGCCGAGGAGAAGGGGGATGTGCAGGCGGCGAAGGAGATGCGGGTTTTTCTGAATAGATTGCAGAAACCTTAATAAAACGGTCCCTCGCCCTCCGGGCGTGTCTTGAAGCGCCGGTGCGACCAGAAATACTGCTCCGGCATCGTGCGCACCGCATCTTCAATAATCTTGTTCATGCGCGTGGTATCGGCGAGCACATCATCGGTCGGAAAGTTCTCCAGCGGCGACTGGAAGATCACCTCGTAACCCCGGCCCCACGGCAACACCCGCATGAAGCACGGGACCGTCGTCGCGCGGGTGAGTGCGGCGACGCGACTCAGGCCGATGACGGTGGACGTCGCAATGCCGAAGAATGGCGCGAACACCGCGCCTTCGCGGCCCTGGTCCTGATCGGTGAGATACAGAAAAATTCCGCCTTCCTTGATGGCGCGCAGCACCGGCTTGATGCCTTCGCGGCGTTCGACCAGCCGGCCGATGAAACGCGTGCGCCGCCGGCGCAGCAGGTAATCGAACAGGCGGTTCTTGGGGCGCTTGTACATATCGATCAGCGGATAGTCCTGGGACAACGAGACGCCGCCCATCTCGATGGCGACGAAGTGCGCCGCCAGCAGGACGACCGTGCGCTTGGCCGCCAACGCCCGCTTCAAATGCTCCTCACCGCGCCGCCGCACCAGGCGGGCGAGCCGCGCCGGCGAACCCCACCACACGATCGGCACAGTGAGCGTGGCCTGCGCCATGGCGCGGAAATGGGCGTGCGCCAGGCGGCGGCGCTGCGCGTCGCCGAATTCCGGAAAACAGGCGCGCAGGTTGGTGAGGGTGATGTGGCGGCGCCCGGGCATGAACAGATAAAGCAACTCACCGAGTGCGCCGCCCACCGCGACGATCACCGGCAACGGCATGGGCGCCAGCAGCCGCATGCACAGCAATCCCAGCCAACTCGGCCAGTAGCGCGGTCCGAGAAACTGGCTCAGCCGGTAGGCTTCAGCCATACAACGGCGGCTCGCCCGGCGGGCGCTGCTTGAAGCGCTTGTAGGTCCACATGTATTGCTCCGGCAGCTCGCGCACGCCGGCCTCGATGGCGGCGTTCATGTGCGCGGCATCGGCGAGATCGTCGCCGCTCGGAAAATTGGCGAGCGCTGCATGGAAAATAATCTCGTAGCCGTCGCCCTTGGGCAGCAGGCGCGTGAAGCATGGGATTACCGCGGCATCGCCGAGGCGCGCCAGGCGCGACAGCGCGGTGAGGGTGGCCGTCGGAATTCCGAAGAACGGCGCGAACACATGACTCGCCTCGCCCGGATTCTGGTCCGGCAGGTAATAGAACGGATAACCGGCGCGGATCAGACGAACGAGCCCTTTTAAATTGCTGTCGCGTTCGAACAGCGCGCCCCCGAAGCGCAGGCGCGAGCGGCGCATCAGCCAATCCACCAGATCGTTGCGTGGCTGCTTGTACATGCTGATCATGCGCCGCTCGTGCGCGAGGAACACGCCCGCCACCTCCAGTCCCAGGAAATGCGGCGCGAGCAGAATGATTTTCCTGCCCGCGGCCAGCGCGTTGTCGTAGTGCTCGCGATTGCGAAACCGGACCAGCGACCGCAGTCGTGGCGCCGACGCCCACCAGATCAGGCTCACGCCCATCATCGCCGCCCCGAAGGCGCGGAAGTGGCGGCGCAACAGGTCGTGCTTGAGCCAGACCTCGAGATCCGGGAAGCACAGCTCGATGTTGCGCTCGGCCGAATAACGCGCGCGCCGGGCAAGCAGATAGAAGAGATCGCCGAGGCGCGCACCAATGGCGACGCGCAGTCGCTGCGGCAGGAGCAGCAACGACCACATCATCCCCATACCGAGCCACACGCCCCAGTAGCGTGGCGCGAGAAAACGCCGCGGCAGAGCCTCGGTCGGGTTTTCGGTGGCGATGCCGGCGGCGTGGGGTTGATCGGACATTTTGGTTTTGCCGGGGATTCCTTGGATATTGTGCCACAAGGTCGAATCGCCCGCGGGGCGGGAACCGCAATAAACGATCTGCACCGCCGCAGGCGATTCAACAAACACCCCTCACCCCCACCCGCTTCCGGAGTGAGAGGAAGAATGATTACGCCGGCACCTCCCCCATCAACGGCCGCATCGCGGCCAAGAGACTATCCATCAAGCGCGGGTGCGCCTGTTCTTGCGCCGCCAGCAACTGCTTCATTTCGACGCGCCGCGTCGGCACGCGGAAACAGGCCGGGCAGTTGTCCTGCGTCACCGGCAACCCGGCGCGTTCGGCGAAGTCGCGGGTCTGGCGCTCGCGTACGTACACAAACGGCCGGATCACGCGCAGATCGCCGGCGTCGATGACGTAGTGCGCCTTCATGGTGCCGAGCCGGCCGTTGTGGAAGGCGGACATCAAAAAGGATTCGGCCAGGTCGTCGAGATGCTGGCCCATAACCAGTACGTTGTAGCCCTCGGTGCGCGCGATGTCGTAGAGAATGCCGCGCCGCATGCGCGCGCAGTAGGCGCAGAACGAATCGCCGCGCATGGTTTTGAGGGCGCGCGCCACGATCGCCTGGCGGCGGTAGAAATACGGAATGCCCAGGCCCTCGACATAGCCCTTGAGGTAATACGGGTCGTAGCCGTCGATGCACGGGTCCACGGTCGCGCAAGCCAACTCGAACTTGACCGGCGATTTGACCCGCAGGGTGCGCAACACCTGCAACAGCGACAGACTGTCCTTGCCGCCGGACAGCCCGAGCAGCAGCCGGTCGCCGCGTCGGATCATGCCGAAATCCTCGATCGCCTGGCCGGCGAGACGCAACAGCGGCTTGGGCGGCAAAATCCGCGCGGGCGGGGAAATTTTGGGGTTGGGAGTTGGGGCGGGAAGGGCCATAATGAAAGTATGCCTGAAAGCCGCGCGCCGCGCGCCGGAGTGACCATGACCGACGTCAAGACACTGAATCCTAAACAGGCCTTCCAGTTCCTTAAGGAACATCCGAACGCCCTGTTCGTGGACGTGCGCGCCAACATGGAATACCTGTTTGTCGGGCACCCGGCGGGCGCTATCCATATTCCCTGGATCGACGAGCCGGACTGGGAGCTGAACCCGAACTTTGTCACCCAAGTGCGTCAGGCGATCCTCGGGGGGGCGGGCGGGGCCGCACCGGTGGTGCTCATCTGCCGCAGCGGGGTGCGCTCGCTCGACGCCGGAAAGGCCCTGATCGGAGCCGGGATTGCGGAGGTTTATAACGTCGCCGAGGGCTTCGAAGGGGCGCTTGACGACCAGCATCATCGCAGCACCGTGGGCGGCTGGCGTTTCCACGGCCTGCCTTGGGAGCAGTGTTAGCTTATGAAAGGACAGACGAAGTAGGGCTACCTTAACTGTCGCAAACCTCACCGCATGGGGTGCCATCCGGGGCTATCCTTGGTAAACTTCGCGCCCCTCCGCACTTTATACGCCAGGACACCTGCGATGACCGACAGCTATCTCTTCACCTCCGAATCCGTTTCCGAAGGTCACCCGGACAAGGTCTGCGACCAGATCTCCGATGCCGTACTCGACGCCATTCTGAAAGAAGACAAGGCGGCGCGCGTCGCCTGCGAGACGCTGGTGAAGAACAACCTGGTGGTGCTGGCCGGCGAGATCACCACCCAGGCCAACATCGATTTCGACAAGGTCGTGCGTGACGTGATCCGCGCCATCGGCTACCGTGACGAGATGGGCTTCGGCCCGGACTCCTGCACGGTGCTGACCGCGATCGGCAATCAGTCGCCGCACATCGCCCAGGGCGTGGACGAAGGCAGGGGCCTCGATCTCGATCAGGGCGCCGGCGACCAGGGCCTGATGTTCGGCTACGCCACCGGCGAAACCGACGTGTTGATGCCGATGCCGATCACGCTCGCGCATCGCCTGGTGAAGCGCCAGGCCGAGGTGCGCAAGAGCGGCA
>CAYJBG010000135.1:0-5616 GCA_964368085.1 uncultured Acidiferrobacterales bacterium | reverse complement strand
GTCAGTGAATGAGGCTTCCTTCACTGGACAAACGCAGGAGCAGTTTTTCCGCCGAACACAACGAATTTGGAAACCGCTAGCGAGATGAGGTGCAGTCTATGGCTATCTTAGGTCTTCTCAGGAAGGGCCGGCCCAAGGCCGGCCCGGTAGCGGGCGAAGCAGACATCGATCTCGGCGAAGGCTATATCGAGTTGCAGTCGCGCAGGCCGGGGTTCTTCCCCGGCAAAGACCTGGTCAAATTCATGACCGGCATGTCGTTTTCGCTCCTTGGTCTGGTGTTGTCGTTGCTGGCCTTGTACTTTCTGGTGACGCGCGACGCCGCCCAGGCTGAACGCGACACCAAATATATCCAGCAGTCGTCCCAGTTCCTCATGCTGTCGCAGCGTCTGGCCAAGGATGCACGCGAAGCGGTGTACGGCCAGGAAGGCGCATTTCCGGCCCTCAAATCGTCGCGCGACGAGTTCGACAGCATCGTCACCACCCTGACCAAGGGCAACCCCAAGCTTGGCATCGAGCCCAGCCCGCCGGAGGTGCAGGCGGCCCTGACGTCCGTGGCCGGCTTATGGAGAACGATGCGCGGCAGCGTTGACCAGATTCTGAGCCAGGAAAAGTCCATGGTCGCCCTGCACGACCGGGTGGTGGGCATTAACCAGGTCGCGCCGCTGGTGCTCGCCCTGTCCGACGAGGTGGTGGAGGCCGGCGCGGCCGCCGGCCTGAAGCCGGACCTGCTGTACCTCGCCGGCCGCCAGGGCATGTTGTCGCAGCGCATAGCCAAAGACGTGAACCTGTTCGCACAGGGCGGCGCCGAGGCCGCGGTCGCGGCCGCGCAGTTCGGCAAGGACTCGAAGCTCTTTAGGGAAACCTACCAGCGGCTGCGGGAGAAACTGCCGGCCGGCGTGCGCGCCAAGATGGATGAAGCCACCGAGGCATTCAAGGAGCTGAACGCGCACGTCGAAGGCATTCTGGCGATCGCCGCCGAGCTGTTTGTTTCGCAACGCGCCAGTCAGCTTGTGTTCGAACAGTCCGACCCGTTGCTCGAGAATTCGAAGAAACTGGTGGCCGCGTACGTCACCCTGGACGAACAGCGGGCGGCGACTCAGTGGCTGACGGCGGTGATGGCGGTACTGGCCGTGGCGTTCCTGCTGCTGGTGGCGTGGAAGTTGTACAGCGACCAGCGCCAATATGCGCGCGCGAGCGGCGAACAGAATCGCCAGACGCAGGACGCGATTCTCAAGTTGCTCGATGAAATGGGTAACCTCGCGGACGGCGATCTCAGCATTCAGCCGGAGGTGACCGAACAGATCACGGGCGCGATCGCCGACTCGATCAACTTCGCTGTCAAGGAAATGCGTAACCTCGTGGTGCGCATCAAGAACGCCGCGCAACAGGTGGCCGTCGCTTCCGAGCGCAGCCGCCAGACCGCCAACGAACTCACCCAGGCGGCCACCCGCCAGGCGTCGCAGATCGCCGACGCCACCGAACGCATGCGCGACATGTCGAAGCAGATGGAAGACATGTCCGCCACTGCCGGCCGTTCCGCGGAAGTGGCGCAAGGCTCGGTGGCGACTGCCAAACGCGGTTCGGCGGCGGTGCAGAACACCATCAAGGGCATGGACGAAATGCGCGAGCACATTCAGGAGACCGCAAAACGCATCAAGCGCCTCGGCGAATCCTCGCAACAGATCGGTGAAATCGTGGAACTGATCAACGACATCGCCGAGCAGACCAACATTCTGTCGCTCAACGCCGCCATCCAGGCGGCCATGGCGGGAGAAGCAGGTCGCGGCTTCGCGGTGGTGGCAGATGAAGTGCAGCGCCTCGCGGAACGCTCCGGTGAGGCGACCAAGCAGATCGCCGACCTGGTGAAAACCATTCAGGCCGATACCAACGAAGCGGTGGCGGCGATGGAACAGACCACCAAGGGCGTGGTCGAAGGCACGCGTCTCGCGGACGCCGCCGGCCAGGCGCTCGGCGAGATCGAGTCGGTGTCCGAGCAGCTCTCGGAACTGATCGTGAAGATCGCGCGCATCGCCCATCAGCAATCGGAAAACGCCACGGCCGTGTCGCAGAACATGGGCCAGATCCAGGAGGCCACGACGCTGACCTCCACCGGTACGCGCCAGACGGCGGAGTCGATCGGCAAGCTCTCGGAACTCGCGCGCGAGTTGCAGGCGTCGGTGGCCGGCTTCAAGCTGCCAACCTAAATACAGGCGCGAGGGGCGAGGGATGAGGGGCGAGAACAAATGGCGTCGGCCCTCGCCCCTCGTATCTCGCCCCTCGCCCCTGACTTTATGAGTACGCAGAGCAAAGTCGACCCGAACACTCTCGGCTGGGTCAAGGTCGAGATCGACGAGACCCTCAAGCAGGCGCGTCTCGCCCTCGAATCGTACGCTGAGAACACCGCCGACCAGGGCAAGCTGCAATTCTGCACGACCTACCTGCACCAGGTGCTCGGCACCCTGCAGATGGTCGAGCTCGACGGTGTGGCCATGCTGGCGCGCGAAACCGAGGCGCTGGCCGAGTCGGTTCTCAACGGCAAGACCGCGCCGCAAGCCCCGGTCATCGAAACGCTGATCCGGGGTATGCTCACGCTGCCGGATTATCTGGCGCGTCTGCAGTTCGGCCAGCCGGACGCACCGCTGCGCTTCCTGCCGCTGCTCAACGAGCTGCGCGCGATGCGCGGCGCCGAAGTATTCAACAAACTCGATCTGTTCCAGCCGGATCTGGACGTGCATCCGCCGCAGCGCAGCGCGGCCGCGAAAGCTTCCGAAACCGGGTATGTGGCCACGACCCGTTCCCTGCGGCCGGCCTTTCAGGCGATCCTGCTCAACTGGTTGCGCGACACCCGCAACCCCCGGCATCTTGCCGATCTTGGCGGCGTGGTCAAGCGTCTGCAGCAAGACGCGCCGCTGCCGGTCATCGAACAATTGTTCTGGGTGGCGCACGGGTACCTGGGCGCGCTGGCCGCCGACAGCACCGAGCCCGGCAACGACCGCAAGAAATTGCTGGCGCGCCTCGAACAGCAACTCAAGAAAATCGCCGACGGCGACGACCGCAGCCTGCTGCGCAACAGCTCCGAGGCGCTCACCCGCGCAATGCTCTACGAGATCGGGCAGATGAGCGCCGCCGCGGGTCCGGCCGCCGAGATCCGGCGCGCCTTCGCGCTCGACGAACTCCTGCCCGACGGTGCGCAGGACTACGATATACCGACACCCGAGGCGCTGCGCTCGGTCGGCGAGGCGCTCGGCAAGGAAATCGAACGGGCGCAGGATCTGCTGTCCACCTATTTCGAACAGGCCGATGCCGGCGCGCTGGGGACGCTGACGGCGTTGCTGCACAAGATGTCGGGTACGCTCGAGATGCTGAACGTGGTGATGCTGCGCGCGCTGGTGGACGAACTCGCCGGGTTGTGCGAGGCGCTGACAGCGGGCGAGATAGAAAAGAGCGAGGCGCTCTCGATGCCCATGGCCGGGGCGTTGCTGCTGATCGAGAACAGCACGCGCGACATCCAGACGCTCGGCGCCGGCTGGAAGCGTCAGGTCGAGGAGGCGATTGCGGGCCTGAGCCGCCTGCGCAGCGGCGCCGGAGACAGCGGCGCCACCGGCATCGAGATCACGGATGCGTCGCTCACCGATTCCGAATTCAAACAGCTGGTGGCCGCGGTCGGCAGCGAGATTCGCGCCAACCTCGGCAAGATCGAAGAGGCGCTCGAGACTTTCGCCGCCAGCCCGGAACAGACGGACCTGCTCGACGCCGTGCCGATCCACCTGAGCCAGATTCAGGGCGCGCTACAGATCCTCGGACAGGAGCGCGCCGCCGAACTCGTGGCCGATGCACACCGCCAGGTGCAGAGCATGCGTGACGGGCGCCAGGATGCGGACGGCGACATCCTGGATGCACTCGCGGTGGCGGTCGGCACCGTCGGCGCCTACATCGAGGGACTGGAGCACGACCGGCCGCACCTCGAGGCGCTGCTGGTTGCCGCGCACAACGACCTGGCCGCGGCGCTCACCGGCAAGCGTCCGCACAGCGGCAGCCCCGAAGCGCTGCTCGCCGGCATCGAAAAGAATCTGGGCGCCTGGTCAGCCGATCGCACCGACCGTACCGCGCTCAACGCCATGCAGCAGGATTTGCGCGATCTCGTCTGGCTCGCCGGACAGCAGAAGCAGGAACGCATCGGCAAGCTCTGCGGTCAGATGGTCAGCCTGCTCGATATGGTGGAAGGCGGCGATGTCTCGGACGAGGTCGTGACGACGCTGCGCCAGTCGTACCAGGCGCTGGCCGGGAGCGCGCGTACCCAGCTGCGTCCACAGGCGCTGGCCAGGACCGCGCCACGCGCGTCCTCCAAGGCCAAGGCCGATGCGGCGGTCGCCGCCGCGCCTATCCGCTCGGTGGCGACCGAGGTCGAGAGTGACGACGATATCATCCAGATTTTTATCGAGGATGCGCGCGAGATGATCGCGCTCATCGAAAAGTCGTTGTCCGCCTGGCACGCCGATCCGTCCAATCGCGACACGCTGCTCGACCTGCGTCGCGCCTTTCATACGCTCAAGGGCAGCGGGCGCATGGTCGGCGCCTCCGTCATCGCGGAGTTCGCCTGGTCAGTGGAGAACATGCTGAACAAGGCGCGCGAGGGCAAGATCGCCCCCGGTGAAGCGATGTTCGATCTCCTGTACCGGGCGCACGCCGTGTTGCCGCAGATGGTGGTGCAGCTCGAGGGCGGTCCGCCACCGGACACCGACATTGCCGCCTTGCGCGCCGTGGCCGATGCGCTTGCCGATGACCGTCCAGTCCCGGTTCCTGCGGCCGGTGCACCGCAGGCCGTACCGGCCGAGCCCGCCCGGGCCGATGTGCAAGCGGCGACCGAGGAACTGCCGCTGCTCGACGCCACGCTGTTACAGATTTTCGGCAACGAAACGCGCGGGCATCTCGATAACATGCGCGCCGAGATCGAGAAGTGCCGCGCGGGCGGTATCGGTTGCCAGGCATCGGAGAGCCTGACGCGTGCGGCGCACACCCTGCAAGGCAGCGCACGCGCCGTGGGCTTGAAGCCCATGGCCGAGGCCAGCACCGAGATTGAAAGGATGCTGCACGCGTTACACATACATCAGCAGTTGCTCGATGAGCCGGAGTTTTCCCTGTTTGACCGGCTATTCGCCGCCATTGAACAAATGATCGGTTTCCTCGGTCGCGGCGAGACCCGGATGCCCGGCCTGTTGCAGGAATTTTCAGGGATCGCGCACAGCGCGCGCGCCACCCAGGCGCGCCTGACCGGCGGCGCACCGGTCGCCGTGGCGCAGGCCCATTCTCCAGATACACTCGAAACGCACCCCTCGGCCCCGGCGCCGGCTCCCGTGCCTGTACCGACGACCGCCATGGATGGCGGCCGCTCCGGGCTCCTGCCCTCTCGCGGCATTACTCCATCCATGGAGGGCAGAAGTGCCGGAAACGCAGGAGCAGTTTTCCGGCCGGCCGCCGCCGACACCGTCGAGGAAGCTCACGATCCGGAGTTGCTCGAGATATTCATCGAAGAGGCCGCGGACATCATGGCGGCGATCGAAGAATCGCTCACCGCCTGGCGCGGCGACCGCCACGACAAGACCGCCGTGGCGGAAC
>CAYJBG010000134.1:0-5653 GCA_964368085.1 uncultured Acidiferrobacterales bacterium | reverse complement strand
CGCAAACCGAAGGCGTGAGCGTCGAGGGTATCAACATTACCGCCCTCACCCTGCCGCGGTTGCAGGTGATCGCCATCGCCCTGGCGCGCAGCGTATCGCTCGCCTATTTCGAGACCGCCATGGCCGCGGCCTTCGACGCGGTCGAGCCGCTGGCGCGCAAACTCGACCAGCCGCGCGCCTCGAGCGGCGCCCTCAAGGAATTGCTGCGCCACATCGGCAACACCCTGCTCGTTCAGCAGAAGATGATCGGGCGCGTCGAGATCGAGGACAAGCCCGATATTCTCTGGGATCAACCCGAGCTCGAACGCCTGTACGCGCGTCTTGAAGACGAATACGAGCTGCATGAGCGTTTGGCGACACTCGAACGCAAGCTAGAGCTCATCGAACGCACCGCCGAAACCACGCTCGACCTGGTGCAGAGCCGGCGCATGCTGCGTGTCGAGTGGTATATCGTGGCGCTCATTGTATTCGAGGTGATACTCACGCTGTATGAAATGTGGGGCCGCCCGCACCTCTGACTTTACAGCACGCAGCCGCACGCCTATCTTGTTGTCCCTGTATCGACCTTTCAAAGGAGCCTTGCATGTTGAAATCTGCTTCGCCTGTTTTTCTGGCCCTGCTTGGGCTGCTTACACTGAGCGGCTGCGGCATCAACAACATCCCGACCTATGACGAGGCCGCCAAGGCCGCCTGGAGCCAGGTCGAGAACCAGTACCAGCGGCGCGCCGACCTGATTCCGAATCTGGTCGAGACCGTGAAGGGTTTCGCCAAGCAGGAAAAAGACGTGCTCGTGCAGGTTGTCGAGGCGCGCAGCAAGATCGCGCAGATGCAGGTGCCGAAGGACATCATCAACAATCCGCAGGCATTCAAGCAGTTCCAGCAGAACCAGGACGGGCTATCGAGCGCGCTGTCGCGCCTGCTGGTGGTGGTCGAGAAATATCCGGACCTCAAGTCCAACCAGAATTTCCTCGCCCTGCAATCGCAGCTCGAAGGCACCGAGAACCGCATCAGCGTCGCGCGCCGCGACTACATCGAGGCGGTGAAGAGCTACAACACCGAGCTGCGCACCATCCCCGGACGCTGGTGGGCGGCGCTGCTCTACGCGGACGCCAAGGTGAAGGAGAGCTTCACGGCCCCGCCCGAGACACAGAAAAATCCGCAGGTTAAGTTCTGAACAGACGCTGAACTGTTGAGTCCCTTCCCCCTTTCAGGGGGAAGGTCAGGATGGGGGTCAACGCTGAATGCGCACCGCTCGGATTCACCCCACGACAACCTCCAGAGCCCGGTCGCTGCGCAGCGGACTGACCGATGCTGAACGTCTGCTCTGGCAGGCCATACGCGGCAAACAGGTTCATGCACACCGATTTCGACGCCAGCACCCCATTGGGCCCTACATTGCTGACTTTGCTTGTATTGAGCAAAGAATTGTGGTTGAACTCGATGGTGGTCAACACCAGAATCAACGCATGCAGGACGAACAACGATCTGCTTTTATGCAGACACGGGGCTGGTATGTTCTGCGCTTTTGGAACAACGAGGTCGTGAATAATCTGGACGGTGTTCTATCAGCCATTGCGGAACATTTAACCGATGCCCCCCATCCTGACCTTCCCCTCTCTATGAGGAAGGAGAAAAATGTATTTCCCTCTATGTCTCCGGGCTATACAAAGGGGGAGGGCGAGGGAGGGGGTTCATTGCTTACCGCTGGCACGAGCACTGTGAACGTGAACCCCCATCCTGACCTTCCCCCTGAAAGGGGGAAGGAACCAGAGCTGTGGCGCACGTTCCTGCTTTTGCCATTCATTGCTTTCCAGCTATTCATCCACACGGCTATCGCCGCCCCGCAGTTCCCCGCGCTCAACGGCCGTGTGGTGGACGAAGCCGGGATCCTCACGCCTGGGTTCAAATCCGAAATCAGCGCGCAGCTCGCGGCATACGAGCAGGCCACCACCAATCAAGTCGTGGTCGTTACACTCAAGTCCCTGCAGGGCTACGACATCAGCGACTTCGGTTACCAGCTCGGCCGCCACTGGGGCGTCGGCCGGAAGGGCAAGAACAACGGCGCGCTGCTGATTGTCGCGCCGACCGAGCGCAAGCTGCGCATCGAGGCCGGCTACGGTCTCGAAGGCGTGCTCACCGATGCGGTCAGCCGCGATATCATCGAGCGCGCCATCAAGCCGCCGTTCCGCCAACAGAACTACGAGCAGGGCATTCGCGCCGGAGTTGGTGCCATGCTTGCCGTACTCGATGGTGAGACGTCGACACTGCCGCCACCCGTGACCGCTGTTGGCAACAACCAGAACTTTGACTATTTGTTCTTCCTGTTTTTCCTCGCGCCGCTGCTCATGCGCTTCGGGCGGGCGCGCGGAGGAAAAAAGTCATCGCTCACCTCGCGTCTGGGAATGGCGTCCGTGTTCGGCGCGGCGGCTGGTGGAATCTTCTGGTTCTTTGCCCAGATAGTATTGCTGGCAATCGTGGTCGGCTTCGTGGTGTTCGTGATCGCGCTGCTAGCGCGCGGGCAGCTGGGCGATGGCGGACATTACGGCGGCGGTTCGGGCGGCGGCTGGAGCGGCGGTGACAGCGGGGGATTCTCCGGCGGCGGCGGATCGTTCGGCGGCGGCGGAGCCTCGGGAGACTGGTGATGACATTTCTCAGCGATTCAGAAAAGATGCAGCTGCGCGGCGCGATCCGGCAGGAGGAAGCCAAAACCACGGGCGAGATCGTGACCGTGATCGCGCGCTCAAGCGGCGACTACTTCTACTACCCGACACTGTGGGCGGCGCTGCTGGCGATCCTGTCGCCCTTGCTGCCGATCGGGCTTGGCTTAAGCTTTGCCCCGCTCGGCATCATCGAACTGCAACTGCTGGTGTTCGCGTTACTGGCGCTGGTTTTCCGCTGGCCGCCGATCAAAATAAAATTGGTGCCGCGCGCGGTGCAACGTCAATACTGCGTGCGGCGCGCGCGCGAACAGTTCCTCGCCCAGAACCTGCACACCACGCGCGAGCGCACCGGCGTGTTGTTGTACGTGTCCGTCGCCGAGCGCCACGTCGAGCTATTGGCCGATGCCGGCATCCATGCGCGCGTACCGACGGGAACCTGGGACCAGGTGGTGAACAGCCTTACCGCGCGGGTAAAGACCGGTCAGGTTGGTGGTGGCTTCATCGAGGCGGTGAACGCAATCGGCGCGCAACTGACAACGCATTTTCCGGCTGCCGGCACGAACCCCAACGAGTTGCCAGACCACTTGATCGAAATATAGGTAGGGTGGGGCCTGCCCCACCATCGAGAATCCAACCAGTTATTTGGTGGGGCAGGCCCCACCCTACTATTCCCGGTTACCACCCACCCGCAGCGCCTCTAACTGTTGCCAGCGCGCAAATGCTTGGGTCAATTCGGCTTCAAGCTGTTTCGTGCGTGTACCCAGATTCTTGAACGTGGCCGCGTCGCGCCGATAGAGTTCGGGATCGGCAAGACTGGTTTGTAGTTGCGCCTGTTCCTGTTCCAGTTTTTCGATGCGCGCCGGCAACTGTTCGAGTTCGCGCTGATCCTTATAGGAAAGTTTTTTGCCGGCGGCGGGATTTTTAGGTTCGGCCTTGGCTGCCGGTGCGGCGGGTTTTTGCGGTGCTTCGCGTGTGACAGGGCCCGGTGAGCGCTGGCGCAGCCAGTCGCTGTAGCCGCCGATGTACTCCTTCACCCGGCCGTCGCCCTCGAAGGCGAGACACGAGGTCACGACGTTGTCGAGAAACGCGCGGTCGTGGCTCACCAGGAACAGGTTGCCCGGATAGTCGAGTAGCAGTTCTTCCAGCAGTTCGAGTGTCTCGATATCGAGATCGTTCGTCGGTTCGTCCATCACCAGCACATTCGCCGGGCGCGAGAAGAGTTGCGCGAGCAGCAGGCGTGCGCGCTCGCCGCCTGACAGACTCTTGACCGGGGAACGTGCGCGCTCCGGCGGGAACAGAAAATCCTGCAAATATCCCATTACATGTTTGGTCTGGGCGCCGATGGTCACGGTCTCCTTGCCTGCGCCGACGCAATCGACCACGCGCGCCTCCGGGTCGAGTTGCGCGCGCGTCTGGTCGAAATAGGCGACTTGCAGATTGGTGCCGTGGCGCAACGTACCGCTATTCGGTTCAAGCTGGGCGAGCAGCAGTCGCAGCAGCGTGGTCTTGCCGACGCCGTTCGGACCGATCAGGCCGATGCGGTCGCCGCGCATAACCCGCAGATTGAGGTCGCGCACGATGGTTTTATCTTCATAGGCGAAACACAGGTTTCTGGCCTCGAGCACCAGCTTGCCGGCCTTCTCGCCGCTGTCGAGCGCGATCCGCGCCTTGCCCTGCACGTTGCGGCGCTCGGCGTGTTCGCGGCGCAAGGCGTAGAGCGCCCGCACCCGTCCTTCATTGCGCGTGCGCCGCGCCTGGATGCCTGTGCGGATCCAGCGTTCTTCTTCCGCCAGGCGCTTGTCGAACAGCGCGTTGTGCGTGGCCTCGGTCACGAGCTGCTCGGCCTTCTTGGTCTGAAAATTGGCGTAGTCGCCGGGGAATTCGCTGAGCCGGCCGCGGTCGAGTTCGATAATGCGCGTGGCGAGACGCGTGAGGAACTGGCGGTCGTGGGTGACGAACAGCAACGCGCCGCGGTATTCCGCCACCATGTCTTCGAGCCACTGGATGGCCTCGATGTCGAGGTGGTTGGTGGGTTCGTCGAGCAGCAGCACGTCCGGCGCCATCGCCAGCGCCCGGCCGAGCGCCACGCGTCGCTTCCAACCGCCGGAGAGCTGCGCCACCGGTACATCGGCCGGCAACTGCAGGCGGGTGAGTACCTGTTCGATGCGTGTCTGCGCCTCCCAGCCATGGCGACGTTCGAGTTGTTCTTGCAGGACATGCATGCGGTCGAGGTCCACCGCGCTGGCGGTGTGCGGATCGTTGAGCGCCGCGATCAGCCGGTGGTAGTCCACAATTAACGGGTACAGGTCGCCGAGGCCGGCGGCCACGTTTTCAAAAACCGTCTGGCCCTCGTTCAGCTCCGGCTCCTGCGCCAAATAGGCGATGCGCGTACTGACTTCGCGGCGCACCTCCCCGGCGTCCGGAATCACGAAGCCGGCCGCGATCTTGAGCAACGTGGATTTGCCGCTGCCATTGCGGCCGATGAGACAGACGCGCTCGCCCGCCTCGACACCGAAGCTCACCTGTTCCAGCAGGGGGTGGTGACCGTAGGCGGTGGAAACGTTATGGAAACTGAGGAGCGGCATGGGACTTAAGGGGATCGCGAAAAGCGCGCGAGCATAACACAGGCCTGCGGCGATAAGTGCCGGACCAGGCCCGGTTTTGGCCTGATTCATGTATAATGCGCGCCCTTTTAGCCAGATCGAATAAGTGCGCGCGCAAGCGCGCATCGGCGACCGCCACGGATGGCGGAAGTGCGAAAAACGCAGGAGCATTTTTTCGCCTCGCCTCCCTCTCCCACCGGGAGAGGGAATGAGGGTGAGGGCCAGAGAGAGTCAGCGAGACCGACCTAAATTCTATGATCCAGAAGCTGCGCAACATCGCCATCATCGCCCACGTCGATCACGGCAAGACCACGCTCGTCGATAAACTCCTGCAGCAGTCCGGCACCTTCGCCGCCCACCTGCAGATGGGCACGCGCATCATGGACTCGA
>CAYJBG010000133.1:0-5690 GCA_964368085.1 uncultured Acidiferrobacterales bacterium | reverse complement strand
GCGCAATCCGTGGTTCATCGTCTGCGGTGCGGGCAATACCGACTGGGTCCGGCATCTGCCCCGGTCATAAGTGAGACAGCGAGCGTAGCGAGCATCGGCTCGCTCCCTTCTCAAAGTGAATGAGATGCACGCCTCAAGGCGCGCTACGGCTCGCTCCCTTCTCCCTGCGGGGGAAGGGGTGGGGATGAGGGCCAACCACCCTCACCCTTGGCCCTCTCCCGGAGGGAGAGGGGAAGCAGGTAGCGACTGCCGCTAGCCCGGAGGCTTCTCGCGCGCACCGGCCGGCAGCGAGTGGGCGATGCCCTTGTGGCAGTCGATGCAGGTCTTGCCGGCCTCGAAGCCGTCCTGGTGCAGGCGCGAGGCGCGTCGGCCCTGCACGGCGTAGTCCATCGATTTGAAATCGTGGCAGTTGCGGCATTCGCGCGAGTCCGTTGCCTTCATTGTCTTCCACACGTTCTGCGCCAGTTGCAGGCGCTTCTTCTCGAACTTCTCCGGCGTGCCAATCGAACCGAGCACCTTGTGGTACAGCTCGTTGGTGGCCTCCACCTTGCGCACGAATTTGTGCACCCAGTCTTTGGGCACGTGACAGTCGGCGCACACCGCGCGCACGCCGGTGCGATTCGAGTAGTGAATGGTGTTGCGGTATTCCTTGTAAACGTTCTCCTTCATCTCGTGGCAGGAAATGCAGAAGGCCTCGGTGTTGGTGGCTTCCATGGCGGTGTTGAATCCACCCCAGAAGATGATGCCGGAGAAAAAGCCGACACCCAGCAGCGTGCCCAGCGACCAGCGCGTGGTCGGTTGCCTCAGGAGGGTCCACAGCCGGCGGAGCCGGGAAGGTTTGTTATTTTCATTCATGGTCGGAATTCCTGGTAATCGCAAATAGGGTCTTGCCTTAACGCTGGCGGATCGCCTGCACCGGTTTGAAGTCGTTCTTCACCAGCGGTTTCGCCTCGGTCTGCGGCACATGGCACTGCGTGCAGAAATAGCGGCGCGGAGAAACATCGGCCAGTTCCGCGCCACCGCGGTCGCGGAAGTGCGTGAGGCTGATCTTGGTGGCTCCGACTTCCTTGTAGCGCGACCAGCTGTGGCAATCCATGCACTTGTTGTCGCGCGCGGTGATGACATAGCCCTCGATCTTGTGCGGAATGAGCGGTGGCTGCTGCACGTAGTCGCGCGGGATCGGATCGCGGTCGCGCTGCCAGTCCGGATTGTCGATGTTGCGGTTGGTCTGGGTGGGCGACAGGGTGCCGCGCAGCGGCTTAACCACCGGCTCCTGTGCCAGCACCGGCGCGGCCAGGGTGAAGGCGGCGACCAGCAACAGCGTGGTTGGGATTGTCATGGTGTGGCCTCCAGCATCATGTGTAATCGGGTTGCAAGTTCGGGAACGCCGCGCGCGCAGGGCCGGGAGCATCCGGCCGCCCGGGCTCATGCCTTCTCGATGCGCACCGCGCATTTCTTGAAGTCCGTCTGCTTCGAAATCGGACAGGTGGCGTCGAGTGTGAGCTTGTTAACCAGCTGGCTCTCATCGAACCACGGAATGAACACCACGCCGCGCGGCGGCTTGTTGCGCCCGCGCGTCTCGACGCGGGTGATCATCTCGCCGCGGCGGCTGATGACTTTCACCTTCACGCCGCGTTGCAGGCCGCGTGCCTGGGCGTCTTCCGGGTGCATGAACACCTGTGCGTTCGGATAGGCGCGGTGCAGTTCCGGCACGCGCCGGGTCATGGAGCCGGAGTGCCAGTGTTCCAGCACGCGGCCGGTGGTGAGCCAGAGATCGTACTTCCGGTCCGGGGCCTCGGCCGCGGGTTCATAGGGCAGGGCGAAGATCACCGCGCGGCCGTCCTGGCGGCCATAGAACTTTACGCCTTCGCCCTTCTTCACGTACGGATCGTAACCCTCGCGGAAGCGCCACAGGGTTTCCTGGCCACGCACCACCGGCCAGCGCAGCCCGCGTGTACGGTGGTAGGTCTCGAACGGTGCCAGATCGTGGGCCTTGCCGCGACCGAACTGCGCGTATTCCTCGAACAATCCCTTTTGGAGATAGAAGCCGAAGTGCCTTGCTTCATCGTTGGCGTGGCCAGCTTGCAGTTGGGCGAGCGGATAGCGATTAACCGTGCCATTGGCGAACAGGACGTCGTACAGGGTTTTGCCGCGGTATTGCGGTTTCTTCGCCAGCAACGCCGCCGGCCAGACCTCCTCGACCTTGAAGCGCTTCGAGAATTCGACGATCTGCCACAAGTCGGATTTCGACTGACCGGGCGCCGACACCTGCTGGCGCCAGAATTGGGTGCGGCGTTCGGCATTGCCGTAGGCGCCTTCCTTCTCGACCCACATGGCGGTCGGCAGGATCAGGTCGGCGGCGATAGCGGTGACGGTTGGATAAGGATCGGAGACGATGATGAAGTTCGCCGGATTGCGATAGCCGGGCCAGCCTTCCTCGTTCATGTTGGCCGCGGCCTGCATGTTGTTGTTGCACATCACCCAGTAGACGTTCAACTTGCCGTCCTTGAGCGCGCGGTTCTGGGCCACGGCGTGCAGGCCCGGTTTGCCGGGGATGGTGCCGGCCGGCAGTTGCCAGAGACGCTCGGCAATGGCGCGATGTTCCGGCTTGCTTACCAGCATGTCGGCCGGCAGCCGGTGCGAGAAGGTGCCGACCTCGCGCGCCGTGCCGCAGGCCGAGGGCTGGCCAGTGAGCGAGAACGGACCGTTGCCCGGTTCGGAAATCTTTCCGGTCAGCAGGTGAATGTTGTAAATGAGGTTATTGGCCCAGCTGCCGCGCGTGTGCTGGTTGAAGCCCATAGTCCAGTAGGACACGACCTTGCGTTTCGGGTCGGCGTACACCTCAGCGAGCTGGATGAGCTTTTCTTTTGCAACACCGGAAATGCGGCTGGTGTACGCGGCCGTGTAGGTCGAGACGAATTTTTTGAACTCGTCGAAGCTCATCGGTTGGGCGCCGTCCGCCTGGCCGGCGTTCTTCGCCGCCTTCTCGCGCGGGTCGGTCGGGCGCAGGCCGTAGCCGATGTCGGCGTTGCCACGCTTGAAGTTGACGTGCTTGTTCACAAACGCCTCATTCACCTTGCCGTTCTCGATGATGTAGTGGGCGATGAAATTGAGGATGGCGAGATCCGATTGCGGCTGGAAGACAATGCCGAGGTCGGCGAGGTCGAAGTTGCGATTCTCGAAGGTCGACAGCACCGCCACCTTCACGTGCGGGTGGCTGAGGCGTCGGTCCGTCACGCGCGACCACAGGACTGGGTGCATCTCGGCCATGTTCGATCCCCACAGCACGAAGGCGTCGGCGTGCTCGATATCGTCGTAGCAGCCCATCGGTTCGTCGATGCCGAAGGTGCGCATGAAGCCGGCGACCGCAGAGGCCATGCAGTGGCGCGCGTTGGGATCGAGGTTGTTGGAACGGAAACCGGCCTTGTAGAGCTTGGCGGCGGCATACCCTTCCCACACCGTCCATTGGCCGGAGCCGAACATGCCGACCGCCTCCGGACCGCTTTTTTTGAGCGCCTCCTTGTACTTCTGCGCCATGATGTCGAAGGCCTCGTCCCACGACACCGGCGCGAATTCGCCGTTCTTGTCGTAGCGGCCGTTCTTCTTGCGCAGCAGCGGCGTGGTCAGCCGGTCGCCGCCGTACATGATCTTGGACAGGAAATAGCCCTTCACGCAGTTAAGCCCCTTGTTGACCGGCGACTCCGGATCGCCTTGCGTGGCGACCACGCGCCCATCCTTCACGCCGACCAGCACCGAACAGCCGGTGCCGCAGAAACGGCACGGCGCCTTGTCCCAGCGGATGCCGCTCTGGATCACGGCGCCGGCGTCGGTCGGGGCGGCGACCAGGGGAATGCCGATGGTCGCGGCCGCGGCCGCGGCGGCGTTGGTTTTGAGAAAGTCGCGTCGGTTCATGCTCATGATGTGGTCTCCGTGCTTTCTTCGTCGGATTGTTCGTATACCAGTCCCGCGGACAGTACCCGCGGGATCGCGTGTATGGCCATCAGGCGTTCGCCGCAGGTGCTGCGATCGGTGCCTTCGATGGTGACGACCAGACGGCCGTCGGTGGTGACGGCGTGGACATCGACGCCGGTCATGGCATTGAGCGACGTTTCAATGCCGCGGATATCTTCCGGGCGGGTGCGGATGACCATGCTGGCTATGTGCATCGTGGTTCCTCGTGACGTGAATCGGTGGCCGCCGATCGCGGCCGGACATGAATGGCATTGACGGGGCAGGGTGCCACGCAGGCGCCGCAGCCCGTGCAGGCGTCGAAGTTCAGTATCGGGCGGGCCGCCGTCCCGGCGCGCGGCGGCAGGCGGATGGCGCTGGCCACGCAAGCTTCGCGGCAACTCGCGCATACCACGCCGCGGCTGGTCAGGCAGGCTTCATCGTCAATGACGGCGTGGTAAACCCAGGGCAGGGTCTTGTATGCCTTCCGGCTCAGGGCTTCCGTTTTACACGCGTCGGCGCACTCACCGCAGAAGCCGCACTCGCCGCGGCTGAAATCGATTTCCGGCAGCCCGCGCCCACCGGCGATCAGGATGTGGCTGGGGCAGGCGCGGACGCAGTCGCCGCAGGTCGTGCAGCGGCCGGTGAATTCCTTCTCGGCCACGGCCCAAGGCGGGCGCAGGGGCGAACGGCGGGCCTGGAAATCTCCACGCAGGAACTGCCGCCGGTTCAAGGGGGTCGCCATCATCTCGCGCGCGTATTTGTGCTGCATCCAGCTTCTTGTTTATGAATTGCTGAAATACTTATAAAGAGATCGGTCAACCCGTTTCTTGACCGGGATCAAACCTAGCAGGGTGAGGGCGGAAATACATGATCCAGGAACAAAAAACAGACTCTATTGAAGTTCGTGTGAGCAGAAATCACCCGGCCGGGGAGCCAAAGGGTTTCCCCCTCCCTCGACGGGAGGGGGCGAGGGGGAGGGTGAGCGTAAAACGAATCACCACCACCGCAGTGGCCGTTGTCCTTACGCCCCCTTCAGGCCACCACCCCCATCCCGGCCTTCCCCGCGCCCTCACCCTCATTCCCCTCTCCCCGGAGGGAGAGGGAGGCGAGCCGATGCGCGCTACGCGCGCCTTCGTTTACTCGGGGAAGGGGTAAAGGGGTAAGTTCATTGCCGCCCGTCAGGCGCTGCTGGGCAGCCACTCGTTTTTCAAGAGAGGCAAAAAACCCCAGTGGCCTGCTAAGGTACTGGCAGATGGAAGCGGCCAACATGGATGACCCCCGCCAGGCACTGTATCTCTCGCTCGATCAGGGCGGCCACGCCAGCCGCGCGTTGGTGTTCGACCGCATGGGTCAGTTGCAGGCAAAGGCCGTGGTCGAGACAGCCGAACAGCGCATCCCTCCGGACCGCGTGGAACAGGACGGGGATGCACTGGTCCGGTCGCTCGAACGGGCAGCGGAAGAGGCCATCGTCTCGCTGGGTGGTCGGGCCGCCAATGTCGCCGCCGCCGGTCTCGCCACCCAGCGTTCCAGCATCATTTGCTGGGATCGTGAAACCGGCGCGCCGCTGTCGCCGGTGCTGAGTTGGCAGGACCGGCGCGCGCAGGATTGGCTGCAACAATTCGCTCCCGAGGTGGAAAAAATCCGCGAGCGCACCGGACTGGTGCTGTCCGCGCACTACGGCGCGTCCAAACTGCGCTGGTGTCTCGATCACCTGCCGGCGGTGGCGGCGGCACGCGACG
>CAYJBG010000132.1:0-5698 GCA_964368085.1 uncultured Acidiferrobacterales bacterium | reverse complement strand
CGACGCGCCCGGCCAGAAGGCCCAGGCGCTGGGCCATGCCGCGCAGATCGAGGCGTTCGAGGGATTCCAGCGCGCCGATCTCGCCTTCCAGCAGCTTGCGCACCGGCTGATAGTTTGGATCGCCGAGCTGCTGCAACTGTCGATCGGCGGCGCGCAATGCCTCAAGCGCCTGGCGCGGATCATGTGCGTAAGCAAGGCGATGCTGGGCGATGACCAGCAGATTTCCGGTTTCGGCGATCAACCAGGCGCGCCGGCCCTTGCCGATTTCGCCGTGCAGAGCCTGCACGCCGCTTTTCAGTGTCTCCTGGGTTTCACGCAGCGTACCCAGTTCCAGGTTCATCTGCGCGGACAGCCCCTGCAACTGCGCGGTCTCCTGTTCGACCTGGAAGAGCCGGCCCTTGGCGTCGGTGAGCCCGCGCTTGCTGTTGACCAGCCAGCCGACGTAGGCGCTCGAAAGTACCGCGACCATGGCGAGTACCAGCGCGAGACCGGTGGCGAAGCGCCCAGACCGCGCGGGTTTGTCCGATGTGGGCCGCTGCCTGCGGGTGCGTCGTTTAGGGGCTGGGGCGGTGTCAGCTTCGTTGTCCATAAGTGTTGTGTCGGGGGGTGTGCGCCGGGAGTGTGGCGGGGCGGTGCGTGGCGGCTCAGGTCATTATATGGAATTTCGCGCCGCCCGCCACGCCAGCAGCCCAGCCAGGATCGCCGCATCGCTGGCCTGCGCGGCGACCCGCAGTTCAGCGTTAAATCCCAATTCGCGGGCGGCCCGCGCCTGGCGTTCACTCACCAATAGTACCGGCGTGGCCAGCAGCCGCGCGCGTCCGGATTCACCCATGAGATCGTAAAGATTGCGCAGGCCCGCGAGGCCGGTGATGGTGAGAATGTCGATGTCTCCCTGGCGCAGCCGCGCCAGCGCCGCCGCATCGGGCTGACGCGGCGGCACGCGCCGGTAACACTCGGCATGGCTCAGGTGCGCACCGCGCGCGGCCAAGGTTTCGCTGAGCCGCTCGCGGCCACCCTCGCCACGGACAATCAGGATATTTTTTCCCGCCACCGCGGCGCGCGGCAGGAGTTCGAGCAGGGCCTCGCTGTCGAAACGTTCATACGGGGCCAGCACATTTTCGAACCCTTCTTCGTTGAGGGCGCGGCGCGTGCCTTGGCCGACCGCGGCAAGCCGCAGCACCTTTGGCGCGCCACCGCGCGCGCGCAGCAGCGGCACGGCCCGGTACACGGCGTTCGGACTGACGAAGATGGCAAAGGCAAACTCGTGCAGGCGATCGAGCACGGCGTTGAGCGCCGCCGGGTCGGCCGGCGGAACGATTTCGACCGTCGGCAGACGCACCGCCTCGCCGCCGGCGGATTCGATCAGGCGCGCGAGTGCCTCGGCCTGGTGCGCGGGCCGCGTCACCAGCACGCGCACACCGCGCAGGCCGGTCTCGACCGCCAGCTCCCGGCGCGGTCTACCTCGCCCATCCCTGGGCTCGTCAGCCACGGCCGTAAACTTTATCGAGGATGGTGCGCGCGCCGCGCCGCAGCAGGTCCTCGGCGAGTGCTGCACCCAGCGCCTCGGCGCGCACCGCCTCACCCTCGATCTCGCCGCGGATCAAACGGCTGCCATCCGGCTCGCCGACCAGCGCGCGCAAGCGCAGTCTATCGTCGTCAAGCTCGGCATAGGCCGCGATCGGTACCTGGCAACCGCCTTCGAGGCGCGCGTTGAGGGCGCGCTCGGCGGCCACGCGCACCGCCGTGGGCCGGTGATGCAGCGGTGCGATAAGCCGCTCAACCGCAAAGTCGCCCATGCGGCATTCGATGCAGATCGCGCCCTGGCCGACCGCGGGCAGCAGGATTTCCGGCGCGAGTTCGACGCGGATGCGCCCGCCAAGGCCGAGGCGCTTGAGGCCGGCGCAGGCGAGAATGATGGCGTCGAACTCGCCCGCATCGAGCTTGGCGAGCCGCGAATTGACGTTGCCGCGCAGATTCACGACTTCAAGCTGCGGGTAGAGCGCGCGCAGCTGGCAGCTGCGGCGCAGGCTGGCGGTGCCGACGCGCGCGCCCTGCGGCAGGTGCTTAAGCGAAGCGTAGGTGTTCGAGACGAAGGCATCGCGCGGGTCTTCGCGCTCGCCGATCACCGGGATATGCAGGCCCGTGGGCAGGGTGACGGTGACATCCTTAAGAGAATGTACGGCGATGTCCGTGCGCCCGTCGAGCAGCGCCTGCTCCAGTTCTTTGAGGAACAGCCCCTTGCCGCCGGCCGTGGCGAGCGGTGCGTCCAGCAAGCGGTCGCCAGCGGTGGTCATCGTCACGAGTTCGATGACGAGCCGCGGGTGCGCGGCCGCGAGGCGCGCCCGCACATGCTCGGCCTGCCACAGGGCGAGCGGACTCTTGCGGGTGCCGATGCGCAGGCGATTCACGGGCAGTTTATGCAGATAAAGTTATATGGCGCAGCATGCGTTGCGATATAATCTAAACGAAAGCGGTCATCGAATCATCCCGCGCGGTTTTCCTCCCATGTCCGGCCTGCGCCTTCCGATTTTCGTGCTGGTTGCGCTGTCCGTGCCTCTCGGCTGCGCTGTGGCCGGCGAGGCGCTGCCGGTGGCCGTGGACCTGCGTGTGGACGCGCAGCGCGCGCGTGTGACGCGTTTGCCGATCGTGTTGTTCTTCCATTCCACGACCTGTCCGTTCTGCCGCGAGCTGGAGGAGCTGCACCTGAAGCCGTTGCAAGCGGACAACGAGAAGGCGCCGCGTTTCCTGCTGCGCACCGTGGAGGTCAGTCAGACGCGGCCGCTCGTGACGTTCGACGGAAGCAAGACGGATTTCCGCACCTATGCGCGGCAGCAGGGTGTAACACTGGTGCCGCACCTGCGCTTCCTTGGGCCGGATGGCGAAGCGCTCACCCCCGATCTGGTTGGCCTGACGACGCGCGACTTCTACGGCGCCTACCTGGAAGATTCGATCAGCAACGCCAGAGAGAAGTTACGCAAGCGTGCTCTACAGTGAGTTCCGGATGAAACGCAGAGGACGCAGAGGCGCAAAGGACGCGGAGATTCTAGGTTAAACCCCTTTGCGCTCTCTGCGCCTCTGCGTCCTCTGCGAGTTCCACCGAGCGCGGTCAGCGCCGCGCCCAGCGGCGCACGGCAGCGGCGTGGCGGCGGCTCACGTCGAGTTTTTTCTCAAGGTCTTTAAGCGCCACCTGCCAGTTGCCGGCCGTGCTTTTCTCGATGCCCTTGATGTAGTCGGTGGCGACCAGCGCGTTGCGGTGGATGCGCAGGAATACCTTTTCGCCGAATTCCTTCTCCAGGTTGACCAGCGAATCCTCGATCAGGTGTTCCTCGCCCGCGGTGCGCACCGTGACGTACTTGCTGTCGGCCATGAAGTACAGGATGTCCTGCACCGGCACCAGGCGGATGTTGCCGCGCAGGTGCACGCTGATGTGGGTGCGCGCCTGCGGCGAGTCCTGCGCCTGGTTGATCTCCTGCAGCTGTTGCAGGGTGAGTTTTTTGGCCTTGTCGAGCGCCGCCGCCAGCCGGTCTTTGCGGATCGGCTTGAGCAGGTAGTCGACCGCATTCACCTCGAAGGCGTGCAATGCGTGCTGGTCGTAGGCGGTGGTGAAAATGACCATTGGCGGATTCTCCATGCCCATCAGGTGCATGGCCGCCTCCAGGCCATCCATGCCGGGCATGCGAATGTCGGTCAGCACCACGTCCGGATTGAGTGCGGCGGATTTCTCCACCGCCTCGTTGCCGTTCATGCCCTCGCCGACCACGGTGTGTCCGCCGATCTCATTGAGCAGTTCGCGCAACCGGTCGCGCGCCAGCTTCTCGTCATCCACGATCAACACTCTCATGGGTTTCCTCCGCGTATGGGAATCTCGACGGCCACGCTGAAGCGTTCCGGTTCTTGGGAAATATCGATTCGCGCAGCAATGCCATAGTGGCTGGCGAGGCGCAGGCGCAGGTTGTCCAGGGCGTGTTCGCCGTGCGCACGCGTGGCCGCCGGCGCCTTGGCGCGTAACCGCGGCAGCGGGTTCGTGACCGTAATATGTATGGTGTCGTTGTCCTCCCACAGACGCACGCCGATCGCGCCGCCGGCCGGGATCGCTTCGATGCCGTGCTGGATGGCGTTCTCGATCAGCGGCTGCAAGATGAGCACCGGCATCACCGCCGTGCGCGGAAACTTGCCGACATTCCAGTCCACGCGCAGGCGGTTGTCGAGGCGCAGCGCCTCGATGTCGAGGTATTTCTTGGCAATCGCGATCTCGTTGCTCACCGGCACCAGGTTCTCGCTGTCGCCGAGCATGGTGCGGAGCAGGTCGGCCATGTCCACGACCGCGGTCTCGGCTTTGTCCGGGGCGTTGCGAATCAGGCTCGCAATGATGTTCATGGTGTTGAACAGAAAATGCGGACGGATGCGCGAGCGCAGCACTTCGATGCGCGCCTGCGCCTCGGACATGGTGCGTTGGCGCAGCTGGTGACGGGCCAGGAAGTAGCGCAGTGTGAGCGCGTTGATAATCGCCGCCACCGTGAAGTTCTGGATGTGAAAGTAGGCATACCACTCCGGGCGCGGCGAACTTACCCGGCCCACGGCCCACCATACCCACACCGCCGCCTCGCTCACCACCAGTACCACGCCGAGCAGCAGCAGGTAGGCGAAACCGAGCGCGCGCGTGTTGGGCAGGCCGTTCAGGAAACGGCGTACGGCGCACAGGGTGGCGGCGCCGGAAAGCGCAACCCATTGCACGAACAGCGAGACCAGCATCAGATCCTGAAACAGATTCTCGTTGATACGGCGTGTGACCAGTGTGATTACAATCGCCAGCATCTCGGCGATCAGCACAATTCCTCCGATGGCGCGCCCGCCGCAGAAGTTCGGCAGGAAGTGGGTTTCTTCCCCGGCCGCGGTCGGTGCGGGGGCGAACAGCCGCAGCGCCCAGCCGGTGGTGTCGGCCGCGCGCGGCAACAGGCGCTCGCGCAGCGTGCGCATGCCGGCCGCGAATTGCGCGCGTGCCGCAGCGGACCAGGCGTTAAAACGGATATTTTTGTGCAGGCTTGCTTTCATTAAAGTGGATATTTTTGCGGCGGAAAAACTGCTCCTGCGTTTGTCCCCGCAGGGACGGCTTCGCGCTCCGCACTTCCGCCATCCATGGCGGTCGCAGGCTTGCTTACTTTAGATTCGGTGATGTCGAAAGTCATCGATTATCCCCGTACCACCGGCATGCGTAGTTTCACATGATACAGGCCGCCTTCCTGAAATGCCTGCATGCTGGCGGCGTCGCCGAAGTGACTTTGCAGGCGCAGGCGGATGTTGTCCACCGCGATCTTGTTGCCTTGGCCGTGCGCGTGCTGGGGCACGTCCGGCAAGGGGTTGCTGATCATTACATTCAGTGTCTCGCCCTCGCCCCACATCTCGACGCGCAAGGTGCCGCCCTGGAAGCGCGGCTCGATGCCGTGGTAAATCGCATTCTCCAAAAGGGGTTGCAGGGTGAGCGCCGGAATCAGCGCGCTGCGCGGTACGTTGTTCACCTGCCACGCGACCTTGAGGCGGTCGCCGAGGCGCAGTTTCTCGATCTCCAGATACTGGCGCGAGATCTCGCGTTCGGCCGAGATCGGCACCAGCTTGCGTGCATCGGCGAGCAGCACGCGGAACAGATCGGCCAGGTCCTGGAGCGCGGTCTCGGCGCGCGCCGGGTCGGAGCGCGTGAGGC
>CAYJBG010000131.1:0-5729 GCA_964368085.1 uncultured Acidiferrobacterales bacterium | reverse complement strand
TAGTCCAGGCCGCATTGAAAAATGCGGAACCACTGTCCCGCCGCCTCCACCAATTGGCAACGCCCCCGACCGGGATTCCGGCCGGGGGCTTTGTTTTGTATAGTTGCTAGACGAAAGCCACGAGGAACCCGGATGGCGAGCTACCGGAAAGTAAAAAATCTTTCCCGCGAAGACGCGGCATATATCGCCGGACTGATCGATGGAGAAGGAACTCTCTCGCTATCACGAAGACACCGTGGCGAGAACCGCCAGTTTGTAATCAGTATCAGCAACACGGAAGCACGGTTACTGAACTATGTTTTCCGGTCAGTGGGCGCCGGACGTATAACTCGCAAGCGCATCAGCAAGAGCAACCACACTCCAAGCGGTACCTACGCAATCGACAACCGCCAGGCACTCGATCTTCTTCGGCAAATCACACCCTACCTGAGAACCTACAAGGCCAAGCGGGCCAAACTGGTTCTCGACCACTACCTGCGGCTCACACCACGCAACGGCAAATACACGGCAGCCCAGAAGAAGGCGCGCGCGGCCTTCGCTACGAAGTTTCTGCTCATGAACCCGCGACGACCAGCGACCCTCCGGCTGGACGATCCTTAGAAATTACCCCAATAGGCACAATCAACGGAAGAAGCGGCTGGACCGTGAACGGAGCCGTGTCTCATTTAAGGTCTGGGAACAGGGCGTATCCGGTCATCCGTCCGAAAGGGACTTGAGATTTTTGGGGTGGTGGTCGGGTAGTTTCGGGAGTACCGATAAGATACTCTGCTGCGTGTATGTAGATGATTCTGTCAAAGTCAAATAATCGATACGACCCGCTTCCGTGCCCCAGTCAAATCGCGCCTATCTTTATTTCCTCATGGCCGGGCTCGGCACCGTGGCCCTGTGGTCGGCGATCGCACCCCATGACTGGCCCACCTGGTTTCTCGAAGCCGCGCCGGTGCTGATTGCGGTACCGCTGCTCGCCGCCACCTATCGCCGCTTTCCGCTGTCGCGTCTCGCCTACGGCATGATCGGGTTGCACGCGTTGATCCTGCTGATCGGCGCTCATTACACCTATGCCGAGGTGCCGTTGTTCAACTGGCTGCGCGACAGCTTCGACCTCGGCCGCAACCACTACGACCGTCTCGGCCATCTCGCCCAGGGCTTCTTCCCGGCGATTGTGGCGCGCGAGATTCTGCTGCGGCGTTCGCCGCTGAAAACCGGCAAATGGTTGTTCTTTCTGGTGACCTGCTTTTGTCTGGCGTTCAGCGCCGTGTACGAGATGATCGAATGGTGGGTGGCGCTGGTGGCGGGCGATGGCGCGGTTGCCTTTCTCGGCACTCAGGGCGACCCGTGGGATACCCAGTGGGACATGTTTCTGGCGTTGCTGGGCGCAATCGCGTCCCAAGCCTTGCTTGGGAAAGCGCACGACCGTTCGCTGCCGGCACGTGCCGGCAAGTAGCCTGGCTTTCTTGAGCCATGCCCGCCGCTCGATTCGCCCGTACTAACCACGAGTTTGACGAGTCAGCCGCTGGTTGCATTGGACGGGCTGCCACCCGCCTTGGCGACGATTGGCGACTGCCCGGCCGGCGATTCCAGCTCGATGCGATTCCGGCCCAGATGCTTCGCGCGATACAGCGCCCGGTCGGCCCGCTCAATGAAGCGGATCGGCTGCTCCCCGTGAGTGTGGAGCGCCAACCCGGCGGAAAAGGTTGGCAGGAGCAGTACCCGGCCGCCATGTTCGCATCGGCTTTGCGCCGCGCGACCCTGCACCTTGCTCAATGCGCACTGCGCCCCTTCGAGCGTTGTATTCGGCAACAATACGGAAAACTCCTCGCCGCCGTATCGCGCCACCAAGTCATGGTGCCGGAAGATCGATAGCATGTGTTCCGCGTAACAGCGCAGCACCTGGTCGCCGGCGATGTGGCCATAGGTGTCGTTGATGATTTTGAATTCATCGAGATCCACGATGGCGAGCGAGAGCGGCGTCGCGTAGCGCTGGGCGCGGCCGATCTCGTCCTCGAGACGGCGCATGAACGCGCGCCGGTTGGGCAGGCCGGTGAATTCGTCCGTCAGGCTCATCAGGCGCGCCTTGTGCAGCTCGTCCTGCAGGCGTTCACTGTCGGATTCGAGGGTGCGCAGATAGTCGCTGGTGTTGTTGAGGCTTCCCGCCAGCGCCGCTTGGCCCTGGATCAGCTCTTCGACGCCGCCGATCAGGATCTGCCGGAACGCGGCGATCTCCTCGACACTGTCGATTTGCTGCAAGGCGTTCATCTCGATCCGCAACAGATCGCCGAGTTGTTTATTCTGGGCCATGGCGTCCCGCATCTTCAGCGCGTGCGAGTCCTGGAGCTTGTCGATGTCGCCGTGCTTGCGCTCAAGATGCTGGCGATAGACGGCATTGGCGTGCTGTCCGGCAGCTTCTCCAAGATGCTCATCAAGCCTGATTTCGCGCGCGCCGTCCGTTACCGCGTTCGGCTGTGGCGCGGACGGAATCGGGGGGGGTGCATTCAGGCGCTCCAGAAGCGTGACCAGCGCAACGCGAAATTCGTCCTGCTCCGCCAGCCGCCTGGCGAACTCCGCAGGCGCAACACTGATCGCCGGAAACGACGCGGCATGGCGCGGCTGCGACTGGATAAGCCGGCCGACCAGGAACAGCACGCGTTCGCTGGACAGCTCGCACGCGAAATCGTCGAGCAGCAGCCGCAACAGGCCGGAATAGGTTTGCGCCACCCGCGTATCGACGCCCTGCCACTCGGCCACGATCCGCGCGAGCTGATCGTAGATGACGCTGCCGGTGGGCGTGGCGAGCAGCCGCTCAAGCTGCACTTCAAGTGTCTGCCTGTCGCGCGGCGGCGCTGAAGATGCACCCTCTTCCAATTCAACCCCCCACACTGGACTCGGTAACGGCCTGATCATGAACCTGCCGTCCCGGGCCTCGGTGAACTCCATTTTTCAGGCATGCCGCCAAAGACTCTTACTTCTCGCGCTGATAGCCGCAGCAATGCCTACTGGCGGCGCGCGCGTATGCCCTTTGACCTGACATGCCCCTCTTTGAACGTTGATAAATCTACATGAGGATTCTTGAAAAACAATGGAAATAATAAAAACCCCGGAAAGTGGCTGTTCTTTATGCCAGTCAGACGCGTGTATCCGGCCGTCAGCGCCGCGGACGAGATGTCGGAAACGACGGGAGCGCCCGTCGCCGGTGCGGTGCTCGCTCACCTTCCAGGGGCGCTCATGGCGACCGGCGGGACGCGCAGCGGGGCCTGGGCCTGGCGCTGGCCGGCGCCCTGTACCCCGGATGTTGCTCCGGAAAACACAGGCCCGTTCACCGTCGGCGCTGCGTGGATTGACGCCGCGCGCCCGCCTGCGCTAGCGTGCCGGCATTCATTGCGCCTGGAGGCCTTGTGCCGAAAAAATCCACCCTGCCCGATTTCGAAGCCGCACTCACCGAGCTTGAGAAGCTGGTCGAGAAAATGGAATCCGGCGAACAAAGCCTGGAAGAGGCGCTCGCCGCCTTTCAGCGCGGCATCGTACTTACCCGCACCTGCCAGCAAGGGCTCAAAGAGGCCGAGCAGCGCGTGGAAAAACTCCTGGTCCAGAATGACGATGCGCGCATCGAGCCGCACACCGACGACCAAACTTAAAATATGATTATTTTGTGCAGGCTTGCTTTCCTCGGATGAGCCGCCTGCCCGAGTTTCTGGCGCGCGTGCGTGCGCGCACCGAGCAGGCGCTGGATCGGCGCCTGCCCGCCGCGACCCAGGCGCCGCAGCGCCTGCACGCGGCCATGCGCTACGTCACGCTCGGCGGCGGCAAACGCCTGCGCGCGGCGCTCGTGTTTGCCGCCGGCGAGGCGCTTGGGCAGCGTCAACCGGAGGTACTCGATGTGCCGGCCTGCGCGCTCGAGCTGGTGCACGCCTACTCGCTGGTGCACGACGACCTGCCGGCCATGGACAACGACGACCTGCGGCGCGGCAAACCCGCCTGTCACAAGGCATTCGACGACGCCACCGCCATTCTGGCCGGCGATGCCTTGCAGACACTTGCGTTCGAACTGCTGGCCGGCGACGCGGCACTCGCTGTCAGCCCGGCGCGGCGACTCAGTATGATCGCGCGGCTTGGCGCGGCGGCGGGCAGCGCCGGCATGGCCGGCGGGCAGGCCATCGATCTTGGCGCCGTGGGCAAATCGCTGACACTGCCCGAGCTTGCGGACATGCACGCGCGCAAGACCGGGGCGCTGATCGGCGCGGCCGTGGCCCTCGGCGCCCTCTGCGCGGAAAGCGCCGACACGGCCCGCCTGACGCCGCTCGATGCCTACGCCCGCGCCATCGGGCTCGCCTTCCAGATTGCCGACGATATTCTGGATGTCGAGGGCGACACCGCGACCCTGGGCAGACCCCCCGGCCGCGACCAGAAACACGCCAAACCCACCTACCCGGCCCTGCTCGGCCTGGATCGCGCCCGGGCCCTGGCCCTGGAACAGCACGCCATCGCGCTCGAAAGCTTGCGCCCTTTGGGGGATAATGCGCGACTCCTGTGCGATATCGCCGACTTTATCCTGGACCGGACCCATTGAAACGCACACGCAACGATCTTCCCCTGCTGGAGCGGGTCAACCTGCCGGATGACCTGCGCCGCCTGGACGAAGCCGAGCTGCCGAAGCTCGCGGACGAGTTGCGCCATTTTCTGATCGAGACCGTGAGCCAGACCGGCGGGCACCTGGCCGCGGGTCTCGGCGCCGTTGAACTGACCATCGCCCTGCACTACGTCTTCAACACGCCCGAGGATCGTCTGCTCTGGGACGTGGGCCACCAGACCTACCCGCACAAGATTCTCACCGGCCGACGCACGCGCATGGCGACGCTGCGCCAGAAGAACGGACTCTCCGGCTTCCCGCGCCGCGAAGAAAGTATTTACGACACCTTCGGCGTCGGGCACGCCAGCACCTCGGTGAGCGCGGCGCTCGGCATGGCGGTGGCGGCGGCGCGCGAAGGTTCCGACCGGCAGGTGGTGGCGGTGATCGGCGACGGCGCGCTCAGCGGCGGCATGGCTTACGAGGCGCTCAATAACGCCGGCAACATGGACGCCAACCTGCTCGTGATTCTGAACGACAACGACATGTCGATCTCGCCGAACGTCGGCGCCATGTCGAATTACCTGACACGCATTCTGTCCGGCAAGGTGTACACCAGCATGCGCGAGGGCAGCAAGACCGTGCTTTCCACGATTCCACCCATGTGGGAACTTGCCAAGCGCGCCGAGGAACATATGAAGGGTATGGTCATGCCCTCAACCTTGTTCGAGGAACTGGGCTTCAACTACTACGGCCCGATCGACGGCCACGACCTGCACACCCTGCTCAAAACCCTGCGCAACCTGCGCGGCTTGAGCGGCCCGCGCTTCCTGCATGTGGTCACGCGCAAGGGCAAGGGTTACGAACCGGCCGAGGGCAACCCCTGCGGGTATCACGGCGTGACACCCTTCGATCCCAGCACCGGCAAGATGGAAAAAAAACCGTCCGGCAAAAGTTACACGCAGGTGTTCGGCGACTGGCTGTGCGACATGGCGGAAGCCGACCCGCGTCTCATGGCCATCACGCCGGCGATGCGCGAGGGCTCCGGGCTGGTGGCGTTCTCGGAGCGCTTCCCGAAACGCTACTTCGACGTCGGCATCGCCGAGCAACACGCCCTCACCTTCGCCGCCGGGCTGGCCTGCGAAGGCTACCGGCCGGTGGTGGCGAT
>CAYJBG010000130.1:0-5735 GCA_964368085.1 uncultured Acidiferrobacterales bacterium | reverse complement strand
ATTCGTAGCGGACATCCAGCCATTGGGAGGAATCGAGCTTCTGGCGCCACGGTTGAACCGCGTTCTGGCACAGCTTCCAGATCTCGGCGGCACAGAACATGTTCGTGGGACCGAAACCGGACTGAAGGTAATCGGCGCTGGCGTCGCGCCCATCGCGGGTAATGAAGATAAATTGGGCGCCGGGAAAATCTTCCTCGATCTCGTCGACAAAGAATAGATTGTACGGCGTCTTTTCGCCCCAACGCGGCTTCCCGCCGGCTTCACGCGCATAACGCTCCAGCATTGCGCAATAAATACCGGCGAAGCTGCGCTCAGGCGCGCTGGAAACAATTTCATCGACGATCGTGCGTGGGTTGATCTGCATGCCCCAGAACGGCGTCTTGAGACCGAAAATCATCTCGCTCGCGAGCGTGCGAAAATTCCGGTCGTGACCGAGGTCGCCGTAAGTATGCAGATAGGGACGAAAACGCGGGTAGTACCAGACCACCTCCGGCACCGCGATATGGGGATGACAACCGAGCATGGCCATGAGTAAGGTCGTGCCGGAGCGTTCCGCGCCCAGCATGATTACTGGTTTGTTCTTCAAATGGATCGGCATATTACCCTTGTTTCGGATACAGGGAGATCGTCCTCAAACACAGATTTGTCTGAGAATGACACTGCCAGCAGTAATTGGATACAGCCTGAAGATATTACCTTGCGGCGACACCACCGCGCAAAGACTTTAGCCGCGACATAATCATGGCGGTCAGGCTCGGACTGGAACCGGCCTCCGCCTTTTCGACCCGGTGACGCGACAACAACCTCGGCTGGTGCTGGCACTTGGCATGGTACAGAAGCGCGGCCTCGATGCTGACTCGCAGCTGACCCAAGTGTACCGGCTTGGTCAGGAAACGGAAGATCTGGCCATTGTTGATCAGCCCGACAAGCATGTTGGCGTCGTTAAACGTGGTCAATACAACTGTCACCATATCGGGATGCTGGTCTTTGAGTATCTTGAGCAATTGCGTAATATCCTGCTTGCCGACAAAAACGTCCGAAACGACCACGCCGATGTTTCCCCGTTCCAGGATGTCCAGCGCCTGGTCGCAATTTGAGGCGGACAGCACCTTACGCTTGCCCTCGAAGAGCTTCCTGATCGTCACGTGTATCTCGGGCGCGTCATCGACCACCAGGATGTTCGTTTGCACGGTCTCAATCCCGGTTTCGGGGGCCGCATCGTGCGGCTCGCCCGCCAGGCTGAGCGCCACCTCGGCGGCGGCGGTGACCGTGGCCAGCACATCCTTGTTGTTCCATGGCTTGTAGATGTAGCGATAGATCTCGCCATCATTGATGGAACTCACGATGGCGGCAAAGTCGGCATAGCCCGTGAGCATGATACGCATGGTGGTGGGCGAAAGCCGTTTGACCTCGCGCAGCAATTCGATGCCCGCCATTTCCGGCATGCGCTGATCGCTGACGATAACGTGTATCGAATTTTCCTTGACGATCTCCAGCGCCTGGGCGCCGCTGGTGGCGGTATACACGTGGCAAGCGTTCCTGAACAGGCTTCTCAACGTGCTGACGATGTGCTCCTCGTCGTCGACAAACAATACTTTTGCCATGGCCATGACTTAGCTCCTATGCTCGTTTGCGTTGTGCAACAATTCCTTGAGCGGGTAACGATACCGTCACCGCAGTCCCTTTGCCCACCACCGACTCGGCCTTAATCGTGCCACCGTGCTCCTCGACAATCTTTCTGGAAATAGACAGCCCCAGACCGGTGCCCTCTCCTGCTTTCTTGGTAGTAAAGAACGGTTCGAAAATCTTCGGCAAAACCTCCGGCGGGATTCCTTTTCCGTTGTCGCGAACGATAACCTGGACCCGGTCCGCCGACGCTCGCGTTTGAATATGTATCATCCCGACATCGCCCTCAATCGCCTGGGCGGCGTTGGTGACCAGATTGAGAAACACCTGGTTGATCTGTGAGGGCGAACAGGCGACGAAGGGAATGTCGCCAAATTCCTTGACAACCTTCACGCGCGTCTTGAGTACCGGCTTGGCCAGCATCAACACACTGTCCAGGCCTTCGTTCAGACTGAACTCCATCGTCCGCTCGCGATCGATACGGCTGTAATTCTTGAGGTTCATGACCAGTTCGCGTATCTGGTTGAGGCCGTGGATACTGCGGGTAAGCAGCGCTCCGGCTTCGTCCAAGGGGCGGTTCTCGCGGAATGCGGTGGCCCGCGCCTGCACCTGTTCGAACTGCTTGCCCAGCGTCTGGTCATCGGCGCCTGCGTTAAGCAACTCGGTGAGCTTGACATACTCCGCGATGAGCCCTTCCACCTCCGGCAGCTGGTCCCTGACGAGCTCGACGCTGCTGCTTACATACGCAAGCGGCGTATTCATCTCGTGCGCCACGCCGGCAACCATCTGGCCGATGGACGCCAGCTTTTCCGACTGAATCAGCGCTGCCGTTGAATCTTTCAGCGCGGTGTTCATGTGGTCCAGCTCGTCACGCGAGGCAGTGGTCACCTGGAGAATATCCAGCATCCGGTCGAAGGTGCGTGACATTTCACCGATTTCGTCGTTGACGTCCAGATTCAGACGATAGTTAAGGTTGCCCCGGGAAACGATCTCCGCGCCCTCTTTTACTTGTGCGATCGGGCGCACGACGCTGCGGTTGATGACGAGTGTGGTGCCGGCGATGGCCAGGCCCAGGGTCAGCACAAAACCCATGATCGCCAGGATCGTCCGGCCCTCGGCACGAGCGACCTTGTCCTGACTGCTGTTGCTGAGCTGCAGGCCGCCGGAAACGATCGCCTGCGATTTGGCAAGTATCTGGCCGGCCAGTCGTGCGTCCAGCTCCCGCAGGAGCGCGGTCTCTTTGCCGGCCCGCTCGATTTCTACGCGCAATCCCGCCGCGGCCGGCGTTCGTGCGACGGTCTTTTTCTCCGTCTCCACCTTGGCAAGCTGCTGACCGAGCTCGATCTGTTTTGACTGGCTCCCGGCTCGCTTGGCTTGATTTTCCACCACCCCGGCGAACGTCGCCTTGATGCCCTGATGCTCGCCACGTATCCGCATCAAGATCGCCTGTTCGCCCGGCTCGCTGAACTGGATCCCCTGCAGCAGCTTGCCGAGAGAATCGTGTTTCAGGTTCCACTGTTTTTGCGCGCGTTCGGCGCGATTCATCAAATATTCATCGGCCACCATCGTGAGTTCGAATACTTCCTTTACGATGGTGTTCGCCGCCCTGCCCTGTTCGGTGACACCCGCGATATAACGCGAGGCCGCAAACAACACGACGCCGGTGAAGACCACGAGCCCAACCGACAAACCGGTGTTGATCCACAGCTTGGTGCTGATATTCATGACAGTTCTTCTCTGGGGCGAAGCTAAAAACTACACAAATTGACCTTGGGTATATGGGCAAGGCCGGCCATGGTCCGTTCATCAATCTTGCTAATGGATCAGGGACACCAGAAACGGAGCCACCGCCTTGAGCGTACCCACGTGGACCATATCCAGATAATTCGGTGTCTCGGTGGCGTCGGTCAGTTTATTGCCGATAATCCATTTGGCCTCGTCCTCCAGACTCACCAGCAAGGACTGGTCGAGAGAGACTTTGAGGACGGAATCGGGCCAGATCGCGGCAATACCCGCCGGTGGCGATCCGAGTACCTTGGCGACGATCTGGATCGCCTGCTCGGGATTCTTCTGCGCGAACGCCTCGGCCTGGACCAGAGCGTGCATCGCCCGCCGCACGACCTCCGGGCGGTTCTTGAGCAAATCGGCCGTTACGGCAACGTTGAAGGTCTTCCGGTAGAGGCCGGGTTTTTCGAAAACCACGGCGTTGTCGCCCAGTTGTTTGGCGGCCTGGGAGATGTACGGTTCGCGCATGGAGAAGGCGTCGATTTCCCCATCGACCAGAGCCTTCACCAAGTCGTCGGGCTTGAGGAAACTCAGCTTTACGTCCTCGGCGACCATGCCGTTCTGCAACAGAAAGACATGCAGAAAGAAATGCACGGCCGATGCTTTCTGGGTGGCAATGCGCTTGCCGCGCAGGTCGGCGGGCGTCTTCACGTCCTGGTCCTTGCGGGCGATGATTCTCGGTTCGTTGTCGGAAGAACCGATGGTGGCGACGATGCGGAAATCGCGCCGGGCCATGCTTTCGAATACGATTGGAATGTCAGCGGCCGTGGTAATCGCCACTTCGCCGGCAAGCAGGCCTTTCATGGCGAGCGCTCCACTCTTGTAGTCCTTGGCCGTTACGTCAAGGCCCGCCTCGGCAAAGAAGCCGCGGTCGCGCGCAATCATGGCAAGTGCCGCGAGCGATTCATGCGCCAGACCAAGGGTCACCGCCTCGCGCGCACCGGTGAACTGCTTTGTGTGAAATAGCTCAAGAGGATCGCGTAGATAAAAAACGCCTCCAACCAGCGCCAACACCAACGCCAGGGAGACAGTGGTCTTTAACGAACGGGAAGATTTTGGTGGCGTAATACCGGGGCCGGTATTTCTGTTAGTTCCTGGCGAATGCATGCTCTGTCCCTGACTTGCCTTAAGTTACATTAGACCCTCTGTGTCGCAGGACTTTAAACCGGCCCGCGATCCGCGCCAGCAGCCTGACACCCCTGTCCATCTGCGTCGGGAATCTTAAAAGGTTCCTGTTTTTTGATCACGCTTAAGTGTGTATAGACTGGATAGACTGGCCCCGAAAGGTCGCCCGCATCGGAGACGACGGAAGGTTTGTTACACCCGACAAAGGAGTGCGAGAGGGGGATTTACGGGATGGGCTGAACCCGGCATTCAGGGCCGGTGCAACACGCGGCGGCAACCGAATGGAAGCAGGGCGCTGTCTCCAGCACGGCGACAGAAGAATCCCGAGCAGGCGATCCAGATCGTTGCCAAGGTACTCGGATCGCCACCGGCGGGTATTGCCGCGATCCGGAATCCAGAAAATTCATATACTTCCTGGATCCCAGCTTGCACTGGAAACTGCTCCTGCGTTTCCAGTACTTCCGCCATCCCGGCAACTGCTCCCTGCGTTGCTCTACCTTCCGCCATCCATGGCGGTCGCGCTGGGATGACTTGTTCAGAGGTTCCCTAACAACAGCCCTGAGAAATTCCGAGACATTTTGTCATCCGTTCCCAATTCTCCAAAGGTTGGGTAAAAAAGGATTTCTTGAGGGGCGCCCGGCAGCACACCGGCGGATACCGTCAACGCGGGAAGGTCAGCACTTCGGCGCTGACGTGATCGTTGCCGTTCTGGGCCATGCTGCGGCCGGTCTTGACCGTGTCGCAGCGCGCCTGTTCGATACGGTCGAGGTAATCCTTGTTGACGTCGCCGGTGATGTACTGGCCATCGAAGCAGGAGGCGTCGAACCTCTGGATCTTCGGATTGCCTTCGCGGGCCGCGTCGATGAGGTCGCTCAGGTCCTGATAGATAAGCTGGTCGGCGCCGATCACCGCAGCGATCTCGTCCTCCGTGCGGTCGTTGCCGATCAGCTCCTGCACGCTCGGCATGTCGATGCCGTACACGTTCGGGAAACGCACCGGCGGCGCGGCCGAGGCGAAATACACCTTTTTCGCGCCGCCGTCGCGCGCCATCTGGATGATCTGTTTGCTGGTGGTGCCGCGCACGATCGAGTCGTCCACCAACAGCACATTCTTGCCGCGGAACTCGACATCGATGGCGTTCAGTTTCTGGCGCACCGACTTCTTGCGCTCCGCCTGGCCGGGCATGATGAAGGTGCGGC
>CAYJBG010000129.1:0-5742 GCA_964368085.1 uncultured Acidiferrobacterales bacterium | reverse complement strand
TGCAGGCGCGCCTCATGAGCCAGGCGCTGCGCAAGCTCACTGCCAACATCAAGCGTTCCAACACGCTGGTGATCTTCATTAACCAGATCCGCATGAAGATCGGCGTGATGTTCGGCAATCCCGAAACTACGACCGGCGGTAACGCCCTCAAGTTCTACGCGTCGGTGCGCATGGACATCCGCCGCATCGGCGCCATCAAGAAGGGCGACGAGGTGATCGGTAACCAGACGCGCGTCAAAGTGGTGAAAAACAAGCTGGCGCCGCCGTTCCGGCAGTGCGAGTTCGATATCCTTTATAACGAAGGCATTTCCAAGGAAGGCGAGCTCGTCGACATGGGCGTGGAGCGCAACATCGTCGAGAAGTCCGGCGCCTGGTACAGCTACAACAAGGAGCGCATCGGTCAGGGCAAGGACAATGCCCGCCAGTTCCTGAAAGAGAATCCGGCCATCGCCGCCGACATCGAGAAAAAGATCCGCGCCACCATGGCGACCCCGGTCGTGGTGTCCGGCGCCGATGCGGACGAGGCGCTGCCGGAAGAGGCCGAGGCCTGAGCAAAGACAGTCCCGGTCTCGACGCAAAAGAAGCGCGCAACCGGGCGCTGTCGTGGCTGGCGCGCCGCGAGTACGGACGTCGGGAGTTGATCAGAAAACTGGTGCAGCGTGGTTGCGCGGAAGAAGACGCCGCCCGGATTGTGGCGATGCTTGCCGCCGAAGGCGTGTTGTCGGACGAACGCTTCATCGAGGCGCTGTTGCATGTGCGCCGGGTGCGCGGCTACGGGCCGCTCTACATCCGCCGCGAGCTGGAAGAGAAGGGTATCGACCGCGGCACGATCGAACGCTGGCTGGACGTCGGCAGCCGCGACTGGGTCGAAGACGTGAAGCGGGTGAATAAAAAGAAATTCGGGGGGCAACAGCCGGCGAGTCTTGCGGAGCGCGCCAAACGGACGCGCTTTCTGCAGTATCGCGGTTTTACCCATGAGCAGATTCGACAGGCGCTGGGCAGTGATGGCGCTGATGATTGACAAGTTAGATTTATGAAAACCACCGAGATTCGCGACCACTTCCTCAAGTTCTTCGAGCGTCACGGGCACAGCATTGTGCCTTCGAGCTCGCTGGTGCCGGGCAACGATCCGACGCTGTTGTTTACCAACGCCGGCATGGTGCAATTCAAGGATGTTTTCCTTGGGGCAGAAAAGCGTCCATACGCGCGCGCGGTGAGCAGCCAACGTTGTGTGCGCGCTGGCGGCAAACACAACGATCTTGAGAACGTCGGGTACACCGCACGCCACCTCACGTTTTTCGAGATGCTCGGCAACTTCAGCTTTGGCGACTACTTCAAGCGCGAGGCGATCCGCTTCGCCTGGGATTTTCTCACTCAGGAGATGAAGCTGCCTGCGGAGCGCCTGTGGGTCACCATTTATAAGGATGACGAGGAAGCGGCCGACATCTGGCTCAAGGAGATGAAAGTCGATCCCAAGCGCTTTACGCGACTCGGTGAGAGTTCCAACTTCTGGCAGATGGGTGACACCGGTCCGTGCGGTCCGTGCTCGGAAATTTTTTACGATCACGGCCCTGCTGTGGCCGGTGGCCCGCCGGGCTCGCTGGATGAAGACGGCGACCGCTACATCGAAATCTGGAACCTGGTGTTCATGCAGTACAACCGCGACGCCGCGGGCAAGCTGCACCCGTTGCCCAAACCGTCGGTCGATACCGGCATGGGGCTGGAGCGTGTTGCCGCGGTCATGCAGGGCGTACACAGCAACTATGAGATCGACATCTTCCGCAACCTCATCAACGCGGCCGCGGACATTCTCGGAACGAAGGATCGCCAGAATAAATCGCTCAATGTCATTGCCGACCACATTCGTTCGTGCGCCTTCCTGATTGTCGATGGCGTGCTGCCGTCGAACGAAGGCCGCGGTTATGTGCTGCGACGCATTATCCGCCGCGCCGCGCGCCACGGACATCTGCTCGGCGCCACGCAGCCGTTCTTCTTCAAGCTGGTTGCGCCGCTGGTGAAGGAAATGGGCGCGGCTTATCCGGAACTGGCCAAGGCCAGGACCGAAGTCGAACGCACCCTGCGCCAGGAAGAGGAGCGTTTTGCAGAAACTCTGAACCAAGGTATGAAGATATTGGAGTCTGAACTTTCAGAGGAGAGGAGATTTGTCGGGTATGCTCAGAGTCGCTCATCAGGCCTTGAGCAGTTCGAGTATGCTCCACCAAGAGCAGGTAGAGCATCGCTGTTTTTTACGACACGCAATGGCAGCAAAACAAGTCGTCAATACTTTGAAATGATATCTGTACCAACAGATGTCACTGACGTCAGCAACTTTGTTCTGTCCGAATCTAGCCTACAGATTGACCAACGAATCGGGGCGCTGGAAAGCGGCGAAAATGTTTCTCTATGTCTTGTGTTTCTTGCCGCGCCTGCAGTACATGAGCAAGCACGCAAATCTTTTTCAAATGTTCCAATTCCAATCAAGATGACGGTCGAGTTTGATGTCCTTGACTCTAAACAGTTACCATTGAGCGGAACCATAGTTTTCAAGCTTTACGATACTTTCGGTTTCCCGGCGGATCTCACCAACGACATCGCGCGCGAGCGCGGCCTGACGCTCGACATGGATGGATTCGAGCGCCAGATGGACCAACAGCGTGAGCGCGCGCGCGAGGCATCGAGCTTCAAGACTGTAGCCGCAGTCAATCTTGACGAACTGGGCATCGAACCGGCGGCCTTCACCGGCTACGGGACGACGCGTGACGAGGCGCAGATTACCGCGATCCGTGCCGGTGATCGGGACGTCAAAGAGTTGGGCGCCGGTCTGGAGGGAATTCTCTATCTCAACCGTACGCCATTCTATGCTGAAAGCGGTGGCCAAGTCGGAGACCAGGGAAGACTGGTGGCGGCGAAGGGTACCTTCGATGTGCAAGACACCCAGAAGGGTTACGCACATATTGGCCGGATGATTTCCGGATCGCTAAAGGTTGGCGACCGGCTGCGTTGCGAGGTAGACACGGCCAAGCGCCAGGCGACCGCCAACAATCACTCGGCCACGCATCTTTTGCACGCGGCCCTGCGCCTGGTGCTGGGCAAGCACGTGACTCAAAAAGGTTCGCTGGTGGACACGGAACGACTGCGTTTTGACTTTACCCAGCCCGAGCCTGTGACACGCGCGCAGCTTGAAGAAATCGAGCGCCTGGTGAACGGGCAGATCCGCGCCAACCATGAGGTTGGTACGCGCATCTTGCCGATCAAAGAGGCCATGGCCGCCGGCGCCATGGCGCTGTTCGGCGAAAAATACGGCGACCAGGTGCGCGTGGTCGGAATGGGTGAATTTTCCACCGAATTATGCGGTGGCACACATGTGCGTCGCACCGGCGATATCGGCCTGCTCAAGATCGTCTCGGAGGGCGGCGTCGCCTCCGGCGTGCGGCGCATCGAGGCCGTGACCGGCGAGGGCGCTTTCGAAGCGGTGCGTGAAAGCGAAGCGCGTCTGTCGGCGGTCGCCGAACTGGTGCGCGGTACGCACGAGGAAGCGCCGCGCAAGGTCGAACAACTTCTCGGCCGCATCAAGAGCCTCGAAAAGGAAATTGAATCCTTGCGCCAGAAACTCGCAAGTGGCCAGGGCGGCGATCTCAGCGTTCAGGCAAAGGACATCAAGGGCGTGAAGGTGTTGGCGGCGCGCGTCGAGGGCGCTGACAGCAAGACGTTGCGTGATACCCTCGACAAGCTCAAAGACAAACTTGGTAATGCTGCCATCGTGCTGGCTGCTGTGCAGGATGGTAAGGTACTGCTTATCGCCGGCGTTACCAAAGACCTGACTGTCAAAGTACCGGCCGGCGAGCTGGTGAATCAGGTGGCGCTGCGCGTCGGTGGCAAGGGTGGCGGCCGGCCCGATATGGCACAGGCCGGCGGTACTGATCCCACCCATCTTGATGCTGCGCTGGCGGACGTGCCGGGTTGGGTGGAGAGCAGGTTGTAGCGCCATTTCGCCAAGAAAAATATTTCCTGATACGTTCAGCATTACGATTCCCGTTTTTTGAACCCAACTCTATGGCACTGATTGTCCAGAAGTACGGCGGCACCTCGGTCAGTAGCCCGGAGCGCATCCTCGCGGTCGCAGAGCGCGTGAAGCGTTTCCGTGACCGGGGCGACGAGGTCGTGGTGGTCGTCTCGGCCATGAGCGGCGAAACCGACCGGCTCATCAAGCTCGCCAAGGGCGTCAATCCGGAGCCGCCGGCACGCGAGATGGACGTACTGCTCGCCACCGGCGAGCAGGTCACGATCGCGCTGCTGGCCATGATGCTCGAAAAGATTGGTTGCCCGGCACGTTCCTACACCGGTTACCAGGTGCACATTCGCACCGACAACGTCTATGGCAAGGCGCGCATCCTCGATATCGACGAGTCGCGCGTGCGCGCCGACCTGAAGCAGGGCCGCGTGGTGGTGGTGGCCGGCTTTCAGGGTGTGGACGATGATGGCAATATCACCACCCTCGGGCGCGGCGGTTCCGACACTACCGGGGTCGCACTGGCGGCGGCGCTCAAGGCCGATGAGTGCCAGATCTACACCGATGTGGATGGCGTCTACACCACCGACCCGCGCGTCGTGCCGCAGGCGCGGCGCATGGATCGCATCACCTTCGAAGAGATGCTGGAGATGGCCAGCCTCGGCTCCAAGGTGCTGCAGATCCGTTCGGTCGAGTTCGCCGGCAAGTACAAGGTTCCGTTGCGCGTGCTGTCCTCCTTTGAGGAAGGACCGGGCACGCTCATTACCTACGAGGGAAACGAAATGGAAGCACCGCTCATTTCCGGCATCGCGTTCAACCGCGACGAGGCCAAGCTCACGGTGCGGGGCGTGCCGGACAAGCCGGGAATTGCCTACCGCATCCTCGGCGACATCGCCGCCGCCAATGTCAACGTGGACATGATCGTCCAGAACGTCGGCGCCGACGGCAGCACCGATTTCACTTTCACGGTGCATCGAAACGACTACCAGAAAGCGCTGAAAACCCTGCGGAAAACCGCCGGACATTTAGCGGCGCGTGAGGTGACGGGGGACGACAAGATTGCCAAAATTTCGGTCGTCGGGGTGGGCATGCGCTCGCATGCCGGCATCGCCAGCCAGATGTTCAAAACGCTGGCGGACGAGGGCATCAATATTCAGATGATCTCGACGTCGGAGATCAAAATCTCGGTGGTTGTAGAGGAAAAGTACCTGGAACTGGCGGTTCGGGCACTACACAGCTCCTTCGGTCTGGACAAGCCGGCCGCGGCGCCGCGCTGACCGGTTGTCTCTGGCACGGAAGCTGCATAACTTGGCTTGAGTAAAGACGCAGGATCGTCCGGGAAGGGCGTTCCAAAATGCGAATGCGCACACTGGTGCCGGGGCCAGGGATTGCACAAGGTTCCAAACAGGAGAGCAGCACGATGCTAATTCTAACGCGGCGTATCGGCGAAACGCTGATAATCGGGGACAATGTACAGGTAACGGTGCTTGGGGTGAAAGGCAACCAGGTGCGCATCGGTGTGAACGCGCCCAAGGAGATCCCGGTACACCGTGAGGAAATCTATCAGCGCATCCAGAAAGAAAAAGAAGCGGGCGTGACGCATCCAATTCCGCGTCCTGACGCTGCGGAAGGCTGATCCTTTCTTTACGCCATCCGGCCTGCCCTGTATGCTTGGCGAGCATACATGGAGAGATGGCCGAGCTGGTCGAAGGCGCTCCCCTGCTAAGGGAGTA
>CAYJBG010000128.1:0-5912 GCA_964368085.1 uncultured Acidiferrobacterales bacterium | reverse complement strand
GCGAACCTACTCCCCCTCTCCCTCCGGGAGAGGGATGGGGTGAGGGCTGTTTGAGGTTCCTCGGTACCGCTTGCCCTCACCCTTTGCCCTCTCCGCCCTCACCCTCATTCCCTCTCCCGGAGGGAGAGGGAGGCGAGCCGAAGCGCGCCACGCGCGCACTTCTTTACTCTGGGAGAGGGGAAGTTGGTGAGAATCCACATTCGGTCGAGGCGAGCCGAGGCGCGCTCGGCGCGCGCAGTTTGGAATAATCCGCATCAGCTTTTCTTTGTCTCGCCGTGCGCGGCATAGGCCTCGACAATGCGCTGCACCAGCGGGTGGCGCACCACATCCTGGGCGGTGAAGTGTATGAAGCCGATGCCGTGGATTCCGCCAAGCACTTCGATCGCTTCGATGAGGCCGGATTTCTGGTTGCGCGGCAAATCGGTCTGGGTGATGTCGCCGGTGATCACTGCCTTGGCGTTAAAGCCGATGCGCGTCAGGAACATCTTCATCTGTTCGGTAGTCGTGTTCTGCGCTTCGTCGAGGATGACGAACGATTCGTTGAGCGTGCGCCCGCGCATATAGGCGAGCGGCGCGAGCTCGATGGCGCCCTTCTCCATGAGACGACCGACGCGCTCGAAACCGAACATTTCGTAGAGCGCGTCGTACAACGGCCGCAGGTACGGATCGACCTTCTGCTCCAGTGCGCCGGGTAGAAAACCAAGGCGCTCGCCGGCTTCGACCGCCGGACGCACCAGCACAATGCGGCTCACAAGATTACGCTCCAGCGCGTCCACGGCGGCGGCCACGGCGAGATAGGTCTTGCCGGTGCCGGCCGGGCCGATACCGAAACTGATATCGTGGGTGAGAATGTTGTGGATGTAGTCGCGCTGGTGCGCACTGCGGCCCTTGACCATGCACTTCGGCGTGCGCAGATGTGTGTCGCGGTCATCCACCGGAGCTTCGTCCGGCCCGGTGGCGCGCAGTGCCTGCTCGACTGTGGCGCTGCTCAGGTACGGATCGTTGGCGGTGGCGACGTACAACGCCTTCAACACCCGCTCGGCGGCCGCGACCGGATCGGCCGGGCCGGTGACGCGAAAACTGTTGCCGCGATTGGCAACCTCGACCCCGAAGTGGTTCTCGATGCGGCGCAGGTGCTCATCCAGTTGCCCGCACAGACTTGCAAGCCGCGCGTTGTCAGCGGGCAGGAGATGAAATTCGGTCTTCTGGCGGGACGCAGCGGCCAAGGTTGTTATGCTGCTCCGGCGGCGCGCCGCCGGTCACCCGGCAACAGGCGCCCGCGCAGCGAGTGCGTCAGGGCCGCGCTGATCTCGACGTCGACGAACTGGCCGATCAAGTGCTTGCCGGCGCCGGCGATGTTCACCATGCGGTTGTTGCCGGTGCGCCCGGCAAGCTCATTCGGATCGCGCTTCGCCGGGCCTTCCACGAGAATGCGCTGCACCGTGCCGACCATGCGCTGGCTGATGTCGGCCGCCTGCTGATTGATGCGCTGCTGCAAAATGGCGAGCCGCTGTTCCTTGACCGACTGCGGCGTGGCGTCGGCCAGCTCCGCGGCTGGCGTGCCGGGGCGGGCGCTGTAAATGAAACTGAAGGAATCGTCGAAACCAACTTCGGCGATGAGATTCAAGGTGGCCTCGAAGTCGGCGTCGGTCTCGCCCGGAAAGCCGACGATGAAATCGCTGGTGATACTGATGTCCGGACATGCAGCGCGCAACCGCCGGATCTTCGACTTGTATTCCAGTGCGGTGTGGCCGCGCTTCATCGCGGCCAGAATGCGATCCGATCCGCTCTGTACCGGCAGGTGCAGGTGCGGGGCGAGCGACGGCACGTCGCGATAGGCCTCGATCAGCCGGTCGGTGAACTCTACCGGATGCGAGGTGGTGAAACGGATGCGACCCAGCCCCTCGATCTCGGCGAGATAACGGATTAACTCGGCCAGGTCGGCCTCACCACCGGTCGCTCCCGGCATCCTGCCTCCCGCGACACTAGCACATCCCTGTGCGTCGTCGTGTTTTACACCACGGTAGGCGTTCACGTTCTGCCCGAGCAATGTCACCTCGCGCACGCCCTGTTCGGCCAGGCACACCACCTCGGCCAGCACATCGTCGAACGAGCGCGAGAATTCTTCGCCGCGCGTGAACGGCACCACACAAAAGCTGCAATACTTGGAGCAGCCTTCCATGATGGACACGGACGCGCGCACGCCCTCGACGCGCGGCTCCGGCAGGCGGTCGAACTTTTCGATCTCCGGAAACGAGACGTCCACCACCGCGCGCCGCGACGAGCGCGCCGTGTCCAGCATCTCCGGCAGGCGATGCAAGGTCTGGGGGCCGAACACCAGGTCCACGTACGGCGCGCGCTTGCGGATGGCCGCGCCTTCCTGCGAGGCCACACAGCCACCCACACCGATCATCAGCTGCGGGCGGGCGCGCTTGAGCACCTTCCAGTAGCCGAGTTGGGTAAAGACCTTCTCCTGCGCGCGCTCGCGGATCGAGCAGGTATTGAGCAACAGCAGGTCGGCTTCGTTCGGGTTATCCGTGACCGTAAGTCCGTGCGTGTGGGCGAGCAGATCGGCCATGCGCGCCGAGTCGTACTCGTTCATCTGGCAACCCATGGTCTTGATGTACAGCTTTCCCGCCATAAACCCCTGATTCAATTCGGTGAGGGACCGATCGGTGAAAATCCTCGTAAACTACCCGGAACCGCGTCGAAATTCCAGTTTCGGGCAGCCCGTGCCACAACTATACCTGATACCACCCGTCTAGCGTCACACCGGTTTCAGGCGCGAAGCCCATCTGCCTCGATCGACCGTTCAGCCCCGCCCACTGTCCCCGCCTGGCATTCCTAGCATAATATTTGGCGAAACTAACCGGGGTGGGCTCCAGTGCAAGCAGCAATCGCATTCTGTTTATTGTTCGATTTCGACGAATGGTCGCGGCTGGCCAAAACCGATCCAGCGGCATTCGAAGCGCGGCGTCTTGCCCTGATTGAGGCGTATCTGCGCCGGTTCCCGCCGCTCGACCAGCGCCGTCTGCGCGGATTGCAATTCCGCATCGACATGGAACGGCGCCGCGCCCGCACCCCGATGGCCGCCTGCCTGCGGCTATCCGCGATGATGTGGGAATCCATGCTCGGCAGCCGCGGCCTCAAAACCGTGCTCGACACGCTGCTCGGTTACACCGACCCTAAGTCGGTGGCGGCGCGGCGGCGCCTATCGGCCCCTACCGCACGCGTTCTTCCCTTCAGAATACCCGCACGCTAACCGTTGCCGCGGGGGAATTTTTTGCCGCCGGCTGTCGTGGAGCGTCGAAAATAACCCGCCCACCGTCCAGTCGCCGACGCAATGAACGGCCGGCCCTGCCCGCCAGCGACGCTTCCATCCTTGGCATGGTCTATGCTTAAGGTTCAGATGAAATCCTCACAGAGGGACCGGTCATGAAAATGATGCCACTACAGCTCGTGATCATCGATCTGGAAAACGGTCAGCGCGGTGTTTTCGTCGGAAGGCCCTTGATCACCGGGGATACCGATGAAAATGAACACCAGGTGCAAAACGTCTGGTTTACCGACATCCAGGAGATGCCTGACAGCGCCACGCTCGAACAGTTGACGCGCGTGACCCTGGAACAGATGTCCCAGGGCAGAACCTTGCAGTAAACCGGGCAGCCTGCCCCGCCCGGCACGGGCGCGCGCTTCAGCGACGAGGAGGTGCTTGTCGCGGGACGCGCTGCGGAAAAACTGCTCCTGCGTTTGTCCCCGTAGGGACGGCTTCGCGCTCCGCACTTCCGCCATCCATGGCGGGCGCGTGCAACACCACGTATTCGCCTTCCAGAATCTGGCTCGCCCCGGTCTTGCGCATTTTCCGGCGCAGCCACCACAGGCGCGCTATCAGCACGGCGGCGGCGAACAGTACCAACCCAAGAATAACGACGAACACAAAGAACCCGACCAGCGCTGCGGCGATCAGGATCGGAATCAGTAATAGCGAGGCCAGCCAGCCTTGTTTCCCGCCATTCACATTCATTCAGAAAGCCTCTGGATAGAAAAATACTTCACACTGTTACCGCGTCCCGTCTTCCAATTCGTATTGCCGTCATGTACGCGCGCCGCGTCGCTTGCCGGCGCCGGTCGGGCTGCCGGGATTGATGCCGCGCGGCGGGCGCTTGCCCGGCTTCGGAGGATTGTGTGGCAGACCGGTGTGTTGAGTCCTGAACACCTTGCCCGCGCGCGCGCCCTCCGGCGCAAGACCGGTGCCGGCCGGCTGATAGGACGGAATCAGTTGATGCTTGCCGCTGCCAATCAGATCGCCGCGGCCCATGCGCCGCAGGGCGATGCGCAGCATCGGCCAGTTGTTGGCGTCGTGGTAACGCAAAAATGCCTTGTGCAGACGGCGTTGCTTCAAGCCCTTGGGAATATACACCTTCTCGCTGGTGGTGGTGACCTTGCGCAGCGGGTTCTTCCCCGAGTGGTACATGGCGGTCGCCGTCGCCATCGGCGACGGCAAAAACGCCTGTACCTGATCGGCGCGGAATCCGTTCTGCTTCAGCCACAGCGCCAGCTCCAGCATGTCTTCATCAGTCGTACCCGGGTGCGCGGCGATAAAGTATGGGATGAGATACTGTTCTTTACCGACTTCCTTCGAGTACTTGTCGAACAGTTCCTTGAATTTGTAATACGCCCCCATACCGGGTTTCATCATTTTTGCCAACGGCTCGTCGCGCGAATGCTCGGGCGCGATCTTGAGGTAACCGCCGACATGGTGCTGCACCAGTTCTTTCACGTACGCCGGAGACCTTACCGCAAGATCATAACGCACGCCGGAACCGATCAGGACTTTCTTGATGCCCGGTAATTCGCGCGCGCGTCGGTAAAGCTTGATGAGCGGTGAATGATCGGTGTTCAGATTCGAACAGATGTCCGGAAAAACGCACGACGGCAAACGGCAGGCCGATTCGGTCGCGCGGCTCTTGCAGGCGAGGCGATACATGTTGGCGGTCGGTCCGCCGAGATCCGAGATCACGCCGGTAAAGCCGGGCACGCGATCTCGCACCTCCTCGATCTCGCGGATCACCGAGTCCTCGGAACGGCTCTGGATAATGCGGCCCTCGTGCTCGGTAATGGAACAGAAGGTGCAACCGCCGAAGCAGCCGCGCTGGATCGAGACCGAAAAGCGGATCATCTCGTACGCCGGTATTTTCGCCTTGCCGTAGGTCGGGTGCGGCACGCGCTGGTACGGCAGTTCGTAGATCGCATCCATCTCTTTCGTGGTGAGTGGAATCGGCGGCGGATTCAACCACACGTCGCGCTCGCCATGACGCTGCACCAGCGCGCGCGCGTTGCCAGGGTTGGCTTCCATGTGCAGGATGCGCGAGGCGTGCGCGTACAACACCGGATCGGCCGCGACGGCCTCGTACGATGGAAGGCGGATGACACTATGCTCGCGGTCGAGCGGCACGCGGCGCTGAAAACGCATCACGCTCACCGAATGAATCCCCTCTCCCTCCGGGAGAGGGCCAGGGTGAGGGCCACCGTCCGCCTGAGAAGAGAGGCGGGCCGCCGACGTCGTTCTCATTTCCTCCTCGCTCGCATACGGATTCTCCGGCGGACGCAGCGCACCGGGCTGATCAATCTGCGTCGAATCAATCTCACTCCAGCCTTCCGGCAACGCCGGCCGCACGAACGCCGTGCCACGCACATCGGTAACATTCCCGATGACTTCACCCGCCGCCAGACGATGCGCGATCTCGCAAATCTGGCGCTCGGCATTGCCGTACACCAGCATGTCCGCCTTGGCGTCGAGCAACACCGAACGGCGCACCTTCTCCGACCAGTAGTCGTAATGCGCGATGCGCCGCAACGACGCCTCGATGCTGCCGATAATAATGGGCGCTTCCGGATATGCCTCGCGCGCA
>CAYJBG010000127.1:0-5916 GCA_964368085.1 uncultured Acidiferrobacterales bacterium | reverse complement strand
CTTTGGAGCGGGCGTCGCGCCATGCGCGGCCTTTCAAGGTCGCGCGCGTCGAAAAAACCGGCGCACCGGACGGCAACGGCGGTCAGAGCTGGTATCGCTATGTTCTGGACAACGGCAAGTCGATCATCACCGGCCAACGCAGCGGTTCCCTCAAGGACGTGACCGCGCACGCGGCACACTGCGCCGAGCAGATCAACGCGCGCGGCTTCGGCAAGCAGTCGCTGTGGTCGCCGCGCGGCCGCAAGCCGGCGAACGCACCCAAGCCGGCGGACGTCACCGGCTCGTAAGAGGCTCATAAAAAAAGGCCCCGCTTCGAACGGGGCCTTCGACTGAAACCTGCGACCGCCATGGATGGCGGAAGTGCCGAAAACGCAGGAGCGGTTTTCGGCCGACCGTCATGGATGACGGAAGTGCGGAGCGCGAAGCCGTCCCTACGGGGACAAATGCAGGAGCGGATTTTCCGCCGCTGCAGGAGCCGCTTTAAGCCGGCACCACGTTTGCGGCCGATGGGCCCTTCGGACCCTGTGTCAGCTCAAACTTCACTTTCTGACCCTCAGCCAGCGTCTTGAAGCCGCTGCCCTGAATGGCGGAATGGTGCACGAACACGTCCTTGCCGCCGTCCTCCGGGGTAATGAAACCAAAGCCCTTGGCATCGTTAAACCACTTTACCGTTCCTGTAATCACGGAATCACCTCTGAAATAGTTAATAAAAAGTGCTGCAGAGTGTTTCCTGGAACGTGCCTGCGGGAGTAACTGCCGAAGCGACTGGGACTTCCGGAAGTACGGGCAGAAGTACGCTGCAACAGATTTAGCTTACACAAGTTTCGTAAAAATGCGAACGGATTTTTCCCCCTCTTAAAGACCAACGGGGTGGCGTACCCGTGGAACGTATTGAACATCCGGGACATCCCTAATATTAAGTCTTAACTGTTTCCCACAATTGACGATTTTGCCGCGTGGAGCAGCGAAAATCCCGTGACCGGCGACCGCCATGGATGGCGGAAGTGCGGGAAACGCAGGAGCAGTTTTTCCGCCCAACCCAAGGACTAACTCAAATGTCATGCCCCGAGGGAAGTAACGCAGTACCCGCCGCCTTGACCGGTGCCTCCAGACTGGATGGGCTAACCCGCCTGGAACTTGAAGCCGCTGCGTTTCGCGGCCTGGTTGCGCACCTGCAACACCGCAGCGACGCGCAAAACATCGACCTTATGAACCTCGCCGGTTTTTGCCGCAACTGCCTGTCGAAGTGGTATCTGGCCGCGGCCAGGGAACGCGGGCTCGGGCTGGACTACGACGAGGCGTGCGCCGTGGTGTACAGCATGCCCTTCGAGGAATGGAAAGCGAAGTACCAACAGAAGGCCACGCCCGAACAGTTACAGAAATTCGAAGCCACAACAGCGCTGCACGCCTTCGTGAGCGGGCACAACTCAAAGTCGTAATTCCAGGCCGAAAAAAAAACCCGCCTCACAAACCTGCGAGGCGGGCGCATACACTGTTTATTCGAGAGCCGGTCAGCCGAGCGCTGTCGCCAGACGCGCGCTACGCCCGCGCTTGCCGGCGGCGCCTGCCGGCCTGTCGCCGCCGAACGGACGGCCATCCGGCCGGCTGTCACGGTAACCCGCGGCCGAACGCGGCTTGTGCGTTCCGCCCTTGCCGAAATCCTGACGACCTGCGCCACGCGGCGGGTACGACGGCTTGCGCGCCTGCGGACGCGAGTCCGCCGGGCGTCCGCGACCGGCGCCGGACATCGGGCGCTTGGGCTCAAGACCGGGAATGGTTTCGCGCTCCAGACGGCGGCCGATCACGCGCTCGATGCCGGCGATCTTGTGCCGGTCCTCCGGGCCCACGAACGAAATGGCGATGCCGGTGGCGCCGGCGCGGCCGGTACGGCCGATGCGGTGGATGTAATCCTCCGGCACCATCGGCAGGTCGAAGTTGATCACATGGCTGATGCCGGTGATGTCGAGACCGCGCGCGGCGACATCGGTGGCCACCAGCAGGCGATGCTCGCCACGGCGCATGCGCTCGATAGTACGCTTGCGCTGACTCTGGTTCATGTCGCCGTGCAGGGCGGCGCTCGAATGGCCTTTCGCGGTCAGAGTCTGGGAAAGTTTATCTGCACCGCGCTTGGTGGCGGTGAAGATCAGCGCCTGGTAGAGCGCGTCGTTCTTCAACAGGTGTGCGAGCAGTGCGTGCTTGTGCGCGTGGTCATCCGCCTGATGCACCTGCTGGGTGATGGACGCATGCCGGTCCTTGTTGTCGGCGAGCTGGATGCGCGCCGGATTTTTGAGCAACTGGCGCGCGATCTCCAGCACCTTGCCTTCGAGCGTGGCGGAGAACAGCAGCGTCTGGCGGCTCGCCGGGGTGGCCTTGGCGATGTCCTTGACGGCATCCACGAAGCCCATGTCCAGCATGCGGTCGGCCTCATCCAGGACCAGGATCTCAAGGCGCGAGAAATCCACGCGCCCGCGCTCCATGTGGTCCATCAGCCGGCCGGGCGTCGCGACCAGCAGGTCGAGCGGCCGTCCCAGCAGGTTCAGCTGCGGGCCGTAGCTCATGCCGCCGACGATGCTGCCGGAGGTCACCCTGCAGTGGCTGCCGAACTGCTTGATGTTGTCGCTCACCTGCATGGCGAGTTCGCGGGTCGGGGTCAGCACCAGCACGCGCGGGCCGCGGCCCTTGACGGTGGAAGGCGTGAGCAGTTTCTGCAGGGCCGGCAGCACGAAGGCCGCCGTCTTGCCGGTGCCGGTCTGGGCCGAGGCCATGAGATCGCGGCCTTCGAGCGCCACCGGAATTGCCTCGCGCTGAATGGCGGTCGGCTCCTTGTAGTGACAGGCTTTAATGGCGAGCAACAGTTTTTCGTCGAGTCTTAAGGTTTCAAAAGTCAAAATAAATCCCTCTTCCGCCTACCACGGGCAGAAATATGTTTATGAATACAACAGACGAACAAAGCGGAATTACGTGGCAGGTAATGTCAGCGCCTGGTTCCGAATGGCCGCGCACCGAAACGCGCGTGCGGCCCACACGTCGCTAACCAGGAAACCGCTTAGAAACAGCAGGGGAAGGTCAGAAACGTCTAGCCCTTAACATCAGGGTGGCGGCACTATACGTGTGGGACGCCGCGAATACCAGCACTTTCCGGGGCCACACGACCCGGCGCCGGGCCGGGCCCAAGGCGCCTCAGACCATGGCGCGCCGGATGCGGCGTTTGAGGGCATGGATCTGGCGCAGCACGCCATGCAGCTCACCGAGATCCTTCGAGGCCAGAATCTCGTCGCGACGCTTCTTGAGCGCGCGAATCCTGCCCTTCACCACCACCTTGTCGATGCCCACCACCTCGTGATGCACGTGCGCCTCGATGCCAAGCGCCGTGCACAGCGCCTTGAGCAGGTGATCCTTGTTCATCTGGGTCGCGCCCTGCACCGCCTCGTGCTCGCTGCCCGCGGCGATCTCGCGCAGTTCCACGACGGTCTTGTGCTTCAGTTCCTCGAACGTGTGAGCCATGTCTTGATCCTCCGTTTTTCCGATCTGACCGTCAACCGTTATAGCACCGCTGCACATTCCCATTCAATCGCTTTGGCCAACTTGTATCGCAGACCCCGGAACAACAGGATCTGCTTGTCCTGTGCTACGCTCAACCGTATGTAGTCTCATGCCCTGACCAAACCATGCCCCTGCCAGCCCCGTGAAACCTGCCAAACCACTGCTCGCCTTCGGGGCGCTGCTCGCGGTCGCCGGCACGGCGGTTATTCTGAACGCCGTTTCCGCGACTGGCACGGACGCGCAAGCGGTCCCGCCTTACGTCAAAGCGGCGCAGATTCTCGCGTATGGCAAGCCGGAACGCCTGACGCTGCGCTCGCAGGTCGCGCTGGTCCTGGATGAGCGCGAAGGCGTCGTGCTCTATGAACGCGCGACCGGCACGCCGCGCCCGATCGCCTCGCTGACCAAGCTCATGACCGCGCTTGTGACCCTTGAATCGGGCGTGGCGCTGGACGAGGCGGTGACGATTACGGTCGAAGATCGTGACCGGCTCAGGGGCAGTCATTCGCGTATCGCCATCGGTGCCATGCTCTCGCGCGGTGACCTGCTGCGCGCCGCGCTCGGCGCCTCCGACAACCGCGCCGCCAGCGCGCTGGCGCGCGCCTTTCCCGGCGGACGCGAGGCCTTCATCGCCGCCATGAACGCCAGGGCGCAGGCGCTCGAAATGACCGGCACCCGCTTCGCCGATGCCAGCGGGCTGGCCGCGGGCAATGTCTCGACCGCGCGTGATTTGCTGAAGCTGCTCGACGCCGCGCGCGCCCAGCCGCTCATCCACAACTTCACCACCACCAGCGAGTTCCATGTCACCGATCAGGCCACGCATCGCGTCATAGAATTCGTCAACACCAATCGCCTGGTGCGCCAGGAGCGCTGGGAGATTGCATTAAGCAAGACCGGTTACACCGCCGATGCCGGCAACTGCCTGGTCATGCACGTCACGGTCGCCGGCCGGCCGCTCAGCATCGTGCTGCTCAACTCCTGGGGCAGGGCCAGCAAGTATGGCGATGCACAGCGCATCCGCGACTGGCTGATCGACACCGAACACCGCATACCGCCGGTCACCGCGCACGCCAACTTCTGACGCCAGCTGCGACCCGCTCGGCGCGCGAGTCCGGTTTTTGAATTTCGAATAATGCCGTTCGGCAATTTTAACTGGCACAGACCGTCTGCGACGTACACCACTATCCCCCGGGCGTTTCTCTATTCGCATGAAGATTCTGGTTCTCGGCAGCGGCGTGATCGGCGTGACCAGCGCCTGGTATCTGGCGCACGCCGGCCATGAGGTGACGCTGGTCGATCGCCAGCCGCGGCCGGCGATGGAAACCAGCTTCGCCAATGGCGGGCAGGTGTCGTGGGGCGCCGCCAACCCGTGGGCGACGCCGGATGCACCGGGCAAGGCGCTGCGCTGGCTGTTCAGGCGCCACTCGCCCCTGGTGCTGCGTCCAGGCCTCGACCCGGCGATGTGGGCGTGGCTGTTCCAGATGCTGCGCAACTGTACGAACGCGCGCTATCTCGTCAACAAGGAACGCCAGTTGCGGTTGTCACGCTACAGCCATGCGTGCCTCGTCGCGCTGCGCAACGAAACCGGCCTGCGCTACGACCAGGGCACACATGGTTTGCTGGTGGTCTACCGTGAAACATCCGATCTCGAAACCGCGACGCGCGAGGCGCAACTGCTCGACCGGCTCGGGATCGCGTATCGATTCCTCGACCGCGCGGCCTGCGTCGCGCGCGAACCGGCGCTTAAGGATGCGCAGGACAAGCTCGTCGGCGGGATGCTGTTTCCGGGCGACGAGTCCGGCGACTGCCGGCGCTTCACCGAGGAGCTGGCGGCGCGCGCGCAACAACAGGGCGTGAAGTTTCTCCCATCCACCCATGTGACCCGGCTGGTTGCCGAGAATGGCCGCATCGCGCGTGTCGTCACCGACCATGGCGATCTCACGGCCGATGCCTATGTACTCGCCTGCGGCAGCGACTCACCGCTGCTGCTGAAAGCCCTCGGCATCCGGCTGCCGGTGTATCCGGTGAAGGGCTACTCGATCACCGTGCCGATCACCAACGACGCGGCCGCGCCGCGGGGCACGCTCACCGACGAGACTTATAAAGTGGTCCTCACCCGTTTGGGCAACCGGCTGCGCGCCGCCGGCACCGCCGAGCTCGCCGGCTACGATCTCACGCTGCGCCCGGCGCGCCTGGCAACGCTTAGGCATGTGGTGCACGATCTTTTCCCCAATGCCGGCGATGCGACGAACGCCGAAGCGTGGGCGGGCCTGCGCCCGATGACTCCCGATAATCCGCCGGTGATCGGCGCGACACCTTATAAGAACCTGTTCCTCAACACCGGCCATGGCACCCTCGGCTGGACCATGGCCTGCG
>CAYJBG010000126.1:0-5963 GCA_964368085.1 uncultured Acidiferrobacterales bacterium | reverse complement strand
AAATGTACGAAGGCATGATCGTCGGCGTGCACAACCGCGACAACGATCTGGTCGTAAACGCCATGAAGGGCAAGCAGCTCACCAACATGCGTGCCTCCGGCTCGGACGAGGCCGTCGTCCTCACCCCGCCCATCCAGCTCACCCTGGAACGCGCGCTGGAGTTCATCGAGGACGACGAGCTGGTCGAGGTCACGCCGCACCACCTGCGCCTGCGCAAGCGCTACCTCAAGGAAAACGAGCGCAAGCGCGCCGATCGCGCGGCGGGCTGAGTCGGCCAACCCAAGCTGCCAAAAAAACGGCCCCAACGGGGCCGTTTTTTGTTCGTCTGTAAAACTCAAACCGACGGCCGTTGGCGCGATTCCAGCGCTTTGCGCGCCGCAAGCAAGGCAATGTCCGGCTTCCCGGGCGCCACAACTTCAAGGCGATACCGGATCACGTTGGCGATTGACCGAAACACTGCCGGGTTCGCGCCGTGAACGCTGACATGGCCGGCAAACCACTCCAGTCCATAGCGCGCCACCAGCACCCCGAACAACTCGTCGGCGTAGGACTCGGAGAGCGAGAGCACTGCGCTGAGATCGATGGCTACACGGTCGCTGGCCAGCGCACGTTCCTCAACCACGGCGCGAAAGCGTGCCGCCGCCTGGCGCGATGCCAAGTCGGTCTCGGCGATGGTGTAAAGGATGTCGGCCATGGCTAACTCCGGATCAACGATTCGTAGTGCCGCGGCCCTCAGTAAACACCCGGCACATCCCTGTGCCGGGTGCCTTCGGTCTCGCGGCGCATTTTTTGCCCCGACCACCCTGCGGCTGGAAAACGCCACAATGGCTCTACGCTGGGTCCCTACCCAGCTATCGGGGGCTTCTCGCCAGCGCTTCGCTTTCCATGGCTCGGCGTTTGAGGTAATTGTTTTCTGATTCCGGCTTTCTTAAACAAGCCGGCCTCCTTTTGCTATCTGCGTAACATCAACAGCATCCATTGAATCATATAGCGCATCCAACTGGCCGGACCTAACACGGAACTGGCTTCGACGCTTGGTCTTTGGATTCTTGCTGGATGCGTTCTCCAACTTGATACCAGGATCGTAATAGATTCTCTGACCTGCAATCGCACCTAAAAACCGGAAAAAATCGGTTCCGACGCCAAGCCTGACAATTTTTCCGTAATGGTACTCTCTTACGGCGGTAACCTTGGAAAGTGATGGTACATACACTGCCTGCGCGTGTTTGCGCTTCCAGTGGTCAATCAGCTTGCTGTAGTGCCATACCGCTGCCTGCTGCCCTTTATCGCTGACCAGCGCCAAGCCCGCCGATGGATCGATGATTTTGTTTTTCTCTGCATCGTACCCAAGCAGGGTTAGCGTGAGGCCGGTTGTAGAGTGCCGCTCTCCGTACTTGTGGATACCGCCAAAGTTGTACCTGTCGACTCGACCCACCTTGTCGGCATAACCGAATTTTCGTATGAAGGCCTTCACCCCGCTGTCGCTGTAGAAGCCTCCATCCGGCTCAGGCGTCATCAGTGTGATTGGCCTCGAACCTGCACTATCAAACGAACTGACCCCGTACTGTTTAATCTCCCAGCCCAAGAAATCAGGTTCAGCTGCACCACTTGGCAGCACTCCCAATTCGGCTTCGAGTGTATAGCCTCCACAATTCGGATTGTTGCAATCAACCGGAGGCTGGCCTGCCTGCAGCCGGCGGCCTTTTATCCAACCCAGTTTGTGAATCCGGCTCAGTTCGCTTAACAACACGATCCGGGAATCGGTTTTGGTTGCCGTCGCGTGCAGTTCTATCTTCCCAAACAGGCCATGGCGTTCAACGTGTTTCAGACCGGCCACGCCTTTTGCTACGGCAGATTCGGGCGATGCGAGATAGCCGATAACCGTTCTTGCCTTGGTAACCCCCATAAACAATACGCGGCCGTTATCGCGGCCACGTTTGTTTGGGTCCATGAGTTCATACGGCGCTTTTTCGCACTGCCTGAGAAATCCGGAAAAGCGGACTTCTGGATATTGCGGGTACAAGATGAGCTGTGCGCCAGGAGCAGGCGCAATGTAACCTTCTGCATCCATCCACGAGAAATTGATTGGCACAGTAAATTTTTTGCGCCCGGGTTTCAGACTCGTCTTGCCTGATATTGAGTCTGATGCAACCAGCTCTCCGGTCGGGAAGATATTGAGTGCCGACAAATCCGAACCAAGATAGGGCTGATTCTTGCTGTTGTCGTTCGGGGCGAGAATCTTGAAGTAGAGCTGCGTTACACCGGCAGCAGCCATCATTGCCTTGAGTTTCCGGAACTCAAGTTCGCGCTCTTTGCGGCCTGCCTGGCTATTTATCACACGAAGCCCCCTTGTGTACCCGGCTTACGGGCTTCTCAGTTCAATCGATTGTTGTTTTCCCGGGAACCACCTTGTGCAGCGCATGACGACTTTATCAATCTCCCGGTCTGACTGTCCTTTGATCGCGCACTCCCATATCGTGCAGATTCTCCATCCTGCCCTGATCAGACTGGCACGGACTGCGCGGTCGCGCTTGCGGTTTCCATTTATCTTGTCGTTCCAGAATTTTTTTCGGGTTGCCGGCCATTTGAACAAGCGGCACCCATGGCCGTGCCAAAAACACCCATTCACGAAGACTACCGCTCGATATTTCGGCAAGACGAGATCGGGTTTGCCGGGAAGCTTCTTCTCATGTAGCCGATACCGGTACCCTCTGGCAAACAGCCCCCTTCTTATAATCAGCTCAGGCTTTGTATTCTTGCTTCGGATGCCAGCCATCATCCGGCTGCGGGTACACCGATCAACAATATCGGCCATCAGACTGCCATGGGTAACTGTCTGATACCGGACTCTTGCGCTTCTTTCAGGCCAAGAATGTGTGGCCGCATGATTCGGGCAGCTTCCTCGATAACTGGCACTACTACGGAATTACCGAACTGCTTGTAGGCCTGGGTGTCTGATACCGGAATAATAAATTTTCTTTCGCCGCGGTCAAAACCCATCAGCCGCGCACATTCGCGAGGTGTAAGCCGTCGCGGGTTCTTTCGGCCACGCGAGATGAGAATCTCAGAACCATCCTTGTAATAACGGGCAGAAAGGGTTCGCGCCACGTCATCCGGGCCCACGAGGCCGAAACCAAACCCGTTGCCTGCAGCTTTGTGCTTTTTCGCATAATTCTGGAGATAACGCCAAAGCTTCGTGCTCAAGACATACTTGTCCTCATTTACCAACGCCTTCTTGCCGACGGTAAAGTGGCCTTCTGGTTCTTCAGAGCCGTCCTCCCGATGCAGGATATCTTTCAACGTCGGTGCGCGTTTGCTGATATTCGGTAAAAGCAGGTCGTCCCACGTGAACGCGGTTGTTTCCCGAAAACCGACAATCAGGATGCGTTCACGATGCTGCGGAACGAAGTGCCGTGCGTCGATGGTGCGGTAATGCACTTCGTAGCCCAATTCCTCACGCAGCGTATTAAGGATGACCTGAAAGGTTTTTCCCTTGTCATGGTTCAGGAGATGTTTCACGTTTTCCAGCATGAATGCGGCAGGCTGCTTTTCCTCAATGATGCGCGCGACATCGAAGAAAAGCGTGCCTTGTGTTTCGCACCGGAAGCCGTGCTCACGACCCAAAGAATTCTTTTTTGAAACACCGGCAATCGAGAATGGCTGGCACGGAAAGCCGGCCAGAAGCACATCATGGTCCGGGATGTCTTTGGCTTTTACCTTGGTGATATCGCCAACAATCGGATGCTCGCCAGGAAAGTTGGTCCGATAGGTTTTAACCGATGGTTCGTTCCATTCGCTAGTGAACACGCAGCGACCACCGATTGATTCGAAGCCGATACGGATACCACCAATGCCCGCAAAAAGATCAATAAAGGTGAAGTCGCCCTCTCCGATTTTTGGTGTGGCGAAGGGCAACAGCATCTGCTGCAATGCCGGAGCCGCATATTTCGGGGGGTCGTTTTCCTTCGCTTCCCAGCGCTTGATGGTGCGGGCGTCTACACCAAGGTGGGAGGCAATTTCGCGCTGCGTATAGTGTCCTCTTGCCTGTTGGAGCAGGTCGCGCGCATTTTCCATTGAAATGTCCTTTCTTATCCGTAGGGAATAATTGGGGACATTATGTCGTTTCTTATTCCCAGTCAAGGCTCATGTGACCGACAATGCTTTGAGCGCTTTCCTGCCCGTATCCAACACCAGGTTTCCAAGTACTGGTACCCATGCGTCCTGACCGCGAGCAGTCAGAGTCTCTGTAAGAGTGTACTCAGGGGCGAGAATGCTGCCTTGGGGACTTTGATCGTACTCGAAGCTCCGCCCATCATCCCCGTCCCGCCAGACTGGAAGACCCACGAGCATGCCCTGACCAGCTCCGTAAATTTTATCGCATACCATTCCATGTGATTTCTCTGATCGTCTACTTCCTGCACCACATACAGCGCATCCGTGTTCATGCTGTTTGAGGTGAAGAACGCCATCTTTGCAAACGGGCCGATATCTAGCCCGAACCATTCACCCAGATTATCGTCACGGGCGGGCACCTTGCTTTTCAGCTCGACGGGATATGGTGAACCCGAATTCCCGATCAGAAACATATCCAGATCATTATTGGAGACTTGGTAGTCCACTTGGCAGTAATAGCGCGCGTACTCAAACCAGAAGAGGCCTTGGACGACCTCGGCATTATTCCACGGAAAATCATCCGGGTTGATTCTCCCCAAGGTGTTGCACCTCATGCCGATATTTCCCTTTCTCTTCGGAAAGTTTTCCATCACCTTGCCAAACTCTATGGTCTCAAAATTTCCGGTGGGTCCGATCGTCTTGAAGATGAGTTCATATGGCCGCGGATATTTAGCGGACACACCGGTACTACTTTTTTTGGGCACAGAGAACGATGTTTCCTCGACGTTATCAGGAATTAGGAAATACGTGGTCACCCCCAGCTGACGAAAGTAGTTATATGCACTGATTGCGGCTGGTGTCGGCCCGCTCGTCATCGAGTTAGTGACAGCGGCGGCCCAGCTGAAGCGATGCTCTAAGGGAAGCAAGCATATTTTCTGTAGGCTTGGCACGGGTACATTCTCACCAGCCTTGCCGGGCACCAGAATCCACCCCCCGGGAAGAAAATGGACCCTGTTGTCGACCAGATACTTCTTGAATGCAACTTCAGCCAAGATGCCTTTAATCTTGTTTTCATTGATACTGGACCACTGCGTTTCCAAAAAATGGATAGCCTGTTCTTTGCTGGCTGGCATGGTCCTATATCTCCTCTGTACTTGATGACACTCCGCCCACTTTCTGTGTTTCTTCCTCTGGCTGAGGAACCAAGGTGCTCCCCAAAACCCCTATTTTTCATCCTAACACGCACCTCCAGGCACGGCGCAGCCGCGCCGCGAATCGCTGCATATAAGGAAAAGCTGAATCGTCACGGGCGGGGTTAGACTGCCGGCCCGTGCTGAGCTAGACCTGCTCGCGCGTGGTGTTGAAGGTGATGTCCGGCCAGCGTTCCATGGTGAGCTGGAGGTTCACGCGCGATGGTGCGAGGTAGGTGAGTTCGCCGGCGCCGTCGCGGGCGAGGTTGTCGCGCAGTTTCTTTTCGAAGTCGTTCAACATCTTTTCATCTTTGCAGGCAATCCAGCGCGCGGTCGCGACCTGCACCGGCTCGAACACGGCGTCCACGCCGTATTCGTGCTGCAGGCGGTGCGCGACCACGTCGAACTGTAATATCCCGACCGCGCCAAGTATGAGTTCGTTGTTGGCGAGCGGGCGGAACAGCTGGGTGGCGCCCTCTTCCGTTAATTGCTCCAGGCCTTTTTGCAGGGCCTTCATTTTCATGGGGTTCTTGATTTGGGTGCGGCGGAAGATTTCCGGCGCGAAGTTTGGAACGCCGCCGAAGCGCAGCGGTTCCTTCTGGGTGAAGGTGTCGCCGATGCGCATGGTGCCGTGGTTGTGCAGGCCGATGATGTCGCCGG
>CAYJBG010000125.1:0-6003 GCA_964368085.1 uncultured Acidiferrobacterales bacterium | reverse complement strand
TTGTACTGCACGGACGTGGCGAAGATGGTGGACGCGCCGGTGTTCCATGTGAACGCCGACGACCCGGAGGCGGCTTTGCTCGTTACCCGGGCGGCGCTCGATTTCCGCATGACCTTCGGCAAGGACGTGGTGATCGATCTGATCTGCTTTCGGCGCCTCGGGCATAACGAGCTGGACGAGCCAATGGCCACGCAGCCGCTGATGTACAAGAAAATCGCCAAGCACCCGGGCACGCGTCATCTGTACGCCGAGCGTCTGGTGCGCGAGGGCGTTATCGCCCCCTCCGATCCGGACCGGCTGATCGCCGAGTACCGCGCGCTGCTCGATGGCGGCGAGTCGGTTGTTAAAACCATGCCCACCGACTACAGGCGATCCTATGCGGCCGATTGGCAGCCGTTCATCGGCGTATCCTGGACGCAGCCGGCCGACACCAGTGTGTCGGAAGACTCGCTCAAATTTCTGGCCGGGCGTCTCACCGCCGTTCCCGATAACTTCAAGCTGCACCCGACGGTGGAGAAGATCATCGCCGCGCGCCGCGAGATGGGGTGGGGCAAGATTCCGCTCGACTGGGGCATGGCCGAGAACCTGGCCTACGCGTCGCTGCTCAACGATGGCTACGGCGTGCGCCTGTCCGGCCAGGACACGGCGCGCGGCACCTTCTTTCACCGTCACGCGGTACTGCATGACCAGAACCGCGAACGCTGGGACGAGGGCGTGTACGTGCCGCTGCAGAACATCAAGGACGGCCAGCCGAACTTCGTGGTGATCGACTCGATTCTGTCCGAGGAGGCGGTGCTCGGCTTCGAGTATGGTTACGCCGCCGCCGAACCCAATCAACTGGTGGTGTGGGAGGCGCAGTTCGGCGACTTCGCCAACGGCGCGCAGGTGGTGATCGATCAGTTTATCGCCGCGAGCGAAGCCAAGTGGGGCGTGCTCGCCAGCCTGGTCATGATGCTGCCACACGGCTTCGAGGGCCAGGGGCCGGAGCATTCCTCGGCGCGGCTTGAGCGTTATCTCCAGTTATGCGCCGAATACAACCTGCAGGTGTGCGTGCCGTCGCTGCCGGCGCAGATGTTTCATCTGTTGCGCCGCCAACTCATACGCCCGTACCGCAAGCCGCTCATCATCATGAGCCCGAAGAGCCTGCTGCGCCACAAGGAGTCGGCGTCGCCGTTGAGCGAACTTGTGAGCAGTTCGTTTCGGCCGGTGATCGGCGAGACTGAGGCGCTCGATTCCGCGGCCGTGAAGCGCGTGGTGCTGTGCAGCGGCAAGCTGTATTTCGATCTGGCGCGCGCGCGCCGCGAACGCGAGATCGGGAACATCGCCATCGCGCGCATTGAGCAGCTCTATCCCTTTCCGCGTGACGACGTCGCGCGCGAGTTGGCGCGCTTTCCAAATGCAACCGAACTTCTGTGGGCGCAGGAAGAACCGAAAAACCAGGGCGCCTGGTACTGGATCCAGCATTATCTGCGCGACCGCATGTTGCCCGGGCAGGCGCTGTTGTCCGTCAGCCGCCCGTCATCGGCCGCGCCGGCCGGCGGTTACCTGGACGTGCATCAGGCCCAGCAGCAGGCGCTGCTGGACGAGGCGCTGAAGCTGGAGTAGCAGGCTCCTGCACCGGCCATCCCCGGGCCTCCCGGAGATACGCAGAGGACGCAAAGGCGCTGAGGACGCAGAGGTTCCTGGTGCGAATTTTCCAGAGAATACCCGGCGAGGGGTCGGCAGCAGGTTTTTTGGAAACCTGCTACACGTTATAGTCTGTAGTTGTACGAGAACGCACAAGAGGCTCAATGGAAATACGCATCCCCCCCCTTTCCGAATCGGTATCGACCGCCACCCTGATGAACTGGCGCAAGCAGGTGGGCGATTACGTCGAGCGCGACGAGATTTTGATCGAGGTCGAAACCGACAAGGTGGTGTTCGAACTTCCGGCGCCGGCGGCGGGAAAATTGACGCGCATCGTGAAGCCGGACGGCGCCACGGTGACGAGCAACGATCTGGTTGCCGAGCTCGACACCGCCGTGCCGAAACCCGCCGGCCCGCCGGCCGCACCTGCGAAGTCCGCAACCATGGCGGCCGCCGCCACGGCGCCAAAGCCGGCCGGCCCGCCGGCGTTAAGTCCGGCGGCGCGCAAACTCGTCGCCGAACAGGGTATGGACCCGGCCGCCGTTCCCGGCAGCGGGCGCGGCGGGCGCGTCACCAAGGCGGATGTGCTGGCGCAGGCGCAAGCGAAACCGGCGACCGCCATGGATGGCGGCCGCTCCGGGCTCCTGCCCTCACGCGGCATTACTCCATCCCTGGAGGGCAGAAGTGCGGAGCGCGAAGCCGCCCCCACGGGGACAAACGCAGGGGCAGTTTTTCCGCCCGCGCCCGCCGCGCCACGCCACGCGCCAGCGCCCACCAACGGTCGCCCGGAGCAGCGCGTACCGATGTCGCGCTTGCGCGTGCGCATCGCCGAACGCCTGCTCGAGTCGCAGCGCAGCACCGCGACGCTCACGACCTTCAACGAAGTGAACATGCAGCCGGTGATGGAGATCCGCAACCGCTACAAGGAGCGCTTCGAGACGGAGCACGGCGTCAAGCTCGGGTTCATGTCGTTCTTCGTCAAGGCGGCGGTGGCGGCGCTCAAGAAGCACCCGTTGCTGAACGCCTCGATCGACGGGGCCGACGTCGTCTATCACGGTTACTACGACATCGGCATTGCGGTCTCCAGTCCGCGCGGCCTGGTGGTGCCGATCCTGCGCGACGCCGACCGGTTGTCGGTGGCCGGGATCGAAGCGGCCATTGCCGACCTGGCGGGCCGCGCGCGCGATGGCAAGCTGACCATCGAGGAATTGACCGGTGGCACCTTCACCATTACCAATGGCGGGGTGTTCGGTTCGATGCTGTCCACGCCCATCATCAACCCGCCGCAAGGCGCGATCCTCGGCATGCACAAAATCCAGGACCGGCCGATGGCCGAGAAGGGTCAGGTCGTGATTCGGCCGATGATGTATCTGGCGCTGTCCTACGATCATCGCCTGATCGACGGGCGCGACGCGGTGCTGGGACTGGTGGCGATCAAGGAAGAGCTGGAAGATCCGGCGCGGCTGCTGCTGGATGTTTAAGGGACCTCTGATTTAAGTCAGAGGTCCCATCAGGGCCGCTGGTCGAGGCCGTGGTGGTCTTGGAGTTGCGCGGTGGCCCGGGGGGGAGGTCGGACGCATTGTCCAATGCCCACACCCCGGACGACTGTCGCAAGGCCCTGCGGGAGGCCTGCCCAGCCGCCTTGGGGCGCGCCCCTGCACCAATAACAATAATAAAGCCCTACGCGGCTTGTCCGGTTCCGGGCCTTGGTATAGCGTTGCAGGACACGGTTTCCGATATTGCCATGCCCGCCCTACCTGTCGATCCCAAGCTGCTTGCGACCCTGGTCCCGATCAGTTCCTTAAGTGCAGAACACCTCCGCCAGATCGCCGCGAAGGCGTTGGTCGATGACTTGGCCGAAGGTCAGGTGCTGTTCGAGGAAGGCAGCGCCGACAACCGCAGTGTCTATGTCTTAAGCGGCGAGATCGCCCTGTCCTCGAAAAAGATTGGCGCGAGCCGGAGTGTGAGCGGCGGCAGCGACGAGGCGCAGTACCCGCTCGCCAACCTCAAACCGCGCCAATACACCGGCACGGTCAAAATCGCGGCGCGCATTCTCAACGTCGATAGTCAGTTGCTCGATACCCTGCTCACCTGGGACCAGGTGAGCGGCATCGAAGTCACCGAGTTCGAGGGCGATGAAAGCGACACCGCCTGGATGCGCAAGCTGCTGGAAAGTAAAACCCTGCTGAAGCTGCCGGCGGCCAACATTCAGCAATTGTTCGCGCGCTTCGAGGAAGTGCCGATGAAGGCCGGGCAAATCATCATCCGCCAGGGCGACAAGGGCGACTACTATTACGTCATCAAGCAGGGCCGTTGCCGGGTGGTGCAAAAGTCGGGCGACAAGGCGCCGATGGTGGCGCTCGCCGATCTGGCCGACGGCAATGGCTTCGGCGAGGAGGCGCTGCTGTCGGGCGCCCCGCGTAACGCCACTATTGCGGCGCTCACCGACGGCGCGCTCATGCGTCTGGCCAAAACCGATTTTGAAATACTTCTCAAGGAACCCATTCTGGAGCGGATCGGCGACCAGGAGGCCGGGGTGCGGGTCGCGGCTGGCGCCGGTTTGATCGATGTGCGTCTTTCGAGCGAATATCAGCGCGCCAGCCTCAAAGGGAGTGTCAACATTCCGCTCGCGCAGCTCCGCCAGAAGGCCGCGCAACTCGACCGCAAGCGCCGGTACATCGTGTATTGCGACACCGGCCGGCGCAGCGCCGCCGCCGCTTTCCTGCTCGCCGAACGCGGGCTGGACGTCGCCTTGCTCAAGGATGGCATCCCGGCACTGCTCAAGGCCGCATCGGCCGACGCTGTTTAATGAAACCAAGCCTGTACAAAAATAACCATTAGAGGACAAATATGGCCGGAATCGTTGTGCGCTATTGTCGGTTTGGCGGAAAAGCTGCTCCTGCGTTTTCCGCACTTCCGCCATCCATGGCGGTCGCTTGTTTCGCCCTGGCCGGCGGCCTGGGGCTTGCTGCCTGCCGCGGCTTGCTGCCGGACGCGGCCGCGCCGGTGTCGCCGGTGCCGGTGCGTTTTCTGATTACCTTCGATGACGGGCCGAGCGGCGCGGCGCGGAACAACAGCACTGCGTTGATTCTCGACACGCTCGCGCGCAACCGCTGGCAGAACGACATCAAGGCGATATTCTTCGTGCAGACCCGCCACCGTACCGGCGGCGGTACCGGCATCGGCCAGCAACTCATGCAGCGCATGCATCGCGATGGCCATCTGCTCGCGCTGCACACCGCCTCGATGCGTGGTCATGTCAACCACACGCAGATGCCGTTGGCGGAACTTGACCGTAATCTGGGCGACGGCATCGAGGATATCCGCCGCCTGAGCGGCGCCGCGGCGCGCTTCATTCGTCCGCCGTTCTGGCATTTTAATCCCGCCACGCTCGCCCGTTATGAGATGCATGGTCTCAGCATGCTGCTCGACGACATCAGTATCCGCGATGGCAAGGTCTGGGGCATCACCTCCAACCCGAATGCGCGCAAACGCATCCGTGCCGATCTGCACAAGGTCGCGCGCCGCATCCGCGACGGCGAGCTGCCGGCCCTGTCCGGTTATTTCCCGCTGGTGATGACGATGCATGACACCAATCCCACCACCGCGCGCAACCTGGAAAGCTATCTCGACATGTTGGTCGAGGAGGCGCGGCACGTGGGTTTGTTGGTGCACCCGCAGCCGTTTATTACTCCGGGGGAAGAGCTGATGCGGGTGGCGAACCTGCGCGTCAACCGATCGTTGCTGGCGCGGGCGGAGATGGCCCGGCCTACGGTTGCGGTGGAGTGAGCGCGCCGAGGTGCAGGGGGTAGTGGCCCAGGCGACGGTCGGCGAAGAAGTGCTCCAGGGTATAAGTAATGACCGGGAAGGCGATCCGGTCCCAGGGGATCTCGGCCTCGTGGAACAGGCGTACCTCGAGACTCTCCGCGCCCGGCGCGAAATCGAGATTGCGCAGCCGGCCGCGGTAAATGAGATAGACCTGGCCGATATGCGGCAGGTTGTAGAGCGTATACAGGTCGCCGATCTCAATGGAGGCGTTGGCCTCTTCCAGGGCCTCGCGCGCCGCCGCCTGCGCGGTGGTCTCGCGCAGCTCCATGAATCCGGCCGGCAGTGTCCAGAGGCCCAGGCGCGGCTCGATCGCGCGCCGGCAGAGAAGAATCCGGTCCTCCCACTCGGGGATGCAGCCGATCACCATCTTCGGATTCTGGTAATGGACAGTCTGGCAGGCAGCGCACACAAAGCGCTCGTGCGTGTCGCCGGGTGGGGTAAGCCGGTTTACGGACGCGCCGCAGTGGCTGCAAAATCTCATGGCTGAATCCCAACTAGTGTAATGCTTCATTCTGTTCGGAACTCAAGCGCAGGGTTCCTTCCCCTTCA
>CAYJBG010000124.1:0-6119 GCA_964368085.1 uncultured Acidiferrobacterales bacterium | reverse complement strand
GACGGTCTCGACCTGGACGGCAGCAACAGCAACGCCGCGCTCGCCAAGCTGCTCGGCGCACCCGTGATCCTGGTGATCGACGCACGTGGCATGACGCGCGGAGTGGCGCCGCTGATTCTCGGCTACCAGGCCTTCGACCGCGATATCCGGATCGCCGGCGTGATCCTGAACCAGTTGGGCGGCGCGCGCCACGAGCGCAAACTGCGCGCCGTAATCGAGCACTATACCGATGTTCCGGTGATCGGCGCTGTACACCACGATGACCGGCTTGCAATTGTCGAGCGTCATCTTGGGCTCATGCCGAGTAACGAGGCGAGCGCAGCGCTTGAGAAGGTCGATATTATTGCGACGGCGATTGTGGCGCAGGTGGATCTGGATCGGTTGATAGCGATCGCCGCTTCCGCAGTGCCCTTGTCAGTTTTGGCGATTCCGGAAGGAGCACTCTCCCGGACCTCTCCCGCGAACGAGAAAAGAGATTCGAAAGAGATCCCCATTAAGGGAGCCCTCTCCCAGTACTCTCCCGCGAGCGGGAGAGGGGATTCGGAAAGAGTCCCTGTTAAGATTGGCATCGCGCGCGATGCGGCATTTGCGTTCTACTACCCGGCCGATCTAGAGTCGCTCCGCCTGCATGGCGCCGAACTTGTGCCCTTCGATACGTTGCAGGATGTCCATTTGCCCGCGGTGGATGGGCTGATCATCGGCGGCGGCTTTCCCGAGGTGCACATGCAGGCGTTGGAAGCCAACCACAGTTTGCGCACCGGCATTCAGCGCGCCATCGAGGGCGGCATGCCGGTGTACGCCGAGTGTGGAGGACTCATGTATCTCAGCCGCAGCCTGAGCTGGAAGAACAGGCGTTGTGAAATGGTCGGCGCCATTCCGGCCGACACCGTGATGCACGACCGCCCCCAGGGACGCGGTTATGTAAAACTGCGCGAAACCGGCAAGTTGCCCTGGCCGGAAATCGCCGGGAAAGATGCGCCGCTTGAAATCCGCGCCCACGAATTCCATTACTCAACGCTGGAGAACGTGGCCGAAAATCTGGAGTACGCCTACGAGGTGACACGCGGCACCGGCATCGACGGCCGCCACGACGGTCTCGTGTACCGCAACGTGGTGGCCTGCTACACACACATGCGCGACACGGGCGGCAACCACTGGACGGCGCGCTTCGTCGAGTTTGTCCGCCGTCTCCGTGCCACTCGCCGGGCTGCACAGGCCGCCGGCTGACGACCGCAGGAGCAGTTTTTCCGCAACAGCCATTCACCACCGAGGAACCGATAGCATGATCACCATCACCCCACAGGCCGCGGCACAGATCCGCCGTGCCTCCGAGCAGGCGGACTCCGAAGACATGTATTTGCGTCTGGCCGCAAAACGCGAGGCCGACGGCAGTATCGAATACGGCATGGGTTTCGACGACATGGGCGGACAGGACCAGATCTACACCTCGGAAGGCGTCGAGGTTCTGATCTCCGATTCTTGCAAGGAACTGTTGCGCGGGGCCACTCTGGATTACGTGGAGATCAGCCTCGGCGAGTCTGAGTATATCTTCACCAACCCCAACGACGCGCGCCATCAGGCACAGAATGTGTAGTAATTCTTCGCCGGGTAATTTGCTATCATCATGCAGATCGATCCCAGGCCTGCGGTATACCGCCGCGGCAGGACAACGATCAATGCCGTCCTTGGCGTAGAATCGGTACCATGACTTCCTCCTGGCAACAATTGAAGCTGAAGCTGGGCACGGTGTCCGCCGTGTCCGCCAACGAGGCGCCTTCGTTCCGGCGACTCTTCTTTTGGCCGGCTCTGATACTCCTGACCGTGCTGTTACTGATGGCCGCAACCGGACTTCTGGCGCTGGCAGTGCCCGTCTCGGGCGCCGTGTCCCGGTTTGTGTTCATCGCCCTGTCTGGCGCCGGCATCGTGGCGCTGGCCGTGCTGCTCTTGCGCCTGCGCGCACAGCTGCTCAAACCGGTCGCACAACTGCGCGACTGGGCGGCGCGCGTGCACAGTGACGGCTACGCGGTGCGCATCCCCGACGATATACAGGGTGGATTCTCCCGGTTGGCCCGCGATCTGAATCACCTGGGCGATGAATTGCACTCACTCAATCTCGAGATGGCCACGCGCGTCCGTCGCCATACCCAACACCTGGCGCGCAAGACTCGCTCTCTGGAGATTCTCTATGACATCGCCTCAAGCCTGAGCAAATCGCGTACTCTTGAGGAATTGCTGGAGAATTTTCTCGACACTTTCGTGCAACTGTTCGACGCGCGCGCCGCCATGGTGCGGCTCGTGACTGAAAACGGCCAGCTGCGGTTGGTGGCAAGCCGCGGCCTCGACCCGCAGGCGATCGAACGCGAGAAACTCATGCCGCTGGATCGCTGCCTGTGCGGTCAGACCGCCATCGGCGGCAAGGTGCAAATCCAGAAAGGCGCGGCCGCCTGTGCCGCCATCCTGGGCACTCCCCTTCTGAAGGAGGACTGCCACGAACTCGTGGCCGTTCCCATCCAGTATCACGATCAGACGCTCGGCGTGTACAACCTGGTGCTGGACAAGCCGATGTCCGACTTCGGCGACGATCTGAGCGACCTGCTCACCAGCATCGGCCGGCACCTCGGCATGGCCGTGGAGAAGGCGCGCCTCGATGACAACGCCCGACGGCTTGCGATCATCGAGGAGCGCAACATGATCGGCAACGAGCTGCACGATTCTCTCGCCCAGTCTCTGGTCAGCATGCGCCTGCATGTGAAACTGCTCGGTGAGATGCTTTACCGGAAAGACCTGGACAACGCCCAGTACGAGGTACGGCGCCTGCACATCGCGCTCGAAGAAGCGCACGCCAGCCTGCGTGAGCTGCTCACGAACTTCCGCTCGCGCATGGACGAGCGCGGCCTGGTACCGGCGATCGAGGACATGGTCATGCGCTTCGGAGAAGAGACCGGCATCGCCAGCTACTTCCAGAACGAATGCGGCGAGGTGGTGCTGAGTCCGATGCAGGAGATACAGGTGTTCCGCATCATCCAGGAGGCGCTCGCCAATGTCCGCAAGCACAGCAACGCGCGCAATGCGCGCATCCTGATGCGCAGTGAAGGCGGCGATACATATCATCTGTTGATCGAGGACGATGGCCTCGGCATGACACCGGTGTCGCCTGCGGCGCGCGGCGAGCACGTCGGGCTGACCATCATGCGCGAACGCGCCGAGCGGCTCGCCGGCACACTTCAGATCGAGAGCGATGCCGGTGAAGGCACGCGCGTGAGCCTGACCTTCTCGGCCTCGTCCCCTCCCTTGACGCAAGCCGCCGGAAGCCCGTGATGCGGCTTCTGCTGATTGACGATCACACGCTGGTGCGCAAAGGCCTGGAACAGCTTCTCCAGAGCCGCGGCGTGGATATCGTGGCCTCGGTCGGCAGCGGCCGCGAGGGAATCGAGCAGGTGCTGGCGCTGCGGCCGGATATTGTTCTGCTGGACATGAAGATGCCGGACATGAACGGCACCGAAACCCTCAAACAGTTGCGCGCCGCCGGCGTAACCACGCCGATCCTGATGCTCACCATGAGCCGCGACGAGCACGACCTGCAGGCCGCGCTGCGCAACGGCGCCCAGGGCTATTTGCTCAAGGATATGGACCCGGAAGATCTGGTCCCGGCGTTGCAGGATGCGTTGCGCGGTAATAACGTCGTGGCCAAGGAATTGATCGGCTCGCTCACACGACTGGTGCAGGGCCAATCCGGAAAGAAAACGGCCAAGGCGTCATCCACCGACCTGCTTGGCGAGCTTACGCCGCGCGAGCTGGAAATCCTGAAGCATGTAGCCGAGGGTCAGAGCAACAAGGCCATCGGCCGCGCGCTCGATATCACCGACGGCACGGTCAAACTGCACGTGAAGTCGATCCTGCGCAAGCTCGGCGTACGCTCGCGCGTCGAGGCCGCGGTGCTGGCGGTGGAGCACGGCCTGGGACGGAAAATAGAAACCCGCGGTTAAGGAACCTCTGATTAAGTCAGAGGTTCCTGCAGTGCAGGGATGCACCGCCATTTTTCAAACACGAAAGTGTTTGAAAAATGAAGAAAAGCAAAAACCACGTTTTTGCTTTTCGTGCTCTGAGAAGTCCGGGACGGACTTATTCAGAGCTTTACTAAAGTCAGGCGGTCTTGCCCGATTGCGGCACGAACCAGTTGAGTGTTTCGTGCAGCTGTACGACCTCGCCCACGATGATCAGCGTCGGCGCCTTGATTTTCTCTATCCGCACCAGCCCTGGCAACTTTTCCAGCGTACTGATGAACACACGCTGATTCGGGGTCGTGCCCTGCTGGATGAGCGCCACCGGCGTCGTGGCCGGCATGCCGTGACCGGTGAGCCCGGCGCAGATCGCCGGTACTCCGTGCAGACCCATGTAGAACACCACAGTCTGGTTCGGCTGGGCGAGCGCCTTCCAGTTGAGGTTCACCGTGCCATCCTGCAGATGACCGGTGACGAACACCACCGCCTGTGAGTAGTCGCGATGTGTGAGCGGGATGCCGGTGTAAGCCGCGCAGCCGGCGGCGGCCGTGATGCCCGGCACCACCTGGAACGGAATACCCTCGGCGGCGAGTGTGGCAATCTCTTCGCCACCGCGCCCAAAAATGAATGGATCGCCGCCTTTGAGGCGCAGCACGCGCTTGCCCTCTTTCGCCAGGCGCACCAGCAGGTGATTTATATCTTCCTGCGGGATGGCGTGATTGTCGCGCTCCTTGCCGGCGTAGAGTTTCTCGGCGTCGCGTCGCACCAATTCCAGAACCTGCCTGGATACCAGCCGGTCGTAAACCACCACATCGGCCTGCTGCATGAGGCGCAGCGCGCGGAACGTCAGTAGATCGGGGTCGCCCGGCCCAGCCCCGACCAGGTACACCTCGCCCTGCGCGAGGCCGCCGTGCGTACTGGCGAGCTGCTTCTCAAGCGCCGCACGCGCTTCGTCATCCCGCCCGGCATACACCAGCTCGGCCACCGCCCCCTGCAACACCCGCTCCCAGAAGACGCGCCGGTCTGCGCCTGGAGCGAAGCGCGCCTTGACCTTGTCGCGAAACGAACTGACCAGGGTGGCGAGCCGCCCGTACGCCGCCGGAACCAGCGATTCCAGGCGCGCGCGCAACAGACGCGCCAGCACCGGCGAGGCGCCGCCGCTCGATACCGCCACCACCACCGGCGAGCGATCGATGATCGCCGGCATGATAAACGTACACAGTTCCGGCCGGTCCACCACGTTCACCGGGATATTCTTGCGTTGTGCGGCATCCGCCACGGCACGATTTACAATTTCGTCGTCGGTCGCGGCAATTACCAGACGCTGGCTGCCAATCTGCTCTGCGCGGAATGACGCGGCAACATGGTTGAGTTTACCGGCCCGCTGCAACTCGGCGAGCGCCTTGCACAATTCGGGGGCGATGACCGTGATGCTGGCTTGGGCCTTGAGTAACAGTTCGATCTTGCGCGTCGCCACGTCACCGCCCCCGACTACCAGACAGGGCTGCGCGCGGACATTAAGGAATATGGGCAGAAATTCCATTGGAATGACAATAATTTGTATTAATTTACAATTAGTTAAACGATATTCTTACACTGATTTCGACATGCGGAATAGAGCCTATTCTTGATGGGAGTTCACAAAGGCACGGGCAATTTGGCGGAGAGGGAGGGATTCGAACCCCCGGACCCTTGCGGGTCAACGGTTTTCAAGACCGCCGCCTTAAACCGCTCGGCCACCTCTCCCGTGCGCGCTAGGATAACCGAGGCATTACAGACAGGCCAGTTGAACCGTTGCGCAGGGTGGTTGTCTTGAGTAGAGTGCCTTCAGTTTTCCAACAGACTGCTAACGAGGAGTGTCCCACACCATGGCCGAGAACCCCCAGGTACTCACCAGACAGCTTGAGTCGACGCTGGCGACCAACAGCGTCATCCGCAATACCTACATCCTGCTTTCACTCACCCTGTTGTTCAGTGCGCTGACGGCAGGCGTGGCCATGGTCACTAACGCTCCCATGCTGAATGTGTGGCTGGTGCTGGGTGGCTACTTTGGTTTGCTGTTTGTCACCCACAAGCTGCGCAACAGCGCCTGGGGTCTGCTGGCGGTGTTCGCGCTCA
>CAYJBG010000123.1:0-6138 GCA_964368085.1 uncultured Acidiferrobacterales bacterium | reverse complement strand
CCAGCGCGTCGTCACGACCTTGGTGCGGGTATAGAACTGCACGCCCTCCATGCCATGCATGTGCAGATCGCCGAACAGCGAGGCCTTCCAGCCGCCGAAGGAGAAGAACGCCATGGGCACCGGGATCGGGATGTTTACGCCGATCATGCCGACCTGGATATCGTGCTCGAAGCGCCGCGCCGCGGCGCCGGAGCGGGTGAAGATGGCGGTGCCGTTGGCGTAAGGGTTGCGGTTGATCAGCGCAATCGCCTCGTCGAGGCTCGCGACCCGCAGCACGATCAGTACCGGTCCGAAGATCTCGTCCTTGTAGATGGTCATATCGGTGGTCACGTGATCGAACAGCGTCGGCCCGAGGAAGAAGCCCTGCTCGTGGCCGGCGACGGTCAGGCCGCGGCCATCGAGCACCAGCGTCGCGCCTTCAGCCGCGCCGGCGTCGATGTAGCCCTTGACCTTGTCGCGGTGCGCGCGCGTGATGAGTGGCCCCATGTCGACGCCGTCCCGGTCGCCGGGACCGACCTTCAGTTTCGACACGCGTTCCTTCAGCAAGGCAATGAGCATATCGCCCGCCGTACCGACCGCGACCACGGCGGAGATCGCCATGCAGCGCTCGCCGGCTGAACCATAACCGGCGCCGATCAGGGCGTCGGCGGTGAACGGCAGGTCGGCATCCGGCATTACCACCGCGTGGTTCTTGGCACCGCCCAGCGCCTGCACGCGCTTGCCGTGGCGGGCCGCGGTTTCGTAGATGTACTGCGCCACCGGCGTCGAGCCGACCGATGAAATCGCCGCCACGTCCGGATGGCTGAGCAGCGCATCGACCGCCTCCTTGTCACCCGGCACCACGTTGAACACACCATCCGGCAGACCGGCCTCGCTGAACAGCTCGGCCATGCGCAGCGCGGTGGAGGGCACTTTCTCCGAAGGTTTGAGAATAAAGGTATTGCCGCAGGCGATGGCGACCGGAAACATCCACAGCGGCACCATCGCCGGGAAATTGAACGGCGCGATGCCGGCGCACACGCCGAGCGGCTGCAGGAGCGAGTGACAGTCGACGCCGCGGCCGACGTCCTCGGCGTGTTCGCCCTTGAGCAGATGCGGCGCGCCGCTCGCGAACTCGATGACTTCGATGCCGCGCTGCAGGGAACCGGCGGCATCGGGCAGGGTTTTGCCGTGCTCCTCGCTGATGAGGCTCACCAGCTCCTTCTGATTTGCCTCCATCAACTCGCGGTAGCGTGTAAGGATGCGGGCACGCCTGAGCGGCGGCGTGTCGCGCCAGCCGGGGAACGCCGCCTTGGCGGCGGCCACCGCCTTGTCGATATCGGCTTGGTTGGCCAGGGGCGCCCTGCGGATGACTTCGCCGGTGGCCGGGTTGAAGACATCGGTACTGCGGCGGCTACCGGCCGGTGTGGGTTTGCCGTTGACCCACAGCGGCAGAGTAGTGATGACCAGGGGTTTGCTGCTGTACGGCATGAGATCCTCCGGTGATGCGCGCTGGGCACGAAGCGCGAAGTTTACGAAAGCAATTTATACCGAATGCGCCCGGCATGCATCCGTTCGCCGGAGCGCTCAGCCTTGCAGACGCGAGGCCAGGCCCCTCTGGCGCAGTATGGTGATGGCGATCTCTTCGACCGACTTGGCGGTGGTGTCGAGCAGCGGTATGCCTTCGTGCCGCAGCAGCCGCTCAGCCGCCTGGATTTCCCCCCGGCAGTTGTCCGCCGATGCATAGTGGCTGCCCGGCTTGCGTTCGTTGCGGATCGCGGCCAGGCGTTCCGGAGTGATCGTCAGGCCGAAGAGCTTGTTGCGGAAGGGCGTGAGCGGCTTCGGCAGGGTGGTGTTGGCGAAGTCGTCGGGCGTGAGCGGGTAATTGGCGGTGCGGATGCCGTATTGCATGGCGAGGTACAGGCAGGTGGGGGTCTTGCCGGAGCGCGATACACCGACGAGGATCAGATCGGCGTCCGTGTAGTTGGTGGTCGTCATGCCATCGTCATGCGCCAGCGTGTAATTCACCGCCGCCATGCGCGCTTCGTAGGCAACCTGGCTGCCCATGCCATGCGACAGGCCGAGTTCATAGCTCGGCCGCACATGCAGCTCGGCCTGCAGCCGGCTCAGAAAACCCTCGAACAGATCGAGGACCAGAGCGTCCGCCGGGGCAATGATGGCGCGCAGCTGTGCGTTGAGCAGGGTGCTGAGGACAATCGGGCGCTGTGGTTCGGAGCGGGCGATATCATTGATTTCCGCCAAAGCCGTCCGGGCCTTTTCCTCGGTGTCCACGAACGGCAGGATGTGTTTGTGGAAATCTATGCCCGGAAACTGCGTCAGCAGCGTTTTTCCCAGCGTCTCGAGGGTGATGCCGGTACGGTCGGAGACGAAGAACACCGTGCGCCGTGGTTTCATTGGGTATAATACGTCCGGCTGTTTTTTTGAGTATGCGGCAGGCACCCTGTCCGCGCAAACCGGAGTAAGGACCCCATGACGGAAAGATATATCGCCTGGTTCGACACGCTGTCCATGGCCGATGTCGGCCGCGTCGGCGGCAAGAACGCCTCGCTCGGCGAGATGATCGGCCGGCTGGCGCACGCCGATGTCAAAGTGCCGGGCGGGTTTGCGACCACCGCCGATGCCTTCCGCGAGTTCCTCGCCTTCGGCAAGCTGACCGCGCGCATCCATGAACGGCTGGAGGGGCTCAATGTCGAGGATGTCAAGACGCTGGCGGTTACCGGCGCCGAGATTCGCCGCTGGATCGAAGAGGCGCCGCTGCAACCCGCGCTCGAGCAGGCGATCCGCCAGGCGCACGCCGTGCTGCTCCGCAAATCCGGACACGACATCGCGCTGGCGGTGCGTTCGTCCGCCACCGCCGAAGACCTGCCCGATGCCTCGTTCGCCGGCCAGCAGGAAACCTATCTCAACGTGCGCGGCGTCGACGCGGTGCTGGCGGCGGTGCGCCGCGTGTTTGCCTCGCTCTACAACGACCGCGCCATCGCCTACCGCGTGCACAAGGGCTTCGTGCACGCCGATGTGGCGCTGTCCGCCGGCATCCAGCGCATGGTGCGTGCCGACACGGCGGCGAGCGGTGTCATGTTCACGCTCGACACCGAGTCGGGGTTTCGCGACGTGGTGTTCATCACGGCTTCCTATGGACTCGGTGAGACCGTGGTGCAGGGCGCGGTCAACCCCGACGAGTTCTATGTGCACAAGCCGATGCTCGCGCGCGGCAAGCGCGCCGTGATCCAGCGACGCCTCGGCAGCAAGCTCAGCAAGATGATCTATGCCGATGGCGGCTCGCAGGGCCAGGCGGTGATGACCGTGGCCGTGCCGGAGGCCGATCGCGGGCGTTTCTGCCTGACCGATGCCGAGATCGAGACGCTCGCGCGCCAGGCGCTGATCATCGAGAACCACTATGGCCGGCCGATGGATATCGAGTGGGCCAAGGACGGCGACGACGGCGGGCTGTACATTGTGCAGGCGCGGCCGGAAACGGTGAAGGCGCCGGGCGACGAGCGCAAGCTCACCCGCTATCGCCTGAAGAGCCACTCGCCGGTACTGGTCGAGGGCCGCGCCGTCGGTCAGAAGATCGGCAGCGGACCGGTGCGGGTGGTGTTGAAGAGCGCCGACATGCATGAGGTGCGCGACGGCGATGTGCTGGTGACCGACATGACCGACCCGGACTGGGAACCGGTGATGAAGCGCGCCTCGGCCATTGTCACCAACCGTGGCGGGCGCACCTGCCACGCCGCCATTATCGCGCGTGAGCTGGGCATCCCGGCGGTGGTCGGCACCGGCCATGCCACCTCGGTGCTCAAGGGCGACCGGCCGGTGACCGTTTCCTGCGCCGAGGGCGACACCGGTTACATCTACGACGGCATCCTGGAACACGAGGTGCACGAACTTCTGCTCGACAAGCTGCCCAAACCGCCGGTCAAGATCATGATGAACGTCGGCAACCCGGAGCGCGCCTTCGATTTTCAGTGGCTGCCGAACGAAGGCATCGGCCTCGCGCGTCTGGAGTTTGTGATTAACCGCCAGATCGGCGTGCATCCCAAGGCCCTGCTCAACTACCCGCGCCTGCCGGACGACATCAAGAAGGAAGTCGAGACGCGCAGCGCCGGCTATGCCGACCCGGTGACGTTCTATGTCGACAAGCTGGTCGAGGGCATCGCCACGCTCGCCGCCGCGTTCTGGCCGAAGCCGGTGATCGTGCGTCTCTCCGACTTCAAGTCGAACGAGTATGCCAATCTCATCGGCGGCAAGCTGTACGAGCCGGTGGAAGAAAACCCCATGCTCGGCTTTCGCGGCGCCTCGCGTTATATCGCCGATTCATTCCGCGATTGCTTCGAGCTCGAATGCCGCGCGCTCAAGCAGGTGCGCGACGCCATGGGACTCACCAATGTCGAGATCATGGTGCCGTTCGTGCGCACCGTGGAAGAGGCCATGGCGGTCAGCGCGCTGCTGGCCGAGAACGGCTTGAAGCGTGGCGACAACGGCCTGCGCATCGTGATGATGTGCGAGATTCCGTCCAATGTCCTGCTGGCGGAAGAGTTTCTCCAGTACTTCGACGGGTTTTCCATCGGCTCCAACGACCTGACGCAATTCACCCTCGGCATCGACCGCGACTCCGGGCTGGTGGCCGCCGGCTTCGATGAGCGCAACCCGGCCGTGAAAGCGCTGCTGCATCAGGCGATCCAGACCTGCCGCCGCCTCGACAAGTACATCGGCATCTGCGGCCAGGGGCCGTCCGATCACCCGGACTTCGCGCAATGGCTGGTGGCGGAGGGCATCGAGAGTATCTCGCTCAATCCGGATAGCGTACTCGAAACCTGGTTGTTGCTCGCCGGCGGCAAGGCCTGATGCGCGGCCGGCATTTGTTTATGATGGCGGCCTGCATGCGACCGCCATGGATGGCGGAAGTGCTGGAAACGCAGGAGCAGCTTTCCGGCCGACCGCCATGGATGGCGGAAGTGCGGGAAACGCAGGAGCAGTTTTTCCGCGAGGTCTCCATATCATCTGTATTGCCCGTTAATCCCGCGCCTCCGGTGCGCGCTCATTCGGTTTCGATCCGCTGCATGAAAAGCCAGCACCCATGGCGAGGGCGCCTCGCCTTGCTGCTGCTCGCCGGACTGACCGGCGGCTGCGCACTGCTGCCAACGCCTGCACTGCATCAGGATGAGCAGGCCGTGGGTGCGCCGTTGCCGTATGAGCCGCCGCTTGCCGGGGTACAGGTCGCACCGGCTTTGCCGGCAGTCGCGCCCGAGGTGGTAAAAAACGGCCCGCGCCGCAAAAAGAGAATCGCACTCACCTTCGACGCCTGCGCGACGCAGGGACCAAGTCAGTTCGATGAGCGTGTGATTCGAGCGCTTATCGACTTGCAGGTGCCGGCGACATTGTTTCTCGGCGGGAAATGGATGGAGGAGCATCCGGACGAGACCCTGGAACTCACGAACCACCCGCAGTTCGAGTTGGCGAACCATACCTATTTACATCCGCACCTCCCGAACGAAAGCGATGAGCGCGTGCGCGAAGAGCTCGTCCGCACCCAGGACATGCTGTACACGCTCACCGGCCGGAGCGCGACGCTGTTCCGCGCGCCCTATGGTGAGCTGGATGCGCGCGTTGCGCGCCTCGGCGCGGAGGCCGGCATGATCGCAATCCAGTACGATCTCGCTTCCGGCGATCCGGACTCGCGTATTTCCAGCAAGCGGCTGATCGACTACGTCTCGGACCAGGCCAGGAACGGTTCGATCGTGGTCATGCACATGAATGGCCGCGGCTGGCGCACGGCCGAGGCGTTGCCGCGCATTGTGCTGCGGCTGCGCAAGAAGGGTTACAAGCTGGTAACCGTGAGCGAGCTGCTCGGCCGGGCGCCGGCGCCGGCGATCGGCCCGGACCCGGCGGTTCAAGGGTTGAGCGCGCCCTAGAACGGCAATTTTTGTGCGGGCGTGCTTGGTCCAGAACAGCTATCCTTGGGCAGGCGTGCTTCCCCTATAATTTCAGGTTCCATGACTACCCGCCATGCATTGCTCAAGCTCCTCGCGGACGGCGTGTTTCACTCCGGCACGGTGCTGGGCGAACGTCTCGGGGTAAGTCGTGCCGCCGTGAACAAGGCGATCCAGTCCCTGGTCGAAAGCGGCGCCGATATCCACC
>CAYJBG010000122.1:0-6201 GCA_964368085.1 uncultured Acidiferrobacterales bacterium | reverse complement strand
ACACCTTGGCATCGTCTCGCGCGGCACCGTGCATCGTTACCTGCGCGCGATCGAAGCGGCGGGGTTGATCGCCATTACTCCCGACCGGGCGCGCGGTATCCGCCTGGCGGGCAAGGGTGCGGGCGACACGACTGCAGGGATATCGAGGGACCCCCGTGCCGTGCTGCCCGTGCTCGGGCGCATCGCCGCGGGGCTCCCGATCGAGGCGATTCCGGACGAGACCGAGATCGATCTTTCCGGGTTCTTCATGGGACCGAACCGCTTCGTGCTGCGTGTCGATGGCGAGTCCATGATCGAGGCCGGTATCCTGCACGGCGACATGGTGATTGTGGAAAGCCGTAACAGCGCGCGCGACGGCGAGATGGTGGTGGCGCTGATCGACAACCAGGAGGCGACGCTCAAACACTTCCGGCGCAATCCGGACGGGTCCATTACCCTGCGTCCGGCGAACCGCGGCATGGCGCCGATGCGTTTCGCCGCCGAGCGCGTCGCCATTCAGGGTGTGGTGGTCGGGCAGATGCGGTCTTATCGGTAGTTATTTCAGACTGTCTCTGGAATCAACGCAGAGGTCGCAGAGGCGCAGAGGCGCAGAGAACGCAAAGAAATTCCAGGTTTAAACCTGAAACGCTTTTCTCCGCGTTCTCTGCGCCTCTGCGCACTCCGTGCTAATACTCAGGGGCTGACTACGAGCAAGTCTCTATCATGGCCGCATCAACCCGCAACCAGAAAGATGACGCCGGCTGCTACTGGCCGCGCGCCATCCTGCATATCGACATGAACGCGTTCTTCGCGTCGGTCGAGCAACGCGACTTTCCTGAACTGCGCGGCCGGCCGGTCGGGGTCACGAATGGCGCGGTTGGCACGACTCTGATCACCTGTTCGTACGAAGCGCGTACCCGCGGCGTGAAAACCGGCATGAGAATCTACGAGGCGCGCAAGCTTTGTCCGGGCCTGATCCAGCGCCCGGCGCGGCCAAAGGTGTACGCTGCGGAATCCACCCGCATCATGCATGCGCTCACGGCCATTACCCCGGACATCGAGGTATTCAGCGTGGACGAGGCGTTTCTCGACGTAACCCATTGCCAGCGTCTGCACGGCTCCCCGGAGCACATGGCGCGCATGACGCAGCGCCTGGTGCGTGACGTGAGCGACGGCCTGCCGTGCTCGGTCGGCGTGGCGGCTACCAAGCTCACCGCCAAGTACGCCTCGGATGTAAAGAAACCGAATGGCATCACGGTTATCCCGCCGTGGGAGACGCGTGAGCGTTTGAAAGACGTGCCGGTCGAGAAAATCTGCGGCATCGGTCCGCGCACTGCGGCGTTCCTCGCCCGGCACGGCGCGCACACCTGCGGCGAGGTGGCGGCGCTGCCGATGAACGTGCTGGCGCGCCGCTACGGCATTACCGGCAAACACCTGTGGCTTGCCTGCCAGGGACGCGATACCGGCGCGGTGGTGCAGGACATCGCGCCGCCGAAAAGCGTCGGCCATGGCAAGGTGCTGCCGCCGCACACTACCAGCGCGCGCACCATCGAGACTTACCTGCGCCACATGTGCGAGAAGGTGGCGGCACGCCTGCGCCGCCTCGACACGCAGGCCGGCAAGTTGTACGTCGGTCTGCGTTACGCCGCGCCCGAGGCGGGCATCGAGGCGGTGCTGGCGGTCGGCCGGAACACTGCTCCTGCGTTTCCGGCACTTCCGCCATCCATGGCGGTCGGCCGGAATACTGCTCCTGCGTTTCCGGCACTTCCGCCATCCATGGCGGTCGCGTACGGCGTGCCGGACGGCCGACGTTTTTTCGAGCACGCACGCGCACTGTTCCGCGATCGTTGGCAGGGCGAGGCGGTCATTCAGGTGCAGATCACCGCCACACATTTGCGTAACACCAGCGGCCAGTTCGAACTGTTCACCCCGGACGAGGTGCGCGCCTTAAGCCGGTTCGCCGCCGTCGATCGTATCAACCGCAAGTACGGCGAGTTCACCGTCGCCCCAGCCACGATTCTCGATCGCTCCAGCATGCCGAACGTGATCGCCCCCGCGTGGCGGCCGGACGGGCACCGGCAATATATTCCGGATTAGTTTTTGTCGGGCGACTGCAAGCCTGCGATCAGGTGGCGGAGGTTGTAGCGCAGCGGCCTAATCCCCTCCGACTAAGGATTTCCACTCGCCTTTGTCACAGTAGGATATACCGGAGTGTTTTCCCAGAAAGGCGTCTTCGACGGCATGGTGTTCCAAAACGACAGGTTCCGGGCCGCGAGTCCGGGTAACCGCGCTGATCCCCCTGGAGTAGCCGATCTCCGTGGTCAGGCCTTGCAGAAAGAGTTCATCTTTCTCCTCGTTGATCGGAGTGGGGCATGTATTGGGGCCGCCCCAGAAAATAAGAATGGCGCTCGTCCCTTTTCTGGAGCAGAGCACGGCCCAGTCTTGCTGACCCTTGGCGGCAAACTGGCCAGAAAGTACGTTGCGCGGCAACGCATATACTGCCTCGCGGTGTGGTTGAGGAATGGTGCATCCCCGCCGTTCTAATTCTGAAACAAAATCGATTGGTAACTCCTTGAACGCGGCAGGAGCGAGCCGCTGGATTTTGGATTCGGCATCGCGCCAGACATCCGCCACGGCGGATGATAAAGGTGTTACTACAAGCACCAGGCCCAGAAACAGTTGCCGATTCATCGATTTCGATAGACCGAGACGATTACAGTCTCGCGATCAGGTAGCGAAGGTTGTACCGCAGCAACGCGGCTCCTTCGGCAGACGATTCCTTGCCCTCTCCTCCGCGATCATCCTTGTCTTTCTCTTTTCTTCCGTCTTCCTCGCCGTGCTCGCCAACACGAACGCCATCGAGCACGTCTTTGAGTCTTTTGCGCGCAGCCTTGGTATCGCCGCGCAACAATGCGGCTTTAGCCTCCTTGAGATCGACAAGGAGACTGTGCCTTGGCTCCTTGTCGTGCATCCACCCCAACCGGGTCGCTTCCTCCACCATGCCGATCAGATAATCCACGAACACTGCCGGGATCAAGGGCGTGGGCGGTTTGACCGGTCCGACCGTACGGCCGACGACACCGGGGCCGTAAGGGGTAAGGTCATCGTAGCCTGGTATAGGACCACTCGGGGCACCACCGGCGGGAAAGCTTGGCGCCGGTGCATAACCCTCGACGTAGTAGTTCACAATACCGGGCAAGGAATTGATTGAGATGAAGGCGAAGCCCTTCCCGGATTTGCGAGGAGCGATTTGGACATTAGTGGGCGCCGCCCAGCTCACGAACGCTACCGAGCGTAATTGAGGGTTCCATCCTCGCCCTTTAGGGCTGAGGCCGGGTTCAAACCAGCCTGCAGGGCCCGACATCTGCTGTACCAGGCCGTCGTCAGGCATATTGATTTGAAGCCGCCAGATGCTTTGTGCGGCCGTTTTGCCGTTTTCCACGGTATAGCGGTACGTAAAAATATTTTCCTTAGGTTTGTGCAACACCTTTGCGCTCACCCGCGCGTCAATACGATTACCCGGCTCGAATTCCTGGGCGTGCAAGGATGCTATGGCGAGCAGCGCCAGAAACAACACCGATATTGAAGTGCCTGCTTGCCTCATGGATTCCTTCCCGACATGTTTAGTTCTTAAGGGAATGACAAATGAAAATGGTTCCCTTCGTTGCGAAAATTACCACGCCCTTGTGCCACTGCTTCTCGAAGCCATAGTCCATCAACAAGCGTTCCATCCGCCGTCAGGTCGTCCACATCGACGTCCTGTCCCAACCGATGCGTGCAGTGGCCAAAACCCGGTTGTCGACATCCCGGCACGTCGATATCGGTATGCCAGCGCCCGTAAATATCGAACCCGCCGCCAAACGGCAGGCTCATGTCGTTGATTTTCAGCAACTGCGTGAAGGTACGGCGATGCTCGGCGGAAATTACCTGAATGGCGGCGGCCAACGTGGCAGTGCCGTAGTGATTGTTATCCGTTGTAAACCCCGGCGGGCCGCGATGCTCGATGGTGCCGCCAATCTTCACATAGTCGGCGGAATTGGGCAAAAGCTGTAAGTTGGGCACGCGCACGGTCAACCGTTGTGTGTCGAACAGGTCGGGTTGGAAGAACGCGCTGGCGCGCAGCGTATCCACTCCGCCAAAGGCATCGGCCCGGTAGCCGAGTGTGAGCGCCTCGCCGGCGGGGCCGGTGGCGCCGTTGGTCGTGGAACCCAAGTCCGCGCCGCCTGCATCGAGAAACCGGCCGACCGCCGCCGTGCGAATGCCCGCCGCAATCGGCGCAGGGTTCGGTAGTGTATTGCGGGGCGGTGGCCTCCAGTCGCACGGCATAGTTCGGCACGGCATTGCCTTGCGCATCGGTAGCTGTGACGCTTGCGGTAACGGTGCCGTCCGGCATGACTTCCGTCGGCGCGAGCATGAGCGCGAGTTGAATGTCCGGCCGCACGTCCCAGATGAAGCTTTGAAACATCGTGGCGGCGCCGGCATAGACGTTGACCAAGGCGAGATGCGGACCCGGCGCCACGGTGGCGCCTGCTAAATCCAGACCGTCCCAGGTCGTGGTGTGGTCCACTCGCCAATTTGGTTGAAGAAAAAGAAAATCGGCGGCACGCCGAAGAAGCTGATGGGGCCCTGCTGCTCGGCGGTGACGTCCCCGATCAACGGTCTACCGGCGACAGTCACAATCACCGTGGGTCGGACCATTGTGCTTGGCACCAACCAAAACCACTCGGCGTACTCGAACGTGCCCACGGTCACGGTGCTGGTCTCGCGGTCGGGATTGAATGGATTGGGGCTGGCGTCGAGGCGGGTGATGAAGACGACGTTATACGTGCTGAAGGCGTGTGCGCCGGCGCTCAAAGCCATCAGCGCGAGACCTGCTAACGCGGCGGCGAATTTTTTATATTTGCGCAAGGCCATCACGGTTTTCGGTATTCCAAAGTGGCCACGCCGTGATGGTCGGCGAAGTCGGTCATCACGACGTGGATCACATTCGGCCCGGACCGCAGCCCCGCAAGTGTTACCGGTACCCGATATACGCTCGCCGCGGCAACGTCCCCGCGCGGCAGCATGAGCTCGCCGGCGAAATGTTCGTTTACGTACACGCGGATGCCAAGCCCGAGCTTGGCGCCATAAGCCGCGAACGCGCCCAGCCTGCGCACGAGGATGACGTCGGGTTTGTCGGCCGGAATCTCGGCGGTAATAGCGAGTACGCCGCACTGGCTGGGGTTGTGCAGGTGATGCGAGATGGCGAGCGCCGGGGCGATCGGGGGATCGGCGAGCGCGCCTTCGAGTTCGTGCGCGGCTGGCTGAAAATTGACCGGCTCGGCGCGCACGATGACTTGTGCTTTGAAATGGCTCATCGGCCGGCCGCTCTCATCGCGCGCGTCCCACGTCTCTTCATACATGCCCGGCGTGCGCAGCGAGCGCGCCACGATGTGCTTTAACAGCGGAAACGGCGGGTGCGCGGCGTGCGCGCGAATGATGACATAGGCGTCCTCCACCACGCGGTAACGAATCTTCACGGCGCCGTTCGGTTGCGGCAGATACTCCATGTCGCGCAGAACCCACCGGTCCGGTGTGACGCGCGCGATTTCATCTGTAGTCCAAGCGAGCACGGCAAGGGGAGCAAGCGACCACATAGTGAAGAGCGTACGCGCCAATCGTTTGCCGAATCGATGACTTCGCATGGACGCTGGCAGCATCAACTTTTCCGGAGGCCGAAGGGGTAGAATGGGGATTGGTTTACTATAGGTCACATTGAACTTTGCGCAAACTGATATCGTACTTTTTTGATGTTAACCAACGCTAAAGTCCTCTTTCTTTGGCATAGCTTCAGTGGAGTCACATTCCGACTTACGCCGGCCCGGCCCCAGCGGGCCCGTATGTCCGGCTGTCATTGGTAGGGTACGGCAATCGTCCTATAATCAGGATCGAACAAGGGTCTTTGAAAGCCGAGCGGAGGGCATATGCAGATTCTCGATCAGGCGGTGGCGGTAATGCACAAACGCGGCGCGGACGGCGCCAAGGTGGCGGCACAGTTGGAGACGATCGCCGGCTGCGGCGAACAGGCGGCGCGACTCTGGCAGGGCTATCTCGACAACCCGGGCGCGCCCGGCGACAAATACACCATCGTGAGCTGGATCGGCCCGGAGCGCGCCAAGCAGTTGCACGAACTGAGTCTCAAGGCGCACGAGCTGGTGAGCGCGGTCTGCGCGGCGGCCGGCG
>CAYJBG010000121.1:0-6258 GCA_964368085.1 uncultured Acidiferrobacterales bacterium | reverse complement strand
GAGTGGTGTTTCCCGGTCGCCGGCTGCGTGCCTTATCGTGGATATTTTTCACACGCGCGCGCACAACGGTTTGCCGCGGCGCTGAAACAAGACCGGCTGGACGTGCGCGTGGCGGGTGTCGCCGCCTACTCCACGCTCGGATGGTTCGCCGATCCGGTATTCAGCAGCCAGTTGCGGCGCAGCGACGCGGACATCGCGGCGCTGATCTTTCACGAACTCGCCCACCGGAAGGTGTACCTGCGCGGCGATGCCGCGTTCAATGAATCCTTCGCCACCACCGTCGAGATCGAAGGCCTGCGCCGCTGGCTGGCGCATGGCAACGATGCGGCCACCCTGGACAATGCCCGGCGCAACAAGGCGCGCCATGCGCTGTTTGTGGAACTGCTGCTGAAATATCGCGCGCGTCTGGAGACGTTGTATGCCATGCCGCTACCGGCGGAACCGATGCGCGCCGCCAAGGCGAGCGAATTCGAGGCGCTGCGTGCCGAGTACGCCGTGCTGCGGCAACAGTGGGGTGGGCACGACGGCTATGACGCGTGGTTCGCACAGGACCTCAACAACGCCCACCTCGCGTCCGTCGGTCTTTACCAACAATACGTTCCGGCATTTCAGAAAATGCTGGCGGATTTACACGGCGACCTGCCCGCGTTTTACCGGCTGACGCGCACTTTAAGTCGCCTGCCTGCGGCGGAACGAGGCGCGCGGCTCGCGAAACTTGGGATAAAATAAAGTCGCGCGCAAGCGCGCATCGGCTCGCCTCGACCGAAATATGGATTCTCACTAACTTCCCCTCTCCCCCTGGGAGAGGGCAAAGGGTGAGGGCCCTCCGGGAGAGGGAATGAGGGTGAGGGCGCGGGAGCGGGGGAGTTGGTGAACACGAAATAAAGCCCTCACCCCTTGCCCTCTCCCGCTGATGCGGGAGAGGGGGAGTTGGTGAACGTCTCTAAAATTATGGACAAAAAGAAAGGCCGCAATGGCGTGCGGCCTTTTACCTGAAGGAGTAAATCGTTACTTGGCGCCGCCACCCACGACACCCGGGCGCTCGGCCATTGGGCTCACGGTCAGCTTCTCGCCCTTGAGCAGGGTACCGTTCAGACTCGCCACCACCGTGCGGGCGCGTTCTTCATTGGGGACATACACGAAGGCATAACCCTTGTCGCCGGCATCGGTCTTCGACTCGCCGAGCCGAGCATAAAGCACCTGACCCGTGCCTTCGAACATATGCAGCAATTCGGAATGACGTACAGACGAGGAAATATTGCCGACATAAAGATTCATTATCGCCTCCTTGTGGAAGGAATCCCTGGTTTACTGTGTTTCCAGATCGCGTTCCCGGGACAACCATGTCCGTCACCGCCATCAGCCATTGAGTATCGGCCGGACCAGAGCAGGTGCATAGCAACGAACTAGCCATTGGTCTGGTCAATACAACCATATATCGCTCTGCTGATTATCCTGGCGTTAGCGGTTACTAACCGCAGACTGGAAATACTGCTTCAACTGGAGAATTGCAGAGATTAAGGGAACTCTAGTGTTCGAAGCGGCCGAGGTAGGTAGGCACAATTTCATCAAACCGGCCTGGGGTGGTGCCAAAAACAGCCGGGAACGAAGCATCGCAGACGCTTGCCACCTGCAACGATCGGTAGTTGTCGGGAGTGAACGGTTTGCCGGGTGCAAATTGCAGGAGCGTGGCCTGTAGACGCGAGAGGGTGTCGTTGAGCGCCAGGATGCGGCGCTTGAGGCCGAGCGTCTGAGCGAGGTAAGCCACGATTTCCCGCAGGCTGTAGACCTGCGGCCCGCACAGGTTATAACGCTGGCCGAAGGTCGCGTGCCGTCCGAGGGCGAGCACGAACGCCTGCGTCACGTCCGCGACATACACGGGCTGCAGGCGCGCGTTGGCGCAGGCGAGCGGAAACACAAACGGCACCTGCCGGAGCAGCCCGGCAAAACGATTGGTGAAACTGTCGCGTGGCCCGAAGATCACCGACGGCCGGAAGCTTGTGACGTGCAGCGTGTTGCTCTCGGCCTCGTGCACGATTTTCTCGCCGCGCCATTTGCTGCGCAGGTAGTGGCTCGGACCGTCCGGTGACGCATGCAGGGCGCTCATGTGCAACAGGCGCGCCACGCCGCTCTGGCGGCAGGCCTGCACCACCTTGGTCGGCAACTCGGCGTGCACGCGTTCGAAACCTTTACCGTCGCGCCCGGGCTCATTCAGGATGCCGATCAGATTCACGACCGCGTCCAGCCCCTGGAACTCGCGCTTGAGCACGACCGGGTTGTGCACATCGGCGTCGATCACCGTCGCGGTCGGCAGCACCAGCAGATCGCGGTGGCGTTCGGCGCGGCGCGTGAGGATGCGAACGTCGTGACCGTCCGCGACCAACCGCTCGCACAGGCTGCGTCCGACGAAACCGGTCCCGCCCAGCACGGCGATGCGCAGTCTGCTCACTGGGTTGCCTCCGGTTCCGGCAAGTCGGTCATGCCGCCCGGGAACACCGACGGCATGCGCTCCCGCAAACGCCGCACGGCCGTCTCGAGACGGTAGGCGTACACGGCAGTAAACGCCATCACGTTCTTCACGTAGTTGCGCGTTTCGTTGTACGGTACCGTATCCACCCAGGCATCCGCATCGAGTGGCTGCTCATTGGGCAGCCACACACGCACGCGGTTCGGACCGGCGTTGTACGAGGCCGTGGCCAGCACCTGGTGGCCACGGTTGACGTCGAGCACGGTGCGCAGATAGCTGGCGCCGAGCTTGAGGTTGTTCTCGACATTCAGGATCGCGGTGTTGTTCGGCAGAAGCAGGTTGATACGCCGGCCGGTCAGTCGGCCGGTGCGCGGCATGAGCTGCATGAGCCCGAGCGCGCCGGCCTCGGAGCGCGCGTCGGTCACGAAGGCGCTCTCCTGGCGCAGCACGCCGTACACCCAGTCGGAGTCGATATTGTTGCGCTGGGCATTGGCCTCGACCATGTCGCGGTACAGCACCGGGAAGCGCAGTTCGAGGTCGTCGAGGTGATCGGATTTGGCAACCGTGAGAATCGCGCGGTCGTGCCAACCCCAGTGGCGCGCCAGCACCGCCGCCACCGCGAGTTCACGGTTGTTCAGACGGCTTGTGACCCAGGTCCACTGGCGGCGCGCCGCGTTGGTGTCGCCGAGCGTAAACAGTTCCTTCGCCATCTGGATGCCGGGGCGCGCCAGCGTGGCGCTTACCTCCTCCGGGCTGGCCTGCACGCTCACGTGTTGCATGGCGTACGGCTGGCCGACGCGATCGGCGGAGAGAAAACCGTAATAGCTGCGTTCCTTGGCCAGCACCTGGTAGAGACTCTTTGCCTGCTTCACTTCGCCGGTGCGCTCCAGCATGCGTGCCTTCCAGTATCGCCACTCGCCTTCTTTCTGTTCCTGTTCGGGCAACAAGGCAAGGAAGCGCAGACCCGTTTGCCATTCGCCATTGCGAATCGCCGCTCGCACCCGCCACTGGCGCAAGGTCTCGTCATCCACATCCGCTGAGGCCGCCGACAACCATTCTACAGCACGCGGGTGATGTGCCTGGGCGGCGAGAACGCCGACCCAACGGAGCACGTACTTCTCGTCCTCGCCGAAGAATTCGTAACGATCTTTAAATGTTTGCCAAAGCCGCATGGCCTCGTCCGGATCGTTATAGGCAAGACGCACCACGCCATGACGGATAATGCCGCGCGCCACCGGCGTCTCCACCGGGTAGCGGAAGTGCAGCAGCTCCGCCTGCGGCTGGCGGTGCATCGCCAGCCAGCGCTGCACCCACACGCGCTCGGAGGGCTCAAGATACCGGCCCAGGTTCTCGGCGAGCGTCAGGTTGCGTTTCTCCATGGCGATCTGGATGCGCGCCCAGACCATCTCCGCGGTCATGTGCCCGGCCTTGCGCCACGCCTCGAACACCCGATCGCACGCCGCCGGCAGGCGGCTGCCGGTGAGCCACAGCTTGCCGACCTCATACATCAGGCCGGACTGATCCTGGACCGCCTTGATGAGGTGCATGATGCGCTCGCAGTTGAGCTCGTTATCGGGATCGATGCCGCGAAATTCGGCGAGAAAGGTGTTCCAGTCGCCGCGCTCGGTGAGCCCCTTCAGCCACTTTTTGCGCAGTTGGTCGCTCACCGCCGCTTCCGGATTGCGGTCAAGGAAGTCGTGCAGTTTCGACACGGGCGTGGTGGCGATGCGGTCTTTCAGGAATTCGTAGTCGAGGTACGGCTGCAAGGCGTAGTCGTTGAGGCCGTCGCGCAGCCTCTGGAAGCGCGCCAGGTCGCCGGCGCGCAGCGCGGCAAGCGCCTGCGTGTACTGCTGGCGCTGCTTCTCCTCGACCGCCTGTTCCCGACGCGGGCTACCTCGTCCATCCATGGACTCGTCTTCGCCGGGCGCGGCAACAGCCGCCTGCTGGCCAAGGGCTACAAGCAGGACAAGCGGGAGCACAATGCGGACGGATCGTGAGGTCATAAGAATTGTTATTTAGTATAGATGGCGTTACGTTACTTACATCTCTTCCCTGCGGCTTTCTGACCAATGGCCATCGCTACCCAGAACCCGGCAACCGGTGAAACGCTCAAGACCTTTCCGGCGCTGGACAATACGCAGATTGATAACGTCCTGCAACAAGTGAGCGCGGCAAGTATCGGTTGGGCGATGACAGCGGTCGCCGAGCGCGCCGTCTGTCTCAAACGCGCCGCGCAACAGCTGCGCGCGCAACGCGACCGATACGTCGCCATCATTACACTTGAAATGGGCAAGCCGGTCCGCGAGGCACGCGCCGAGGTGGAAAAATGCGCCACGGGCTGCGACTACTATGCTGAGAATGCGGAACGCTTTCTCGCTGACGAAGTCATCGCCACCGAAGGCGGAAAAGCTGCTCCTGCGTTTGTCCCCGTAGGGACGGCTTCGCACTCCGCACTTCTGCCCTCCATGGATGGAGTAATGCCGCGTGAGGGCAGGAGCCCGAAGCGGCCGCCATCCGTGGCGGGCGCCGGTAAAAGCTACGTCGCTTGCCAGCCGCTCGGTACGTTGTTTGCGATCATGCCGTGGAACTTCCCGTTCTGGCAGGCGTTCCGCGCCGCCGCCCCGGCACTCGCGGCCGGCAACACGGTGCTGCTCAAGCATGCTTCGAATGTGCCGCAGTGTGCGCTCGCCATCGAGGAGATCTTCCAGGCGAGCTTCCCGGCGAATGTGTTCCGCACCCTGCTCATCGGCCCGGAGCAGGCCGAGAAACTAATCGCCGATGCGCGCATCCACGCCGTCACGCTCACCGGCAGCGAAGCCGCCGGCCGGCGCATCGCCGCCGCGGCCGGCACGCACCTCAAGAAATCCGTGCTCGAACTCGGCGGCTCGGATGCCTTCGTGGTGCTGGCCGACGCCGACCTCGACGCGGCCGCGCGCCTGGCCGTGACCTCACGTTTCCTGAATGGCGGCCAGTCCTGCATCGCCGCCAAGCGCATTGTCCTGGTGGAAGCCATTGCCGGGGATTTTCTGGCGCGTTTCCAGCAAAGACTCACGCAACTCAAGCAGGGCGATCCGACACGCGAAGACACGGACCTCGGCCCCATGGCGCGCGCCGACCTGCGCGACGCCCTGCACCGGCAGGTAACCGAGTCCATTAGTAAGGGCGCAGTGCCGCTCATAGGCTGCGAACCGGTCGCGGGTCCCGGCTATTACTATAAGGTCTCGCTGCTCGACAAGGTGCGACCCGGTATGCCGGCCTACGAAGACGAACTGTTCGGCCCGGTCGCGGCCGCGATCCGTGCAAGGGATGAGGCCGATGCCCTGCACATCGCCAACGACAGCCGCTACGGGCTGGGCGGCAGCGTCTGCACCGGCGATCCGGGAAAGGGCGAAACCTTCGCACGCGCCATGCACTGCGGCCAGGCATTCGTGAACGGCGTGGTGAAAAGCGACCCGCGTCTGCCGTTCGGCGGCATCAAGGCATCGGGCTACGGGCGCGAGCTGGCGCTACAGGGTATTCGTGAGTTCGTTAACATCAAAACAATCTGGGTCAAGCAATAGCATTCAACAAGAATCGATGTGGAAGCGCCGCTCCGCGCGTCCTGCGATCGCCATGGATGGCGGAAGTGCCGGAAACGCAGGAGCGGTTTTCCGGCCGACCGCCATGGATGGCGGCCGCTTCGGGCTCCTGCCCTCTCGCGGCATTACTCCATCCATGGAGGGCAGAAGTGCGGAGTGCGAAGCCGTCAGTGAATGAGGCTTCCTTCACTGGACAAACGCAGGAGCTGTTTT